>CAZZBK010000106.1:10307-21806 GCA_964652155.1 uncultured Planctomycetaceae bacterium | reverse complement strand
CACTCGCCGGGGTTTGCTTCGCAAACCGCCAGCCACCCACAACGGTGACGCTCACCCGATTGACACCGCCCGCAGGGCCGATGACATTGACCCGAATGAATATCGAGCTTTCACCGATCGAGCAACCCCAGATCGAGCCATCGCTGCGCGGCGAGCGGGTGGCGATCGTTGGCCCGTTGTCGGGCATGAATCGCCGCGAGGTGGCCGAGGCGCTCGCCCAACAGGGGGCCACGCTCGTCGATTCTCTCGTGCTCCCCCTGCGGCTGATCGTCATCGGCGAGCGAGAGCTGGCCGCCGCCGACTGGGCCGACCGGCTCGATGAGCCCCTGCGCCACGCGATCGACGAGGGGGAGACCCGCGTCATCACCGAGACCCAACTGTGGCAAGAGCTCGGGCTGTTCGACGACGCGCACGAGATTCACCGTCTGTACACCCCCGCCATGCTGGCCGAGCTTCTCAAGGTGCCGCTGGCCATTGTTCGCCGCTGGCACCGTCGCGGGCTGATTCGTCCGGTGCGGCAGGTCCGCAAGCTGCCGTACTTCGACTTTCAAGAGGTCATCACCGCCCGACGGCTTGTCGAGCTGCTCAGCGGCGGCATGACGCCCCGGGCCATCGAGCAAAAGCTCGACCAATTGCGCCGCTGGCTCCCCGAGGTCGAACGGCCTCTGGCTCAACTGTCGGTCATCGTGCAGGGGCAAGACCTGCTGCTGCGCCAGGGAGACGGCCTGATCGAGCCGGGCGGGCAGTTGCGGTTCGACTTCGAGACGCTCGAGCAGCCCGTGGAACTGGAGGTCTTCGACGAACCGGAGACGGTCGAGGCGATGATCGCGGCCGCTCATGCACTCGAGGAGCAAGGCGAGCTGTCGGCGGCCTGCGCGTGGTACCGCTCAGCGTTGGCCGCCGGCGGACCCGACGCGGAGACGAATTTTCAGTTGGCCGAGGCGTTGTATCGGCTCGGCGACGTGTCGGCCGCCCGCGAACGGTACTACATGGCAGTCGAGTTGGACGAGAATTATGTCGAGGCCCGAGCCAACCTGGGCTGCGTGCTCGCCGAGTGCGGCGAGCGTGAGCTGGCGGTGGCCGCGTTCGAGGGGGCGCTTGCCTCGCACGGCGAGTACCCAGACGCGCACTATCACTTGGCCCGCACGCTCGATGAGTTGCGGCGCGTCGACGAGGCCGAGGTGCATTGGCGGGCATTTTTGGAATTGTCGCCCGACAGCCCTTGGGCCCTCGCCGCGCGGGCGCGACTTCAGATTGCTCCGGTGAGCTGAAACGACTACAAAACGGGTCGTCAGGTCCGCTCCCCGTGTTCGCGAAGGTGCCCGTTGATGAATCACACTCCCGCTCCGGCCGCAGCCTCCGGTTCGTTCATCACTCGTTTTTTCCGCGCCCACCCGCTGGGGTTTTGGTTCTTCTTCTGGGGCGAGTTCGCCGAGCGGTGTTCGTACTACGGCATGCTCACCATCTTGCCGCGCTATATGTCAGAGCAGTTGCAAATGGGAGACCAGGACGCGACGACGGTCATGCACCTATTCATGGCCGGGGTGTATTTCCTGCCGCTGCTGGGTGGCTATATTGCCGACAATCACCTGGGCAAATACTGGACGATCGTGGGCTTTTCTTTGCCGTACATCATGGGTCACGTGATCCTGGGGATCGAAAACTACGCGTGTCTCGTGATCGCGATGACCCTGCTGGCGATGGGGAGCGGCGTCATCAAGCCGAATATCTCGACCTTGATGGGGCAGACGTATGACGAGCAGCGGCCGGGACAAACGCAATTGCGGACCGACGCCTTTGCGATGTTTTATTTCGCCATCAACGTCGGCGCGGTGATTTCACAGCTTGCGGTCCCGGTAATTCGCGACTCGTTCAAGAGTTACTGGCTGGCGTTTCTCTTTCCGGCGGGACTCATGGTCATCGCGTTCGCGATTTTCGCCGCGGGCAAAAAACACTACGCGCAACCGGTGATTGCGCATCGACACGTAACCCCCGAAGAACGTACCGAACAGATACGAGTATTGGGGCGAATCATTGGTTTGTTTCTGCTGGTGATGTTCTTTTGGGCGGTGTTTGATCAGTCGCATAGCACCTGGGTGTTTTTTGCACGGGACTACATGCACTGCACCATCTTCGGTCGCGAAATCGCCCCCGACGCCATTCAAGCGTTCAACCCAGTGTTCATCATGGTCTTGTTGCCGCTGGCCAACTTGATGTTCAAAGCCTTGGATCAGCGTGGCTGGTCGATTCGCGCGACGGACAAAATGTTGGTTGGCTTTTTGCTCACCGCCGGCACGATGGCCGTGATGGCTTGGACCGGCCTGATCGCGTCGCCCGAGGCCAAGGTGTCGGTCTGGTGGCAAATTGCCGCGTTTTTGGTGCTGACGATGGCCGAGGTGCTGATCTCCGTCACTGGCCTGGAGTTGGCTTATGCAGCCGCCCCAAAAACGATGACGGGATTCGTAACCGCCTGTTGGCTGCTGACGGTGAGCTTGGCCAATCTGCTCATCAATGCGCCGCTCGGACGATTTTACAAGCTCATGTCTCCGGCGAGTTACTTCGGCATGCTCACCCTGATTATGCTCGTCGTCAGCGTGGCGTTTTACTTCGTGGCCCGACGCTTCAATCAATCGGCTGTTGAGCATGGCAACTAGCCTGATCTGCCCCAGCAGCCGTAGTCGTAGGGTACGCACTCCGTGCGTACCATGTTTGATCCAGCGCGAAGAACGGTACGCACGGAGTGCGTTCCCTACGGGCCACCTGGTCGTAGTGGCCATGCTGATGGGTTGGGGGTTGTTCCAGCCCGGCGAGTGCCTAGCCCATCCGGGCCATGCGTCCCGGGCGACGCTCGTGCTCGCCAGCGACGACACGTATCAGTTGTACTGTACGTTCGATGTCGCGGCCTGCGTAATGCAAGCTCCGCCGGGGATGCTCGGCGAGGAACTGGAACAAGAGCTCCGCGAACTCAGCGACGAGAAACTCAATCGCTGGATCGGCGAAGCACGCAGCGTCTTTCAACGGCGGCTCAAAATTTGGTTCGATGGCCAGGAAGTCGAGCCGCTCTTGGTCGAGTTTCCGGACGCAAAGAAGCTGCGCAGCGATGAACTGCGCGACGGCTTCCGACCGCCACGGGTCGTGCTGGTGCTGGGCCGCGCTCCGAGGGGGGCCCAGCAGGTCATGCTCCGTCTGCCGCTCGATTTAGGTCAGGTTGCCCTGACCGTCCAGCGGGCCGACGACACCGCGCTGCTCTACAGTGTGGGCGAAGAGCAAACCACGCCCGAGATTCCGCTGCACGGCGAAAATGTCTTGCTGCACTTTCTGCGGCTCGGTTTCGAGCACATTGTGCCCAAGGGCTTGGATCATATTCTATTCGTGCTGGGCTTGTTCCTGTTGAGCCCGCGACTCAAGCCGCTGCTGTGGCAAGTGACGGCGTTCACGCTGGCGCACTCGGTCACGCTGGCGCTCTCGATGCTGGACATCGTCCGCCTGTCGCCGCAAGTGGTTGAGCCGCTGATCGCGCTGTCGATCGTGGTGGTGGCCATCGAGAACATCCTGACGAGCGAGTTGCATCGCTGGCGGCTCTTGATCGTGTTCGCGTTCGGCTTGCTGCACGGCCTGGGCTTTGCCGGCGTATTGACCGAGGCGGGCATGTCGGCCGATCGCTTCGTCGCGGCGCTCGTCAGCTTCAACGTGGGGGTCGAGTTGGGGCAACTCGCCGTGATCGCACTGGCATGGCTGGCCGTGGGGTGGTTCCAACAGCGAGCCTGGTATCGCTCGTGGGTGGTCATTCCAGCGTCGAGCGCGATCGCGCTGCTGGCCCTATACTGGACCTGGCAGCGGCTCAGCGGCGGATGACTGGCGGTCAGGCGTATTGCGCGTGCCGCTTGAGCAGCACGATCTGAAAATTCCAGCCGTGGTCGTTGACGATCTGCCGCACGAGGTCTTTTACGTCGGACGGCGTGAAGTCGTAGTTGAGCACCTCGCCGACGCTGAAGTCGCCGCGCACACCCCAGCGGCGCGAGGCGCGTCGTCCCCACATCTCGAACCCGCGCGTGGAGTGGCTCTCGGCAAACGCGCTGCCCCCGCCGGCGACCACGCTGGCCTCGCGCAGTTGCTCACAGTACTTGACGGTTTGCGTCGCCTCGTCGACGAGCACCCAGGCGTTGTACTTCATCTGCGACGACGCGCGGCCGAGGATCTCGATCCACTTGGCATCGACCACTTGCCATTCAACGGTCACGTCGGTCTCGGTGGCTGGCGCGACGCGAAAGGGGTGCTGCGGTTGATTGAGACGCAACAGCAGCTTGACCAATTCACGTTTACTGACCGGCGTGGCGCCGGGCGTGGCCGGGCTGCGCATCCCCTTGCGAGCCAGCTTGACCGCCCCAATCGTGATTCCGGCGGCGAACAGCACCGCCAGCACTCCCACCCCCACGCCGATCCAGGCAGACGCGTTCATTGATGCCGCACTCCATAAACCATGATGCGTTTGCGACACGCTCGACCGCTCAACCCCCAGCGGGGCCAAGCTCGGATCGAAGCGTCCTGAGACCAGCGGGGCAAATGACATGCCCAGCCGAGGCAAAATATCGGCAGCGCGATCAATGCCTCGCGTAAAACCGTCGGGGCCTGCCCCATTTTTGCGAAGTCTGCGCAGCAAATTGGGACGGTCCCCCCACGCACATTTCAGCTGGAGGAGAGGCTCCCAAAGCCGAGGCAATGATCGCGACGACCCCTCAGGCCGCGCGCTGAAATGCCCCAAACGGGCTCAGCGGTGTGCTGTAGGGCGCGCGGACTCCAACGACCGAGGGACAAGCGACGGTCCTCGGGGGGAGTGACAAACAACAGCGAACCAAGCGCGGCGGGAAAGCAGCGGCGGGGCCGATCACACGCCCTTACCTAGGCGCGAGCACGGCAATGATCCGCTTGCCTTGTTGGCTGGGGGGGGACTCGAGCTTGCCAATGTCGGCCAAGCTGTCGATCACCTGCTGGGCGACCTTGCGCCCTTCTTCAATATGGGCCAGCTCGCGACCACGGAACACGACCGAGACAATTACCTTGTCTTTGTGCTCCAAAAACTCACGGGCGTGCCGCACCTTGACCTCGATATCGTGCTCGTCGGTCTTGGGACGAACGCGAATCTCCTTGATCTTTTGCTGATGGTGCTGGTTCTTGCTGGCCTTTTTGTTCAGTTGGTACTTGAACTTGCCGAAGTCCATGATCCGACAGACCGGCGGTCGTTCGTTGGGAGCGACCTCGACCAGGTCGAGTTCCAGATCGCGCGCTTGGCTCATGGCTTGGTCGGTGGGGATGATGCCCAACTGAGCACCGTCGGCGCCAATGACGCGGATGGGAGAAATGCGGATCTGCTCGTTAATCCGATGCGACTTTTCGATGGCTATTATCCTCCAGGAGTGAATGGAAACGTCCGCCCGTCGACGAGCGATTGACGTAATATGATCGTGTGCTTTGGATCAAGTCAACTTATCTCGATGAAAAAATGTTGGGGGGCCTTCGTGCACCGCGCGGCGGCACAAGGCGTTTGGGGTTAGTATTCGTTCGCCTCGCCTTGTTGCGAGCCCGAGAGATTCACGCCGCCGGTGAACGCCTGGCGGATGGTTCGCGCGGCGACTTCGGCTTGCAACTTGGCCAGCGCCGCGTCGACTTTCATCATGCCAATGTCCCCCGCGATGCGATCGCGCACGCTCACCGAATCTTCATCCTGCTCGCGACCGCCGACGACCAGCATGTACGGCACGAGCCGCAGCTGCGCGTCGCGAATCTTCGCGCCGATCTTTTCCGGCCGGTAGTCGCCGGTCACCCGGAAGCCCGCGGCGCGGAACCGCATTTCGACCTGCCGGGCAAACGCCTCGAACTTCTCGCTCACGACCAGCACGCGGCACTGCTCGGGAGCAAGCCACAGCGGGAACGCGCCGGCAAAGTGCTCGATAAGCACCCCCATGAACCGCTCGAACGAGCCCAACGGCGCGCGGTGGATCATCACCGGCTGATGGGCTTGGTTGTCGGCGCCGACGTACTCGAGGCCGAATCGCTCGCGGCTCGGCAAATTGTAATCCAGCTGCACCGTCCCCAGTTGCCACTCGCGACCAATGCAATCGCGGATCACAAAGTCGGCCTTGGGACCATAGAACGCGGCCTCGCCCGGCTCGGGCTCGGCGTCGATCCCCAGGTTCTTGCAGACGCTCGTCAGGGCATGCTCGGCCCGATCCCAACGCTCTTTGCCCCCCACGTACTTCGAGCTGTCAGGGTCGCGAAAGCCGAGCCGCACGCGGTAGTCGGTCAGCCCCAGCGTTTTGAGCACGAACTGAGTCATCTCGATGCAGCCGCGAAACTCGTCCTCGACCTGATCCTCGGTGCAAAACAGATGCGCGTCGTCCTGCGTGAACCCACGCACGCGGGTCATGCCGCCGAGTTCACCCGATTTCTCGTACCGGTACACCGTGCCAAACTCGGCCAGCCGCACCGGCAGCTCACGGTAGCTGCGCGGCTTCGACTGATAAATCGTGATGTGATGGGGGCAGTTCATCGGCTTGAGCAAGTACTGCTCGCCGTCCTCCATGTCGATCGGCTTGAACTGACTGGCCGCGTAATAGGGGTAGTGACCCGAGATCTTGTACAGGTCCACCTTGCCGATGTTGGGTGTGTACACCGGATCGTAACCGCGGCGGAACAGCTCATCGCGGACGAACCCCTCGAGCAGGTTGCGGACCATCGCGCCGCGCGGCAGCCACAGCACCAACCCGGGGCCCACGCGGTTGTCGGTGGCAAAAAGCTCAAGCTGCCGGCCGAGCACGCGATGATCGCGGCGCTTGGCCTCTTCGACCTGTTTGAGATAGGCGTCGAGATCCTTCTGCTCGAACCAGGCGGTACCATAGAGCCGCTGCAACTGCTGCCGCGAGGCGTCTCCCTTCCAGTACGCGCCGGCCACGCTCAGCATTTTGAACGCGCCAATGGCGCTGGCCTTGGGAACGTGCGGTCCGCGGCACAGATCGAGAAATTCGCCCTGTCGGTAGAACGACACGGTCGAGTGCTCGGCCAGGCCGGTCTGAATGTGCTCGACCTTGAGCTGCTGGCCCAGATCAGCGCAGATCTCGGCCGCCTTGTCGCGCGGTTGCTCGAGTCGCTCGAACGGCTCGTCGAGCGCGATGATCTTTTTCATCTCGGCCTCGATCGCCGGGAAGTCCTCTTCGGTGAGCGGGCGGTCGAGCGCCATGTCGTAGTAGAACCCGTGCTCGATCGTCGGACCGAACGCGAGTTGCACGCCGCCGAAGAGCCGCATCACGGCCCGAGCCATGATGTGCGCGCACGAGTGCCGCATGACGCCGAGCGTCTCGGCATCTTTCTTGGTGAGCAGCCGCAAGGCGACTTCGCCGTCGGCGGGGAGCAGCGTGTCGAAGCCGACCAGCTTGCCGTCGACCGTCGCCGCCAGCGTGGCCTGAGCCAGTCGAGGGCCGATTTCGGCGGCCACATCGATCGGTCGAACAGGCGAAGAGAATTGTTTGCTACTTCCGTCGGGCAATTTGACCGTGAGCATAGGCGAACGTCGGAGCCTCGAAACATCGGGGTGGGGTAAGCGTCAACCGTGACCTCATGCGGTCGGCGTCGATACAAAGGACGTCGCGCCGGTCCCCAAGAAAGGTCCTTTTCAGTGCGTAAAATACACTCTCGACGGCAGTTAGAGCAAGAGCGACTTGCGGCCAGGGCAGGGCGAATGGAAGATACACATACCGTGATGGGCCATCGTCAAATCATCGCAGTCGAACGAAATCGATTCCCCGAGCCGGCGACTCCGTCGCCGTAATTTTCGGCGGCAGAGCCGCCGGCTTGGAGAATACCGTTTCTTGTTAGCACCCTGTTTGCCATCGACAGGGGTTCTCGGATAGGCTCTTGGAGAGCGCCACGCGATGCATTCGTTCAACGGTGGCCCCCGGAAGTCGTCCCGCCCCACAACCCTCCCTCCACGGATTTGCTTTTATGTTGCGATTTGGTGTGCGCATCGTTGGCCCACTCTCGGTGGTGCTTTCCTGCTGGGGGCTGGTGGCTCTGGCCGAGGAAACCTTCACGTCGAGCGTCGAGAGCCGTGATCGGCTTGTCGAGTCGGCCAAGTTCCTTGCCGACGACGCTCAAGAAGGGCGTGGCGTGGGGACCGAGGGGCTCAATCGGGCCGCCGATTACATCGCCGCGCGGTTCAAGGCCCTGGGGCTGAAAACCGATCTGTACGAGGGGACGCCGTTTCAGAAATTCACGATGAACACGGGCGCCGAGTTGGGCTCGGTCAACACGGCGACGCTGGTCATGCCTGCTCCGAAACAAGAGCCCGCCAAGAAACCCGCCGCCGATAAGAAAGAGCCTGCCCCGAGCGACAAGCCGGCGGAGAAAAAAGCGGGCGATAAAAAAACGGCCGCCGCCAAAAGTGTCGAGGCGGCGAACCCACACGCGGCCAACCCGCATGGCGACCCCCACGGCGGCGCGAAGCCCGCGGCCCCCAAAGAGCACGGCTTCAAGCCCGGCGCGAACGCGGAGGAGTTCGTTCGGCCGCTCAAGTTGGGCGAAGATTTCAATCCGCTCTCGCTGGGCGCGTCGGGCAAGTTCTCGCTGCCGCTGGTGATCGTCGGCTACGGCATCTCGGCCAAGGACGAGAAGTACGACGACTATGAGGGCATCGACGTCAAAGACAAGGCCGTGATTGTCATGCGGCACGAGCCGGACCAGGCCAACCCACAAAGCAAGTTCAACGGCACGCAGCCGTCGATGTACGCGCCTTACGTACGCAAAATTTCCAACGCTTACGAGCATGGCGCGGCGGCCGTGATTTTCATCACCGACGAATATGAGATCAAAGACCGATTGGCCCAGGCCAAGAAACGTCTCGACACGGCGGTCGACGAGTTGGTCAAGACCGAGCAAGCCTATCGAGCGATCAAAGAAGCGACCGCCGAGCAAACCACGAAATACCAAAAGGATGTCGCCGATCATGTGAAGCAAATCGCCCAGTATCACAAGGCATGGCAGGATGAGCGCGATCCGCTGGTGGCCTTTCGCGGGGCGGGGCCCGGCGGCGAGTCGACCCGCATCCCGGTCATGCACATGCGCCGCGCCACGCTCGACGGCATGGTGCAACTGGCCACCGGCCGCGACCTCTCCGAGATCGAATACCAAATCGAGCAGACGCTCGTCCCCTGGAGCCGCGAACTGAAAGGGTGTCGCATCGAAGGGGAGATCAGCGTCAAGCGGATCGACGCCGCGGTGAAAAACGTCGTCGCGGTCCTGGAAGGGGAAGGGCCCAAGGCCGACGAGACCGTCGTCATCGGCGCGCATTACGATCACCTCGGTTTTGGCGGCGAAGGGTCGTTCGTGCCCAACCAGAAAGAAATTCACAACGGGGCCGACGACAACGGCTCCGGCACGGCCACGCTGCTCGAAGTCGCGCGGCAACTCGTCGATCGGGGCCAAAAACCGTCCCGCCGCATCGTGTTCATCACCTTCACCGGCGAGGAGCGCGGGCTCATCGGCAGCGCCCGCTATTGCAAGGAGCCCCTCTACCCGCTCAACAAAACGATCGCCATGCTCAACATGGACATGGTGGGCCGACTCAACGACAACAAGCTCATCGTGCACGGATTCGACACGGCCAAGCAGTTCGAGGCGCTCGTCGACGAACTCAACAAGCGTTACGCCTTCAAGTTCACCAAGCAGTCGGGCGGCTTCGGCCCCAGCGATCACGCCTCGTTTTATGCTCAAAAGGTGCCGGTGATGCACTTCTTCACGGGCACGCACCCCGACTACCATCGCCCGACCGACGACACCGACAAGCTGAACATTGAAGGGATGGCCCGCATCGGTTCGTTCGTGGCCGACTGTGCCTGGCGCGTGGCGTCGCTCGCCGAGGGGACCACGTATGTCGAGACGAAGCGCGCCAGCGGTTCGCAGCAAGCCAAGAGCGGCGCGCGGCCGTACTTTGGCAGCATCCCGGATTTTGCCCAGGAGAAGCCCGGCTACGCGCTGATGGGGGTCACGAAAGACTCGCCGGCCGAGAAGGGGGGCCTCAAGAGCGGCGACATCATTATTGGTTTGGGTGAGAGCCGCATTGGGAACCTCGAGGACTTTGACAACGCCCTGCGCAAGTACAAGGCGGGCGACAAGGTGCCCGTGAAGGTGCAGCGCGCCGGCAAGGAGCAGACCTTTCCGGTGATCCTCGACCCGCCGCGGTAAGGTCAATCGCGCGCACTACGTGGCATGTCCGCCGGTGATGAACTGCGCGAACAACTCGCCGCGCGTGGTGACTTTGAAGTGGCGATAGATCTGCTTCACGTAGTCGCCGATCGTGTGCTCGCTGAGGCTCATCTTGTTGGCAATCCGCTTGGGACTGTCGCCGGCCAACAACAGCAGCAGCACCTGTCGCTGCCGGGGCGAGAGGTCGAGCACCGTATCCCCGGCCGAGATGGCCAGCCCGTACCGATGCAGCCAGTGGACCTGTCCGAAGACGAGATGCACAAGGGCCCGTTCGCGCGGCGAGAAGCTGGGCCGCCCCTGGCGGCGATGGAACCCCGAGGCGCTATAGATATTCGCGGCCAGCGGATAGACGCTCAGCAGGCCGTCTCCGAGCCCCGTCTGGGACCAGATCTGCAAGGCTTCCGCGGCGTGCTGGGGATGGACAGCCTGATCGATGCCGACGGTGATGGGTTGACCCGCCGCGAACAAGTTGATGATGCCCCCTTGCAGCTTGGGGGTCAGATTCGAATCGGTCAGCAGGCCGAGCACGATCATCCGTTCCTGGTCGTTCTTCCAGCCGCCGTCAATCATGCTCGTGGCCATCGCGTCGCGGGTTAGCTCGTCTCCCTGCGTGACGCCCGTGGTCCAGATCCAAACATCGGCCTGGATCAGCGCGGCGAGCCCCTCCAGCACGCGCCGCTTGCGTTCGGCGATCGTCGCGGTCGAGGCCGGATCGGCGGCGGCGCTAAAGAGCTGCAAAATCTGAATGACGTCCGTGAGATCCAAGGACGAAATTTCTTCGTGCTCATTGTGCATCGTATTGCCCGTGAGGAAGTCGAACTGTGCCCAGTCTTGATCGCGCGAACGAAGTTGGCAGGTGGGAGTTCGCGCGAGCTTTGTGGCCGAAATGTACGGAGTGCGCGAGCACGTTGTCTAGAGCCGCAACGAGCGAATTCCGCTCGTCGCGCCGTGAGTCAACGCTGGCCTCGCACCCTGCCGCCCCGTAACAGCTTGTTCTAAACGGATTCAATAAGCCATCCCGCAATTACGGGAGTAGATTGCCGCGCGAGGGGAGTTATCCTCGATACATATCCACCACGGTGTGTGGCAAGTGTTCAGGCTCAGTCCATGAACACTCGTCCGGCTAGCGAGATGATTCTCATGGTGCCGGGAGGGGCAGGGGCCGCGGTCAGATCGTTCCCTTCCTTAAAAGGGGAGAAGGGCTGCAGGGTCGACCGCGGTTCCCGGCCTCGTTTTTTAATCGCC
>CAZZBK010000106.1:4287-10207 GCA_964652155.1 uncultured Planctomycetaceae bacterium | reverse complement strand
GCCTCGTTTTTTAATCGCCACGTTTTTTTAATCGCCACGAAGCAGGCGATTATTTATCGCAACGAATCATGCGATTAAACAACGTTCGACCATAGCGAACGGCACAAAAAAAACGAGCCGCTCAATGCCTGGGCAAAGAGCGGCTCGTGTGGTTCTTTTGTGATGGGCCTGGGCTGCTCAGGTTACTTCTGAGCGGTAACCTTGGCCTTCACGTCGACCTTCTCGCCACCGACCAAGCCGGCGACCTTCTCGCTCACGCGGTTGGCCAGCAGTCCGCTGGGGTCGCAACCTGCGGCGATCGAGACGATCTTGCCCCCCTTGTCGATCAGGATGTTGGTCGGCATTGTCTTGGTGTCGAACACCTTCCAGCTATCTCCCTTGCTGTCGACAGCGTAGAGCATGTTGAGCTTCTTGTCTTCGACGTACTTGGCCACCTTGCTGTCGGGTTCGCGGAACACAGCCAAGCTGGTCAGCCCTTTGCCTTCATACGCCTTGTGCAACTCTTGGAAGTAGGCCAACTCTTTGTCGCAACCGGTGCAGCCACAGGTCAGACGCACGAGCACAGGGCCCTTGGCCGTCAGCTCAGCTAAATTGATCTCGTTTCCTTTGGAGTCCTTGATCTTAAATTCCGGAGCGGCCTTGTTGACGTCGACTTTCTTCTCGACCTTGGCCGGCTCATCGGCCACGGCGAACGACGCGCTCAACAACACCACGGCAAACAGGTATCGAGTCATTGCGACCCTCCGAAGGAAAGAAATAGGTAGGCGGAATCCAGCTCATTGAGCGATGCAAGTATAAGCCAATTGCGATGAATGACACAAGCAGAATTGTGGGCGCAGCAAAATGCCCCGACGACCGGAACTGAGGCCGCCGGGGCATGGGATGTCCAGGCTTTCGCAACCGACGGTTGCCATGGTATCGGTTAGGCCGAGAACGAACTGCCGCAGCCGCAGGACTTCACGGCATTCGGATTCTCGAACGTGAAACCACGCTTTTCGAGCCCTTCGTAGAAGTCGACCTTCGTGCCGTCGAGGTACAGTTCGCTCTTCTTGTCGACCACCACGGTCACGCCATGATACTCGTACTTCTTGTCGAGCTTTTCGTCGAAGCTCTGATCAAAACCGAGACTGTATTGGAAACCGCTGCAGCCGCCGCCAGCCACGCCCACGCGCAGCACCGTGCCCGCTTGCAGCTTTTGATCTTCGATCACCTTCTTCACTTCAAGTGCGGCCCGTTCGGTCAGAGTGATGGCCATGTTCGTCACGTGCTCCCACGGAAAAATGATTTTTGACAACTCTTGCTGTGGAAATTATACCCCCTCGGACTCAACAGGCAAAGGGCGAGCGGAAAATGCCGGCCACTCGACCTAAGTGCCCCCCCCTAGACGGCGGAGCGACCGAACAGCCCGCGTCACCACGTCAATCGTCGCTTCGATCTCGGCCTCGGTGTTAAATCGTCCCAACCCAAATCGCAGGCTGGCCCGGGTCCGGTCGCTGTCGAGCCCCAAGGCGCGCAACACATGACTGGGCTCAGGGTTGGCCGACGTGCAAGCACTGCCGCTGCTCACGGCCACGGTCTTCATCGCCATCATCAACGCTTCGCCGTCGACCGCCGCGAAGCTGAGATTCAAGTTGCCCGCGAGCCGCCACTCGGGCCTCTCAAGCCGTGGGCCGTTGAGCGTGACGCCATCGACCGAACGGAGCAGTCCTTGATACAGTCGCGCGCGCAACGCGCGTAGCCGTTCCGCCTCGTCATGCATTTCCGCGCTGGCGATCTGCACGGCCGAGGCGAATCCGACAATGCCGCTCACGTTGAGCGTGCCGCTGCGCAGGCCCCCTTCTTGTCCGCCACCGTCGATCTGGGCCGTCAACCGGACCGGCACGCCGCTGCGTCGCACGAACAGAGCGCCGACCCCCTTGGGACCATACAGCTTGTGCGCCGAAAAACTCAGCAGGTCGACGCCGAGCCCCACGACATCGAAGGGAATCTTGCCCACCGCCTGCGTCGCGTCGCAGTGCAGCAGCGCCCCACGCGCTCGACACAACTCGGCAATCTCGGCGAGCGATTGGATCACGCCGATCTCATTGTTGGCGAGCATGACCGACACCAGCACGGTGTCGTCGCGCAGCGCCTCGGCGACGCGCTGCGGATCGAGCCAGCCGGCGCGCTCGGCGCCGTGCGGCGTCACGTCGAGCAGCGTCACCTCATGGCCGCGGCGCGATAAACGTTCGAGCGGGTCGAGGATCGACTTGTGCTCGGTCGTGACGCTGATCAGATGCCGGCCGCGCTTGGCATACCGCTCGGCCGCGCCACGCAGCGCGAGATTATTGCTCTCGGTGGCTCCACTCGTAAAAACAATCTCGCGCGGCACGGCACCCATCGCCCGGGCAATCGTCTCGCGGGCCGCGTTCACGGCGTCCCGGGCCTCCCAACCATACGGATGATTGACGCTCCCCGGGTTGCCAAACTGCTCGGTCCAGTAAGGCATCATGGCCGCGACGACCCGCGGGTCGACCGGTGTGGTGGCATGATGATCGAGGTAAATGCAGTCAGCAGGCATGGGAAGGGGCGAGACGGGAGACCGGAGACTGGAGTGAGTCAGTCGCGTTAGCCGCGCTCGCGGAGCGCGTTACGATGGCCATCATCATAAGGCTTACGCTCCCGGTTGCTCGGCGAGTTGCGTGAGGTGTTCTTGACTGGCTTGCAGATGCGCGCGCATGGCGTCGGCGGCTCGCGCGCTGTCACGGTCGCGCACGGCACTGAGGATGTGCGTGTGATGATGCAAGGCCGAGTCGGCCCCGAACGTGCCGATGGTCATTTCGCGCGTTTCTCGCAACAGCTCGTAAATGGGATGCAGGATGATGTGAAAAATCGGGTTGCCGCTCGCCTCGGCCAAACAGGCATGGAACTCGAGGTCGGCTTCGACGCGCTGCTCAAGCGTGCTCGCGGACGAGCCCAATACGGCCAGGGTCTTGGTGAGCTGTTCAAGGTGTTTGTCAGTGCGCCGCTCAGCCGCCAGCGAGGCAATGGTTGTTTCAAGCGGCAGCCGCACGGCACTCATGTCCTGCGGGCGGATTTTGCCCAGTTGCAGCAAGCGTCGATAACCGACCACCAACGGCCGATCGTCCGGCTCGCTCACTCGGGTACCGGACCCTTGCACGCTACGGACCAGCCCGACGCTTTGCAGGCGGTTGAGCGCCTCGCGAACCACGCTGCGGCTTACGCCCAACTGCTCGACCAAGTCGCGTTCCGGGGGCAATCGCTCGCCCGGCACCAACTTGCCGCTGAGAATGTCCTGTTCCAATTGTTGAGCAATCTGCACTGCGCGGTCGCCGCTCATGGCTGGAGTCCCCCCGGAGGAAAATGTCGCGACCGGCTGGAGCGACGGGGGCGAAGTTTGCGCGATCGCTGCCGTCGTCACGATACGCACATCTTACCGCGAACGACGCTCAACGCCAAATCATCTAGCCGGCGCGGCGTTCACGAGCGGTTTCAATCGCCCGAGCCCGCAGCTTTTGCAGCCACCGCTGACGATCGCTCGGCGCAAGCACCAGCGATGGTTGCAATTCGTTCCGCTCGGCAAGCAATTGCGTGTACCGGGCGTAAATTCCCCGGGCGACGCTGGCGAGCATCACCACCACGAGCGCCAGACCCAATATTAGCAAACCTTCGCTCGATGTCGTGGCAGCGGCGGTCATCGCAGGTCCTCGTTCTCGGTGAGTCTGGGGGGGACAAAGGCTGGCTCTTCCGACGAGTTTATCGACGCACCGGGACGACGGGCTCCAGCGGGCTTGGCGCGCGCCCCTAAATTCTTCCCACGTGAAATCTTGCCGTACCTTGGCCTGTCGGGTGATAATCACCGTTCCGCGATACTCGCCCCCCACCCAGCCGGAGCACCCTCCATGCAATTGACCGATCTGACTTGGCCCTTGGTCGCCAAGCTCTCGAAAGACACCCCCGTCGTAATTCCCGTCGCGGCTCTGGAACAACATGGCCATCACATGCCCGTGTTTACCGACAGCCTCTTGCTGGGCGAGGTCGTCCGCCGCACGTCCGAGCAGCTGCAGGATCGCGTGCTGTTCGCGCCCCTCACCTGGCTGGGCAACTCCGATCATCACATGGATTTCGCCGGTACGCTCTCGGCCGCGCCGCGATTGTACCTCGATCTGCTCAACGGACTGATCGATAACTTTGTCACCCACGGCTTCCGCAGGATCGTGTTCCTCAATGGCCACGGCGGCAATCACGTCCCCGGCCAGCAAGCCGTGTTCGAGGCCCGACAGCGCTATCGCGAGCGGAGCGACTTGCTGCTGTTGTTCGCCACGTACTGGTTGCTCGGCGGCAAGCCGCATGAGGTCGACCCGAGCATCAAGCAACAGCAGATGGGTCACGCCTGCGAGTGGGAGACCTCGATGATGCTCCGCATTCGGCCCGAGTTGGTGCGTGACCTCGCCTCGACCCAGCCGGTCGAGTGGGGCAATCCGTTCCAGCCTGCCTCGCGCGGCTGGATCACCAAGGACCGCACTGTGCCCGGCCACATTGGCGATCCGCGCCATGCCACGGCCGAGAAGGGCGAATCGATCTTCAAGGTCTTCACGCAAGACGCCGTCAGCATGCTCAATCGGGTCATTGCCTGGGATGGCAAGTCGTGGAACGGCTAATGCACGACACGACACCAACACCGCCGCGCAGCCGGAATTGGACCTGGTACATCTGCGGCTTGCTGCTGCTGGCCACGATGCTCAACTACATGGACCGCGTGACCCTCAACGCGGCCTCGGAGCAGATCAAGGTCGAGTTCAGCCTCAGCGAACAGGACTACGGCAAGCTCGAAACCTGGTTCGGCTACGCCTTCGCGGCCGGGGCGCTCCTGTTCGGCTTCATCGCCGATCGGGTCTCGGTCCGTTGGCTCTATCCATTCGTGCTCATCATGTGGTCGGCGATGGGCTTTGCGTCGGGACTGGTCTATTCGCTCGAATCGTTGCTCATTTGCCGCACGCTGCTCGGGTTGTTCGAGGCGGGACACTGGCCCTGCGCGCTCAAGACCACGCAGCAATTGCTCGCGCGGCAAGATCGCGGCTTGGGCAACAGCATCCTGCAAAGTGGCGCGTCGGTCGGGGCCATCGCCGCGCCGTTGGTCATGCTCGCCTTCACCACCGACGCGCCCGGCAGTTGGCGGCCCGTGTTCCAAGCTATCGGCGCGATCGGCATCGTCTGGGTCGTCCTCTGGCTCCTCTCGATTCGCGAGCACGATTTGCAACCCCTCGCGGCGGCCGAGCGGACCGAGTTGCACGACGCGCCGCGGACGCGCTTTATCGATCATGTGTTCTCGAAGCGGTTCCTCGTGTTGTTTGCCGTGGTCGTGGCGATCAACGTCGCCTGGCAGATGTTTCGCGCCTGGCTGCCCCGCCTGCTCCAACATCAGCATGGCTACGATCGGCAATTCACCCAGTGGTTTTTGATCGGCTATTACGTCTCGACCGACGTGGGTTGCATCATCGCCGGCGCGGCGCCGCGGTGGCTCAAAAATCGGGGCTGGGGCTTGGACCGCGCCCGCTGGAGCGTGTTCATGGTCTGCGCCCTGATTACGGCCTGTAGCGGCTTCGTGGTCATGTTGCCGCGTGGGCCCGCGCTCATCGTGGGCTTGATGTTTGTTGGGGCGGGCGCGCTGGGGCTCTTTCCCTGCTACTACTCGTTGAGTCAGGAACTGACACAACGCAATCAAGGCAAATTGAGCGGCTTGCTCGGCGCGTTGGCCTGGGCCGCCACCTCGCCGCTGCACGAGCGCTTCGGCGCGTATGTGGATCAATCCAAGTCGTACTCGTTGGGCCTCGCCCTGGCCGGCCTCACGCCATTGCTGGGCGCGCTGATCTGGCGCGTCCTCTGGCCCCCACACGACGAGACCACTCCAGCCAAGTCG
>CAZZBK010000106.1:0-4187 GCA_964652155.1 uncultured Planctomycetaceae bacterium | reverse complement strand
ATTACCCCCCCCGCTGCTTTTTGCGCGGCGGCTGGCTGAACGCGTTCGTCCAAAAAGCCACGTCGGCGTCACTCGACGCGGTGGGCTTGGCTTCCTCGGCCCGCTCGACGACCACGGCAGACTTTTTCTTCCGCTGCTCCACGATCGATTCGTACCACGGTTCGCTGTCGACGGCCGTGGCCCGACGGCGCTGGGCGGCCACCTGCACGCGATGATCGCTCGACACGACCGTGAGCTGCTTGGGACTGCTCGCGGCGCGGATCAACTTTTCGAGCAGCTCATCAGCATCGCGATACCCCCGCGCAAACCGCACGTTGACCCCGTGCAGCACGTAGGTATCCGGCAGATGCTTGGGCGCGTCGACGGCATCGAACACGACGGTCGTTTGACCGCGCTCGGTCTCATCGAGCGACTCGGCCAAAAATCGCAGCAGATGATTACGTGCTCGCTCCAGGTGTCCCGGCCCTTTGCCGATCCCGCCCATCCCCACCGCATGGATCAGGTTATAGCCATCGATCAACAGCAGCATAGGTCACGCGCTCCGTCACAACTGCCCTCTGTCTACTGCCTACTGCCTACTGCCTACTCTCCTCCGCTCCACTACCCCACATCACCCGTCGTCCAGGCACCATCGATGCTGCGCCATAACTTGCCCGACGGGTTCTTGTCGCGCAGCGCACTCGGCAGCCGGGCCGGTCGCACGCCATCGAAGCACTCGAGCATCGCAAAGCGACGCAAGGCGGCGGGGATACCGACGGCCGTAAAGCCAGGGTGACCGGTCGCGGGAAACGGCCCGCCGTGGTTCATCGCCGGGCTGACCGCCACGCCCGTGGGCATCTTGTCGTTGAGCAGGCGACCCACCTTGCTGCGCAAAGAGGGGACGAGTTGATCGTAGATTGCGTCGTCGCTCCCTTGCGTGTCGCTGTAGACGCAGCCGGTCAGGTTCCCTTCGAGCTGATTGAGAATCGCCACGGCCTGTTGCGCGTCGCGGGCCACAACGAACAACGACTCGTTGCCAAACGCCTCGGTCTGTAGCGCGTGCGGATGGGCGAGGAAGCCGGCCCCATCGATCCGCAGCAGCGTATTGCGGAAGCGGTAGCCTTCTCCCTCGGCCGGTGTGCCGCCGGCGAGCAACTTTGCGCCCGCGGCGGTGAGGGTTTGTACGGCCGAGGCCAGGGTCTTGGCCACCGACTTGCTCAGCAGCACGCCGTTGGGCGCGGCGGTGAAGCGTGCCGCACAGTCGGCGATGAACGTCTCGGAGTTGGGTCCCGCGAGCAGGATCACAAGTCCCGGGTTGGTGCAGAACTGGCCGGTCCCCATGAGGCAGCTGCCGGTAAATTCCTCGGCCAGCTTGGCCCCGCGCTCGGCGAGTGCCCCAGGCAGCACGACGACCGGGTTGACGCTAGAGAGCTCAAGATAGATCGGTTTGCCGACGGCATCGGCAGCCGTTTTCAGTTTGAGTCCCGCGTTGCGGCTGCCGGTGTAGCCGGTGGCGCCGACGCGCGGATCGCTCACGAGTCGTTCGCCGTCTTCGTGGCTGGTGCGATAGATGAGTTGCACGGTGGCGGTTGGGAGGCCGGTCTCTTCGAGGGCGCGGAGCGCTTCCTCGGCCAGCTTTTGGGTCGTGGCCGGGTGCGACGAGTTGGCTTTGGCAATGACCGGGTTGCCGGCCGCAAGGGCGGCGGCGAAATCGCCCCCCGCCGCGCTATTAAAGGCCAACGGGAAATTATTGGGGCCGAAGACACACACGGGCCCCAAGGGGGCCAAGTACGAACGGATATTGGCCTTCGTGTCGATCGTGGGCATGGCCCAGGAACCTTCTTCGGCGGCCGCGGCGGCCTGGCGGAGCTGGTTGATCGTGCGGGGCATTTCAGCGTCGGTCAGACGCGGGCTCTTGGGCAGACCGGTCTCCAGATGGGCTGTTTCGATCAACTCGGCGGCGCGGGCCTCGATCCGCTCGGCATAGCGGCGCAAGAAGCCGGCGATCTGGGCGGTCGAGACCTGCCGCAGGACGGCGGCCGCCTCGGAGGCTGCCGAGAGCGCCGCGTCGCAATCGCGCCAACTGCTCACCGGAAAGACGCTGCTCAGCGCGGTGGCCGTGGCCGGGTTCTCGGCCTGGAACGTTTGTTGGGAATCGGCCGCTTGCCAGCGACCGGCGATCAGCACGGGCTCGATTTTCATGGGTCGTTCGTTACCGATTATGGGTTCAATGATTAGGAAGGGATCGGGAAGGCGCGTCGGCCTGGGGCTGCCCAGGCGTCGCGGATCGTGTCATACTAGCAGATTGTCGCGAGAGTCCAAGTTCGTCGCTCTTTTCGAGGCGTGTGCGTGTCGGTGTCTCCAGCAACATCTGTCGAGTTTGATGTTCGCAGCCGTGCCGGTCGCGACTTGGCGGCGACATTCACCCGCGCCTTCCTCGCCGGCCTGGCCCGCTTTTTGAGCGGGGCCAGCGTGCGCTGGATCGACTGCCAGCCCGACACCTGTCAGCGGGTCTATTTTGCCAACCATACCAGCCACCTCGACGCGCTCGTGATCTGGTCGCTGTTGCCGGCGCATGTGCGGATTTTGACCCGACCGGTGGCCGCCCGCGACTACTGGGAGAAAGGGCGCGTGCGTCGCTACCTGTCGCAGCAAGTCTTCGACGCCCTGTTGATCGACCGCAAGCAGATCAAAGTCCACCAGAGCCCGGTCGATCTGATGATCCAGGCCATCGGCGACACCCACTCGCTGATCGTGTTCCCCGAGGGGCACCGCAACACGAGCACCGAACTCGACGAGTTCAAGAGCGGGCTGTATTACCTGGCCAAGAAGCGCCCCGACCTGGAGTTGGTCCCCGTCTATGTCGAGAACCTGAACCGGGTATTGCCGCGCGGCGAGTTTCTGCCCGTGCCGCTGTTGAGCTGCACGACGTTTGGTCCGCCGATGTGGCTGGAGACGGGCGAGTCGAAAAACGATTTTCTTAAACGAGCCCGCGATGCGGTGCGCCGCCTGAAGGATCAATGAGCTGATGGCGCCTGAAACCTATATTTTGGTCGGCAGCGTGCTCTTCGTGCTGGGGCTGGCCTTTGCCGGCGGCGTGCTATTGCAACGCCAAGTCACCTGGGGGCTCGATCCCAAGGCGGTCGAGCAATTCAACCTCCGCGTCCGCGCCTGGTGGATCATCATGGCCGTGCTGGCCCTGACGTTTCTGCTCGGCAACCATGTGACCGAGATCGCCTTTGGCATCCTCTCGTTTTGGGCCCTGCGCGAGTTCATCACCCTCACGCCGACCCGCATCGCCGATCATCGCGCGCTGTTTTGGGTCTTCATCTTGTTCTTGCCCATGCAGTACACGCTGGTCATCTTGAATCAGTACGAAATGTTCACGGTCGTGATTCCCGTGTACGCCTATTTGTTCATTCCGGCGCGCATTGCCCTGGCTGGCGATCACAAGCGGTACCTGGAGCGCTGCGCCAAGATTCAGGCCGCGCTGATGATTTGCGTGTACTGCCTGAGCCACGCGGCGGCTTTGCTCGAGTTGCGGATTAGCGCCGGCGAGGCTGGGCATCCGTATGACTCGCGGCTGCTGCTGTTCTTCTTCATGCTCGTGACCCTCTCCGGCGACGCCTTCAGCTATATCTTCGAGCGAATCATCGGCCAGCACCCAATCGTCCCTAACATCAATGCCCACAAAACCTGGGAAGGGGTGCTCGGCGGAATCGCCTGCGCCACGCTCTTTGGCACAGCTCTGTACGCGATCAGCCCCTTTAATCCGCTCGAAGCCGCGCTCATGTCGCTCGTCACCTCGGCGGTCGGCTTTTGCGGCGGCATGGTCATGTCGGCCATCAAACGCGATCGCGGCGTGCATGACTACGGCACGCTCGTCCAAGGTCACTACGGCGTGCTCGACCGGATCGACTCGATCTGTTTTGCCGCGCCCGTCTTCTACCACTTCACGATCCTGCTGCTGAAATGGTGGAAGGGGACGTTGATGACATAAGTAAAGGATGAAGGATGAATGCGGAATGCGGAATGATGAATGATGAATGATGAATGAGCGCGAGTTAGCCATTGGCGCACCGTGGGGTGTGTAACCGTCGCGTAATGGTGAGCAGGCTTTCCGCGCTCCGCTATGCGTCGCGGCTAACGTGTGACTCCTCCACTCCTCCACTCCTCCACTCCTCCACTCCTCCACTCCTCCACTCCTC
>CAZZBK010000105.1:0-21920 GCA_964652155.1 uncultured Planctomycetaceae bacterium | reverse complement strand
ACTGACGGAGTGGGAAGGTCGTTGGCGTTGGTGGCTTTGCGTGTCGGCTCTGGTCGCTGTTGCTGGCTGCGGTCAGACGGTACGAAAGGCACACTCGCAATCGAAAAATCGACTCATCGACAAGGGGGCGGTGGTCAAGGAATACTGGATGATGACCCTGGACAAGAAAACCGAAGTATATCTCACAGACCCGCGCCTCACGGACGAAGATTTGGCCGAAGTGCAGAACCTCCTCTATGTCCGGTCGTTGGCGCTCGGCCCAGGGTTCAGCGACCAGGGCTTGCGCAGGTGTGTCGAGGTCTTCCCGAACCTGGAGACCATGGATCTCCTTTCCGCGACAAGCGTCTCCGCTGACGGATTGACCTCCCTGCGGAAACTCACCAAGCTCAAGCGTGTTCAACTGCCGAAAGCGCTTCTGCCCGCGAGGACCAGCGCGCTGGGTGACCTAGAATCCGTTGTCGTTCCAAATGGCGCGCTTTCGAAACCGTGACCGGGCCGTGCATCCCTGAAAAGTGAGAACTAGCAGGAGGCGGTTCTCAGTTGCGTTCGCCCGAACCTTTATATGGCCGTGACGGTTAAGAGGCCGCACCATCATTGTGCTCGTTGAGTTTTCTGCGTCTCACCGAGTTTGTTTCGTGACAGGCAGTTTCTGGTTCGTGGGCGTGTTGCTGATCGCGCAGGGGTGATTCTCACGACGGTATCGATCGCACCATCCAAGAACGGCACGTCGCACCCAACATCGATCGTGGGTCCAACAAGTCGCCTGTTGAGACGACCCGCTTGTCGGGCAAAGAAGCGTGTTCTTTGTTTATTCCAACGCTCTGATAGTAAGACGACCGCCTGCGGCCTTGTTCCTCGCTTATCGTTCGGCGGCCTCCGTTGCTTCCTCCGTACCCGGCTGTCCTCTGACTCAAAACGACGGGCTCACGGCTGGTCGGTCGTGTCCAGTTAGTGCGCACTCGGTGCCGGGGCGACGCCCACGCAACTCACTCCAGGTCCTGTCGGTAAATCAAACGCCGGTCGGCAATGCGCCGCCCTTCCAAAGCAACGGACTCGGGCCATGCTGGCTCATACGCGATCGCCTCGGCCCGCGCGTGCATGCGTGTGACGCCTCCCCATAGCCGGTCCCTCTGGGACCGGTTGGGTTGAACTGCGCAGCGTTGTTCGCATCGATTTCAACACGACCGACGTGCCCATCGTTGCACTTCCGGTCCGAGACGGACCGCTTCTGAACACGGCTTCCGTCGCGGCCTTAATAGTCGCCTCTCGCTCCGCGGGCGTGTGATCGATCGCGCCGCGTAGAATAGCACAACGAGACGAAGTGCGACGATCGCCCAAACGATACATGCGTACTATACAATGCATGGAAATCCGCCCGGAAAACGTAGCCCTCCTTTCAGGGGTTTTGTATTATTCGAGACGAAACAAATTGAATCAATGGTTCGCCGGCAATCACAAGGCATGGGACTCGCCGATGCGTTTTACCTACGGCTGCCCTCCGACGTTGCCGGATTTCGACCCAAGAAACCAGGGGTGGAACCAAATGCGCGAGCCCTCACCGCGCGTTTTGGTTCTCGTGGGATCAATTCTCGGAGTTCCTATTTGCGCTTCCCTCATTTGGGCTTGGGGTCTGTTGGACCTTAAACTTTCGGCTAGCTTCGATCTCGGTGCCTTTGGATCCTGGGGGCGATTGCTTCCCTTGTTGATACCGCTTTCGCTGCCGATGATCTGGATTGCAATCATCCCGGCTCACGAGTTCATCCATGCTTTGGGATGTCCGCGTTTCGGGTTCACCCCGATGACGATAATTGGAGTGTGGCCGTCGCGTCTTCTTTTCTACGCTGGTCACTTGGAAGCTATGCCGGCGTGGAGGTATCTTCTTTATGCGTCAGCGCCTTTTGTCGTTCTTTCGCTTCTTCCGTTGCTGATCGCATTTTGCATTGAGAGCATTGCGCTGCTTTGCGTCGTCGTATCCGTAATGAACGGTTTGTGTTGTGGCGGCGATCTGATTTTAATTATTCTTGTGATCACACAAGTGCCCTTAAAGGCATTGGTGCAAAATGAAGGTTGGTCAACGTGGTGGAAGGTTGCTGGTTGACTCTACCGGCGAACAAGGCGGTCAACCCGAGCGGCGGATCGGGCGGATTCTGAAATCAACGGTTTCTGGCCGCCGCAGGTGAGCTTGATCGTTCGCCGACAGGCAAATTCGTCGCGTTCGGTCCTTGTCATGCGTATCCTGTAGGCTACAATAGGGTATGCTCGTTAAGACTACCGAAGTCTACCGCGACTGGATCAACTCGTTGAAAGACCGCGTTGGACGCGCTCGCATACAGGTTCGCGTGGATCGGCTCGTGCATGGAAATCCAGGGAAGTATCGAGTTCTTACGGAAGGTGTCTGCGAGCTGAAAATCGACGTTGGCCCTGGGTACAGGGTCTATTACACCGAGCGTGGCGGCGTCACGATTGTGCTGCTTGTCGGAGGCGACAAGTCAACGCAATCGCAAGACATCAAGACCGCCATCGCGCTTGCCAGGGATCTGTAGGAGTGTCATATCATGGCAAAAACCGCTAAGAAGTCCGGCCGTAAGACCAAGACCGTCGCTTACGACGTAGCCGAACAGCTTCGTACGCCCGAAGAGATGGCTGCCTACCTTGATGCCTGGTTTGAAGAGGCTCCCGACGATGCCGCGGGCATCGCGCGCGCGCTGGGTGATATCGCACGCGCGCGCGGCATGACGCAGGTTGCACGCGACGCCGGGCTAAGCCGTGAGAGTCTTTACAAAGCACTTGGCGAGGATGGCAATCCAACCTTTGCCACGGTGCTCAAGGTCGCCCGCGCACTCGGGGTCCGACTGCATGCCCAAGTGGCCAGCAATCCCACGTAAACCTCAAAGCCTCTGCGGCCGAACCAGCGCATGTACCCGAGTGGCGGATCGAGCATGCCATGAAAGCATCGTCACCTAACCGCCACCGCTGAGCTTGGTTGTTTGGCTCTTTCCTGGGAATCATCCGGGAGCTGGACGTCCTCGGTGCTGCGGTCGAGTGCCACACCCCAGGGGCTCCCCCCGGCGACTCGCCGGGGGCTAATGTGATGTGATTGAATGTGTAAACCATCACTGACCGAAGTCGTCTAGGCGTTCGGGCGGGGGACCGGGGTCGAGAATGGCTTGGTACTTCGTGCCGGACGTGCGGACGTCGAAGTCTTGTTTCGCGGCGGCCAGTTGAGCCGGGTCGAGCAGCATGTCGACGGCCGTCGCGGCGAGCACTTTCGCGGCCACGACCGCGCCCCGCTTGCCGAGCGTCGTGCCGCTGCAAGCGACGGTCGACCAACTATGGCCCGGAATGCCACGCGCCCCGGTGGCGATACCCAGCCCGGCGGTGGGCACGAGCCAGGAAACATCACCCACGTCGGTCGAGCCAAAGCCGCTCTCGTAACCGAACTTGCCGATCGACGTGTCGAGCGGTCCCTCGCCGTCACGGGCGTCGTTGAGGCTGAGCGTCTTGCGTAGCGCGGTGGCGAATATTTCCTCGTCGGCCGTAAATTTCGGCGCGCCGACCAAACGCAGGTTGGCGTCCATGAGTCGGCCGAGCGGCTCGTTTTCGAGGATCTCGTAGCTGCCGGTCACCATGACAATCTCTTGGCGCGTCTCGCTCATCAGCGCTGCGCCTTGCGCGATCTTTTTAACCCGCTCGTAAATCTCCTGGGCTTGGGCCATCTTGGGCGCGCGAATGTAGTACCAGACCTCGGCGGTCTCGGGGACGATATTGGGCCGCCCGCCGCCGCGCGTAATCACGTAATGCACGCGAGCCGCGTCGATAATGTGCTCGCGCAGATAATTCGTGCCGACGTTCATCAACTCGACGCCATCGAGCGCGCTGCGGCCGGCCTGAGGCGAACCGGCAGCGTGAGCCGCCTTGCCATGAAAGCGAACGCGGAACCGGATCACGGCCAGCGAGGTTCGCATGGCGGCGGTGTTGCGGGTGCCGGGGTGCCAATGCAGCGCGGCGTCGACGTCTTTGAACTCGCCGGCTCGGGCCAGGTAGACCTTGCCGCTCCCCCCTTCCTCGGCCGGGCAACCATAGAGCCGCACGGTGCCAGTCAGTTTGTGCTGGAGGATGGCGGTCTTTACAGCCAGCGCGGCTCCGGTGCTGGCCGCGCCAAACAAGTTGTGGCCGCAACCGTGACCGGCGAGGCCGCGTCGCGGCTGCTGTTCGGTGGTTGCTTCTTGGGCGAGCCCCGGCAGGGCGTCGTACTCGGCGAGGATGGCGACCACCGGCTTGCCGCTGCCGTACTCGGCGACAAAAGCGGTCTTCATGCCGGCGACCTCGCGGCGCACGCGGAAGCCGTGCTGCTCGAGTGTGTCGGCGAGTAATTTCGACGATTGAAACTCTTGAAAGGCGGTCTCGGCATACTCCCAAATCTTTTGGCTCAGTTCGCCGACGAGTGCCGTTTGCTCATCGAGTTGCTTGAGGGCGGTTTGCTTGGGGGCCGGTGCCTTGTCGAGCGATTGTGCAGCGATGGGGGCGAGCAGCACGAGAGAAAATATCAAAGCCGATGCAAATATGGTGCGTGACATATCAAGGTTGCCTTAGGGCCAAAGGGGTTCACGTTTTTCCAGGAAGGCGGCCAACCCTTCGGCGGCGGCCTCGGTGGTCCGAGCGGTGGCGCTGACCGCCGCGCCGGCGGCGAGCAGCGTTTGTAAATGTTCGCCAATCGTCTCGTTGAGCATCTTCTTGCTGAGCTGCAACGCCTCGCGGGCCGAGAGCGCGCATTGTTCGCCCAACGCGCACGCGCGGGCCCAGAGCTTGTCGTTCTGCACCAACTCATGGAACAAGCCGATGCGGTGACACTCGGCCGCGTCGATGGTGGCGGCGGTGAACAAGAGCCGCGCGGCCTGCGATCCGCCGAGGCGAAAGTAGAGCAGCGGCGAGACCAGCCCCGCGACGATGCCGCGACGGGGCTCGGGCAAGCCGAACACGGCCTGCTCCGAGGCCAGAACCAGATCGCTGGCCAGCACGAGGCCCGCGCCTCCGGCCACGGCGGGTCCGTTCACGGCGGCGATGATCGGCTTGGGAAAGCGGAGCATTTGCAGGATGAGGTCGTGGTACATTTCGGCGTCGGCCTGCCATTGGGCGTGCGGCTGCTCGCTCTGGCTCGTGGCGAGCATCTCGCCGAGGTCCATGCCCGCGCAGAAGGCGGTACCCG
Organism: uncultured Planctomycetaceae bacterium; assembly: GCA_964652155.1. Lineage (GTDB taxonomy): Bacteria > Planctomycetota > Planctomycetia > Pirellulales > PNKZ01 > CAZZBK01. The sequence continues at coordinate 16,714 of CAZZBK010000105.1, read as the reverse complement.
CCCCGGTGATAACCACCGCGCGAACGCGACGTTCGAGGTGCAAGTCTTCGAGCGCCTGGCTCAAGTCGGCGATCAACTGCCGCGAGAGGGCGTTGCGTTTGTCGGGCCGATTGAGAATGATCGTGCCCGTGGGACCGTGGACGTTGATGCGAACAAGCATGGGTTGACCAACCGCGACGGGGATGAGTGTTGAACTGCCGTGGGTCAGGCGATGACGCGGTCGAACAGGTTGCGCGTGATGCGTTGCACGCGCGGGTCGGGTCCGTGCGGGCGGCTCCAATGCGACCAGGGTAGCATGTGGCCGGGGGGCGAAGCGAGTCCTTGCGCCCACCAAATCGTCGAAGCGTTGAAGACGAAATTGCCGTGGGGGCCCGGGTAGATCGTCGAGGTCCAGTGGGCGGGGTTCGTGCCGCCGCTGAGCGCGATCCCCTCGGCGACCACCTCCAGCCCCGGTATCTTGGCCGGGTCGCCGTGGAATTCCCAGCCGACGAGCCCGCGGATCGCGTCCCCCTTTTTCATCCCCGTGCCCTGGAAGATCCAGTGGTCGGGCTGGGTACAAATCCAGTCGCCTCCACCGTTGAACGGCGTGATGGTGCGGGCGCCGATGAGTAGGTTCTCGTTCGGGCCTTCGACCGGGAAGGGACCCATCTTGGGCTTCTCCTGCTCGCTCACGCCACCGTAGCGGCCGGCGCGTGTGATGATCCGGTTCGCGCGGCCGTCGGTGCTCGGCGAGTACGGCGCGACAAAGCAGACGCTATTGCCCGAGAGGAAAAAGGCATTCACCCCCTGATCGATCGCCGCGCGGCAGTTTTGGTACTGCCGGAGGTCCCAATACTCGTCGTGGCCGACGCTGACCAAGCACTTGGCGCGCAGCGGCGTTTGGGGTTCGAGCAGATCGACGTTCGAGCAGTAGGTGACGTCATAGCCGTGCTGTTCGAGCCAGTAGCAGAGCGGGTACTCCCAGAGCAAGAACTCGCCCGAGCCGACCGACTGCGGGGCCTCAAATATCTGCGCGTACTTGCCATACGGGCGGTCGAAGCTCACATCGGTGTCGGCGACGAGCGAGCCGCGAGGGTCGGTGTAGAGCGAGTAATTGTCGGGCCAGCGATTGTAGGCGGCCCAGGTGTTGTCGCTGCATTGGAACAAAAAGTCGGCGCGGCGGTTGTCGCGCACGATAAAGATGACATAGCTTTGCCACGGTGCTTGCGTGGCGACCTCGGTCTGCAAGGTCAGTCGACCCAGATAGACTCCGCTCTTCCAGTCGGAGGGAATGACCAGCCGCGTGGTGGGTTCCCAGCGGCACTCGCGGAGGCGGCGCGGGCCGACTTCCGGGTCGCGCTGGGTCTGCCCTTGAAACGGTCCCAGCGTGGTCATCAACCGAGCGCCCGCGCCACCGTAGTAGCCCATGCGAAAGATCTCGATCGTGAATTTTTGGGCCGGGTTGGTGCTGACCATGATGTCGAGCGACTCGCCGGCGGCGACACTCTGTCGGCTGCAATAGCCTTCGATCCAGGGGCTGCGGAAGCCATCGCGTTTGTCGAGCCGTACGCGGGTGAGCTGCCAGTCGAAGTGCCCTGGCCGGGCATTTTCCTGGGGGATCAGGTCGCGCTGCGGAGGCGTGGGCTCGGCGGCGGACGAGTGGGTGGCTGCGAGCTGTGAGCCGAGGCCGGCAACCACGGTGCTTTTGAGCAGGTCGCGGCGTGAGGGGTCGACGCTCATGGTGGTCTCCGAACTGAGAGAGGCGGTGGTTGCGTTCGCCCTTGTCGAGGAGGGCGGGCTATTTCGGCAGCGGCCATTATGCCCCAGCGTGGCGTCGAGTTCAAAAAGATCGCCGAGAGCGCTGAAAAGTGAAAGCGTCGCTAGCAACGGGGTCGGATTGAGCGACGTGCGGTCGCCGGTATTTAGCGCATTTTGCCCAAGTCACACACCAGGGGCCTGTCCTAGGCGGAATCACCGGAGTTTTCGCTAACTCTTACCACGTTTACTCAACTGTTACGACAAGCATGACCGATACTACCAGCACGTATCGAGCGCGGAGTTAGCCCATCGTGGGCGCTGTGCGCCGATCGCCACGACGTAACCAAGCGTAGGTGGGCCAAGTGATGTCGATTGGACATATGAAAACTGGATTCATGACAGCCGTTGTGTATTTAGCAATGGCGGTCGCCGCAAGTGCGCAAGTCTCACCGTTCGCCCTGGGCGAAACGGGAGACATCGACTACTTTGCGCAGCCGGACCTAAGTAGCTACGGCCAAGGGGTCATCCCGAACGTCGGCTACTGGGGAAGTCTGGAATACTTGCTCTGGGCAACGACCACGCCCAAGAAGGTCGAGATCGGCAACCAAGGAGGGTCGCGTGCTGTTTACGACAGCAACTTCGGAACCCTCACCCAGTTTAATGCCGCCGACACGGGCTTTATCCGCGCGAGCCTGGAGTCAGGCACGCGGTATGAGCTCGGTTACATGGGTGACGACGATCGAGGTTGGTTCGTCAGCGGCTGGCGGTTGTTCAACCACAGCGACCGACTGTTCCAAACCAACGCCGCGATGGTGTTCAAGCCCTTGGTGGTGCCTGTGACCGACCTCGGTACGGGTGCCACGGCCAACCGCGACATTTTAGACGGGTTTGTCGATATTCGCGGCGCGGTGCCCAACGCCACGGCGGGCAGTATCCGCCTGCCCGACGGCTATGCCGACGATGTCGACAACGATAGTGTGTATGGTCCCGACGGTCGCGACCTGGGGACGGGCATCCCACCGGCCGCGGCCTCGCCGCCAGACGGTATTCCGGACACGATCGCCGCGATTGACTTTGGCGATATGGTGGCGCTGCCGTTGGTCTTTAGCCAGCTCACGGCGCGGCACACGTCGGATATCTACTCGGTGGAACTGAATCGGGCTTGGCGGCTGCGTCGGCTCGGTGTGTTCGGCGGCAGCGTCGAGGGTTTTGCCGGCGCACGCTACATGAATTTCAACGACCGATTTACCGTGGAAGGGCTGGGAGGCATCCTGGCCGACAGCAACTGGGATATGAATATCAACAACCGGATCGTGGGTGGTCAGATCGGCCTGCGCTGGATTCAGAAGACGGGACGCATGTCGTTCATTGGCGAAGGTCGGCTGTTCGCAGGGGCCAACTTGCAGACGGCGCGACTCAACGGCGTGTTGGGCAGCCAACTCACGACCATCAACCCGGGCGACACCTTCACCAACGGGACGTCGACGGCCAATGGCCCCGTCACCTCGTATCCGAACAACATCGGTCCGTCGAACATCAATGCGTCGCGGTTGAACCAACCGGCGGCCATGTTCCGTACCGGCTTCAGCTCGTCGCGCAACTACTCGTCGTTTAGCCCGATGGGCGAGTTGCGGGCGAAGTTGCAGTATCAGGTGTTCGAGTCGGTGTCGGTCAACGCGGGCTGGACCGGAACGTTTGTCGATGGCATCATGCGATCGACCAATATGATTGACTACCAGCTTCCGGCGATGCAGATCTTCAACGAGCGCAAGGTGCAAGGCGTGTTCATCAACGGCATCACGCTGGGAATGGAAATCAACCGCTGATCGAAGTCAGCCGCAGATGGAGGCCAATCGCTGACTTGGTTGTCTCGGCAACACGGGACAACGAGCTGGCTAGACGGGTTCGGTCGCAGGTGCCTTGCGGCGGGGCTTTTTGTTCTTGGCCGCGTGCATGGCCCGCAACTCTTCCAGCTCGATGGATAGCCGATGGCGCAACGGGCTCTCGGCGCGCAGTTCTTCGATGAGCCCTTTGGCTTTACTGAACGCGTCGCTGGTCAATTCACCCTTGTTGAACAACTGCCGCCAGCTACGAGACACTTCTTGTTCGGTAAGCACGGGCAACCCTCGGATGAAAACGCGCGAAAGACACGGTGATTCCGGTGGTCATTATATCGCCACGGCAGCAATGAATGAACCCCTGCCGAGCGATTGCTGAGGAAAACCTCGATTCCCGAGCTGGAGTGGCCGAAAGTGGGTGCAAGCAACCCGGATGAATCGGGCCGGAAAAACGCCTTCTCGGATCTGACTTGCACGTTGGCGGTGATGGGCCGATGATACGGTGGAAGCTCGATTGCACCCGCCGCGCACCACTGAACCTTACTTTTCGCACTCGGGAAGCCTGCTGATCGTGACGTCAATCGCACCCTCTGCTGGGAGCAGTTTGCGACGCATTGACGTTCGCCCCGTATTGACGGCGCGTGATCGCGACGCCTTTGTGCGTGTCCCCTGGCCGATCAACGAGCGCGATCCGGTCTGGGTCCCTCCGCTGCTCATCGAGCGCAAAGAGTTTATCGACCCGCGCAAGCAGCCGTTTTATCAGCATGGTGCCGCGGCGCAGTTCATCGCCTCGATCGATGGTCGAGCGGTGGGCCGCATCAGTGCCAGCGACGACCCGCGCTACAACGCCGTGCATGGCACCAACACGGGCTGCTTCGGGCTCTTCGAGTCGATCGACGACGTGCAGGTGACCCGGGCGCTGTTGGACGCGGCCGAGGGCTGGCTGCGCGCGCGCGGCCGCACGCACCTGCTGGGGCCCATCGACTATTCGATGAACTACGCCTGCGGCGTGCTGATCGACGGCTTTGACACGCCGCCGCGCGTGCTGATGAATCATAATCCGCCCTATTACCCAAGGCTGCTCGAGTCGTGCGGCCTGGTCAAGGCCAAGGATCTCTACAGTTGGTGGTTCACCGACGTGCTGAAGCTCGAGGAGAAATGGCTCCGCTTCGCGCAGCGCATGAAGCAGCGCGGCCGTGTGACCATTCGACCGTTCAACAAGCGCGACGCCAAGGCCGAGATCGAGCGCTGCAAGCTGATCTACAACGCGGCCTGGAGCGAGAACTGGGGCTTCGTGCCCATGACCGACAACGAGTTTAACGATTTCGCCAAGCATCTGTTCTATCTCGTGCCGTCGGAGTTGGTGTTGCTGGCCGAGGTCGACGCTCAGGTGGTGGGCATGTCGATGACGTTGCCCGACTTCAACGAGGCGATGAAGCCGCTCAACGGCCGACTGATGCGTTGGGGGATGCCCCTGGGGGCGATCGAGCTGTATCGCAATCTCAAGCGGATCCACGTGGGTCGCCTGGTGGCGCTGGGCGTGCTCTCGGATTATCGTCGCCGCGGCATCAGCGAGATGCTGATCCTGCAAACGCTCATCAACGGCAAAAAGCTCCAGTACCATCAGGCCGAGCTGGGCTGGACGCTGGAGGACAACGCGCTCATCAATCGGTCCATTGAGGTCGTCGGCGGCGAGCGGTATAAGACCTATCGAATATACGAAAAGCATTTGAGTTAAATGGTTTATGGCGTCAGCGGACGGTCGCGCTGGGGTGCCCCGTCGACAGTTTGGCTCATCGGGTGCTAAACTTGCCTGCTTGCATCGCGCGCCGCGTATACCGATGTGAGTTGCCCCGTGTTTGCGGTGGCACGATCTCTTTTCTGTCCCGTACCAAGCAAAGTAAAGCCATGATTGTCACGACCAAAGAACTGTTCGATCATGCCTACGGCAAATACGCTGTCGGCGCCTATAACATCAACAACCTCGAACAGACCGTCGGCCTGTTTCGCGGCAACCTTGGCAAAAAAGACAAGAACGAAGAGCCGGTCAATAACGCGACGGCGGCGCCGTTCATTATTCAGATTTCGCGTGGCGCTCGTTCTTTTACCGACAAGCGTTTTCTGGAAGCGATGATCCGCGCGGCGGAAGAGATTTTCCCCGAGGCCATCTTCGCTGTCCACTTGGACCACGGCACCGAAGAAGTCTGCTACGAGTGCATCGACAGCGGCTTCTATTCGTCGGTCATGATCGATGCCTCGCATGACCCGTTCGATAAAAATATCGAAATCACGCGGCGCGTGGTCGATCGCGCGCATGCCAAGGGGCTCAGTGTCGAAGCCGAGTTGGGCATGCTCGGAGGCGTCGAAGAAGACATCTCGGTCGACGCCGACCACGCCTGCTTGACCGACCCCGATCAAGCCGTCGAGTTTGTCGAGCGCAGCGGATGCGACTCGCTGGCGGTCGCCATCGGCACCTCGCACGGCGCGTTCAAGTTCAAGGGAAAGCAGAGCTTGCACTTTGATCGCATCGCGGCGATTCAAAAGTTGCTGCCGAATTTCCCACTGGTCATGCACGGCTCGAGCAGCGTGCCGCAAGAATGGGTCGATCGCATCAACGCCGCCGGCGGCCTGTTGCCGCAGACCAGCGGTGTCCAGGAGCAGGAGTATCTGCCTGCCGCCAAGCTGGGTGTCACCAAGGTGAACATCGACACCGATGGCCGACTGATTTGGTGCGCCGTGTATCGCGAGAACTTCCGCGACAAGCCGGCCGACTTCGACCCGCGCACGCCCGGCAAGCCGTTCATGGCCGCCTACGCCGACTTCATTACCCACAAGAACCAGATGCTCGGTTCGGCAGGGCAACTCGAAGGCGTTCGCAATCAACTGGCCGTCAAGGTCTAACGCCTCACAAGCGATCAGCGCAAGCGAATCATTTTCCGCGCCACGCGGCCGATCGATAGGTCGGCGCGTGTCGCGGACGATTCTTTCCCCCCGAGGTGCTTATCTACTGGGGGGCAGCCGCTTTGTGGCGATTAATACCCCGGCCGGGCTCCCGGCTGCGCCGGGGGCCCACCTCCCGAAGGTCAAGCCCGGTGGATATTTACGGGCCGTTGGCTCGGGTTTGCGGTCGACAACTCACCCCCGGACCGTTTACAACAGCGTATTCACCGTAAGGTGATGTCACGTTAGCGCCTTGAAACGCACGAGCGACCCGCGCTCAAGTCGACGGTTTTGCTTGGTCCGATGGATCTCGGCCGGGTGGAAACGTGGGCTAGGGTTTTGCGGTTAAGCTAGCGTTGTTGACCGACTTTACCCGAGTGCCCTGAGGACTCGACTTACACGACGCACAGACATTCACGACGTGGTTGGATCGATGGCGAACCGGACACCGCCTCCGGCAAGCGTTTGATCGGCCGCGTGTTCATTGATGGACCGTTACGACAGGAGCACGACACCCCAACCACCCGAGCGGTACGGCAATTTGACAACTCGAACAATTCGGCCGCCCCAAGAGGGGCAAAGAGTACGACCAGCATGAACGCCCATGAAATCCTGCGCATCATTGATGCGATCCATCGCGACAAGAACATCGACAAGGAAATCATTTTCCAGGCCATCGAGTCGGCCTTGGTGACCGCGCTCACGAAACAATACGGTGAAGACGCTGAGATCATCGTCCTGATCGATCGCAAAGACGGCTCCATCTCCGGCACCCACAACGGTGCCGTGCTCGATCCCGAGGACATCGCCGGCCGCATCGGTGCCCAAACTGCCAAGCAAGTCATTATCCAGAAAGTCCGCGAGGCCGAACGCGACACGCTGTTCGACGAATACGAACGCGAAGTGAACCAGTTGGTCACGGGCGTCGTGCAACGCTACGAGGGGGGCGCGGCCACGGTCCAACTCACCAATACCGAGGCCATTCTGCCCCGTAGCGAGCAGATCCCCGGCGAAACCCATCACGCCAACGAGCGGGTGCGGGCCACGGTCTTCGAAGTCAAGAAAATGGGCTCGCGCGTCAAGGTCGTGCTGAGCCGCATTCGTCCCGCCCTTGTCCAGCGGTTGTTCGAGCAAGAGATCCCCGAAATCGCCGACGGGGTCATTCAGATCCGCGCCATTGCCCGCGAGCCCGGCTATCGCTCGAAGTGTGCCGTGAGCAGCAGCGATCAGCGGGTCGACTGTGTCGGTGCGTGCGTCGGCGTGCGTGGCAACCGCATCAAGAACATCGTCGATGAACTCGGCGGCGAGCGGATCGACATCGTCCGCTGGAATGACGACATGCAGGTGCTGATTCCCAACGCCTTGCAGCCGGCCGAGGTCGACGAGGTGATTTTGTGCCAAATGCTTGGTCGGGCCATCGTGCTGGTCCGCGAAGATCAGCTCTCGCTGGCCATCGGCCGACGGGGACAAAACGTGCGGCTGGCCAGCAAGCTCTGCGGCTGGGATATCGAAATCATGACCCGTGAGGAACTCGACGAGCAGCTCGATCGGGCGATTCAGGGCTTCAGCCAAATCGACGGGGTTGACGAAAACCTGGCCACCAAGCTGGTGGAAGAGGGCTTTTTGTCCTACGATGATCTTTCCATCATTGAGCCCGACGCGCTGGCCGAGATGGGCGGCTTGACCGACGAGCAGGTCAACCACATCGTCGAGCAAGCCGAATCGATGGCCGAAGAAGCCGAGGCGGCGGCGTCGGAAGCTCGCCGTCGACAGCGCGAACAGCAGCGGATCGATGCGGCCACCGCCGCGATTGAAGCTCAGGAGGCTGAGGAGCAAAAGCCTCAAGAGCCTTCGGCCGATGGTGGCTCGGCCGTCCCCAGTGACGGCTGATGGCGATTGACCTGCGCGATGGACGGTCGTCTCGGCATGGTGTGTCGAGCGATCAGCCGTTCGAGGGTGATCGTGATTCAGGAGACGTGGTTATGAACTAATTTGGGTTAGAATGCGCTGTGGGTCACCGAACCCGACCGATGGCGCCTGGGAGATGACAAGACTTGGCCTTTCGCATTTATACGTTAGCCAAAGAACTGAAGCTGGACAGCAAAGTCCTGGTGGATATCTGCACGAAAGCAGGCATCCCCGGCAAAGGCTCGGCTCTGGCCAGTTTGACCGACGAGGAAGTGACGCAACTCAAGGCCTATATGGCCAAAGGGGCAGCCAAGGCTGCGCCCTCGAAGACGGCCGTCATGGAACCGCCCACGTTGCGTCGCGAGGATTTTTCGGCGACCGGGAAACCGCCCGTCTTGGCGGGCAAGCCGCCGGTCTTGGCACCACGCAGCCGCTCTCCGCTCGCGGCCAAGCTCGCGGAGCCCGTGGCCCCCGAGCCCCCGCCCGAGGTGCCCGAGTCCACGGAGCTTGAGCCGGCGCAGACCGAGTCCGCGCCGGAGGTTGTGACGCCCGTGGCTGAGTCCGCTCCTGGGACGGCGATGCCAATGCCGCCACCGTTGGCACCGCCGCGCAAGGTGCCGATGCTCAACCCCACGCAACCCAAGTCGTCAACGCCTCGGCCCCCGCCGGGTCCTCGTGGCACGACGATTCGCGTCGCGCCGCTGCCTCAGTCATCGAAGATCGTTGAGCCGAGCAAGCCGGTTGAACCCGAGGCGCAAAAGCCCGACATCAAATTGCCGATCGACGCCTTGCGTGCCAGTCGCGCCACGGGCACGCCGCTGTCGGCGCATCTGAAAAAGCACGAGACGAAAAAGAAGGACGAACCCGGCAAGGGCCCCGCCGGGGCTCCCGCAGCCGGTCGTGGTGGCCGAGGTCCTGCGCCCGTGCCCCCGCCGCTCGCCGCCGAAGCGCGGGGCGACAAAGGTCGCGGCAAGGCCAAAGGCCCCGGCGGCGAACTCGATCTCGCGCTGGGGGGCCGCGAAGCGCGCCAGCTCAGCCGACGCCGGCTGACCGGCGAGCCGCCCTCTAAAAATATCGCGATGGGCGATGATGATTCGCCCCGGTTCCGTTCGCGGCATAAACCCAAGCGGCATGGGGCGAACACCGCCGCGCCCCGAAAGAGCCATGTCGTGGTCACCATCCCCTGCACCGTTCGTAGCTTCTCCGAGGCGCTCGGCGTCCGCGCTCCACAAGTGCTCGCCAAGCTCCTGGGCATGGGCAAAATGGTGAACATCAATGCCGAAATCGATCTCGAAACCGTGCAGCTCCTGGCCATGGAGTTCAGTGTCGAAATCGAGTTGAAGCAAGCGGTCAACTTCGAAACGCAAATGCTCGAAGCGATCGAGAATCAGCCCGACGCGCCTGACGAGTTGGTGCATCGCGCGCCGGTCGTGACCTTCCTGGGACACGTCGACCACGGCAAGACGTCGCTGCTCGACCGGATCATCGGCACGAATGTCGTCGCGGGCGAAAGCGGCGGCATCACGCAACACATCCGCGCCTATCGGATCGAGAAAGATGGTCGCCCGATCGCCTTTGTCGACACGCCAGGTCACGAAGCGTTCACGGAAATGCGCGCCCGCGGCGCCAACGTGACCGACATCGCGGTGCTGGTCGTGGCGGCCGACGACGGCGTCATGCCGCAAACCGAAGAGGCGATCAGTCACGCCAAGGCGGCCAATGTGCCGATCGTTGTCGCGCTCAACAAGACCGATCTGCCCGGCTGGGATAAAAATCGCATTCTGCAACAACTGGCCACCGCCGGTTTGTTGGCCACCGAATGGGGTGGCGACGTCGAAGTCGTGGCTTGCTCGGCACTCAAGGGGCTCGGCATCGACGATTTGCTCGATACGCTGCTCACCATCGCCGAGTTGCATGACTACAAGGCCAATCCCAAGCGCGCCGCCTTCGGCACCTGCCTGGAAGCCGAGTTGCACGAAGGTCGCGGCGTCGTGGTCAAGGTGCTGGTCCAAAACGGTACCCTCAAGGTCGGCGACATCGTCGTGTGCGGCGACGCCCACGGCCGCGTCAAGGCCATGTACGACACACTCAATCGGCACAAAACCTATGAGTCGGTCGGGCCGGCCACCCCGGTCAACCTCACGGGCCTCGACGTGGCCCCCGGCGCCGGCGAGCACTTCTATGTGCTCGACGATATCGGCCGCGCACGCGCCATCGCCGAGAAACGCGAGAAGCTCTCGCGCGAACGCTCGCTCGGCCTGGGCCCCGTCCACGTCACCCTCGAAAGCCTGCACGAACGGCTCGGCAAGGACGAGACGCAAACGCTCAATCTGATTCTACGGGCCGACGTTCGCGGCTCGATCGAAGCCATCCAGAAAGAAATCGGCAAGCTGATGCACGACGAGGTGCAGATCAAGCTGCTGCAAGCCACCGTCGGCGGCATCACCGAAGCCGACGTGCATTTGGCCGACGCTTCCGACGCCATCATCATCGGCTTCAATGTCGTGCCCGACGAAAAATCGCGGCTGCTGGCCGATCAGCGCGGCGTGCAAATTCGCCGTTACGACATCATCTATCAGGTGACCGACGACCTGCGACTGGCCTTGGAGGGGATGCTCAAGCCCGAACGCCGCGAAGTCGACTTGGGCCGTGCCCTCATCCAGCGCACGTTCACCATCAGCCGTATCGGCACCATCGCCGGTTGCCGCGTCCTGAGCGGGACCATCGAGCGCGGCTGCCGCGCCCGCGTGATCCGCGATCAACGCGTGATCGGCGAATACTCGCTCGACTCGCTCAAACGCGAAAAGGACGATGCCCGCGAAGTCCGCGAAGGGTTCGAGTGCGGTATCAAGCTCTCAGGATTCAACGACCTCAAGGAAGGGGACATTCTGGAAGCATTCAAGGTCGAGGAATTTGCCCGTACACTCTAAGACAATGCTAAGTGCTGAGTGCTCAATGCTAAGTGAGAAGAAAGTCTCGACGCATTTTGCTCTTCCCATTTATCACTTAGCACTCAGCATTTAGCACTTACCCCTATGTCCCGCCGCACACTCAAAGCCGCCGAAGCGATCCGTGAAGTCGTCAGCATGACGATCCTGCGCGAGATCAACGACCCCCGCGTCCAAGACGTCACGGTCACCTACGTCGAGGTCACTCCCGACATGCGCCAGGCCAAGGTCCACGTGAGCGTCATGGGAGGCGACACCAAACAGGCCATGTCGCTCGCCGGGCTGCGCAGCGCCGCGGGCTTCTTTCAGTCCAAAATCGCCAAACGCATCGACACCCGCTACACACCCAAGCTCGAGTTTGTGCTCGACATGGGGGTGAAAAAATCGATCGAGATCGCCAGCATCCTCAAGCGTGTTTTGCCCGCCGACGAACCGGTCGCCGCGCCGTCACTTGCCCCGTCGCCTACTGACAGCCCCGCCCCGGACGCCTGACGCCGCCCCGGCGATGTTCACCTGCTCGTGTCTTTCACTCCGATTCGTTCCCTTTTCTCGCAAGCAGATCGACTATGGCCAACCCGAATCGTGCCGCTGTGTTCGGCAAAGCTCACAAGGTCCTCAAGAAGCTTTATGAACCGGTGGAGCCGCCGCAGCGATCGGTTCTCGAGCACCTGCTGTTCTCCCTCTGTCTGGAGAACGCCCCCTACGCGGCGGCCGATAAGGCATTCGAGCAATTACGCACCGGCTTCTTCGACTGGAACGAGGTCCGCGTCAGCACCGTCACCGAGTTGGCCGAGGTCATGCAACCGCATCCCGACGCCAGCCGGGCAGCCAATCACGTCAAGAAAACCCTGTACTCGATCTTCGAGGCCACCTACTCCTTCGACCTGGAAGGGATCAAAAAGCTGAACCTGGGCGTCGCCCAACAGAAGCTCCAAAAAACCCACGGCGTCACGGCCTTCGCGCTGCACTATGTCACGCAAACCACGCTCGGCGGCCACGCCATACCGCTCGACCGCGCCGCGCTCGATGTGCTCGATGTGCTCGTCGGCCTGCTCCCCAAAGAGAAATCGACGCACACGGTCTCGGGGCTCGAACGGGCCATTCCCAAGAACAAAGGGATCGAGTTCGGCTCGCTCCTGCATCACTTGGGGGCCGAGTTGATGGCCAATCCGCTCTCGACCAACCTGCACAAGATCCTGCTCGAGATTGCTCCTGACTGCAAAGAGCGGTTGCCCAAGCGGCAACCCAAGCCCGCCCCCGCCCCGGCCAAGCCCGCGGCCAGCAAGTCCGCTCCCCCCGTTGCCCCTGCGCCGGCCGGCAAGTCGTCGACCGCCGCCAAGCCCGGCGTGCCAGCCAAGCCGGCCAGTGCCGCCAAGCCCGGCGACAAACCCAAGCCCGCCGCGATCAAAAAGCCCGCCGAGCCCCTCAAGCCCGCCAAGAAAGAGGCCGAGCCGGTCAAGCCCGCCGCCAAAAAAGAGCCCCCCAAGAAAGATTCGCCTGCCAAAAAGCCCAACGCAGTGCTCCAGAAAAAAAAGCCCAAGTAGCTCTCAAACTCGTATCACCACCAACGATACGAGACGCTTCATCGCGATTCAAAATAGCTCTCGGCCAGGGCATCGACTAAACTAATGCGGTTGTCTTTGCGACCGATCTTGCGAGGGTTTTGCGATGCTAGTCCGTCGTCCGTGGGTCCTGTGGCTCTGCCTGTTGCCGATGTTGGGTGGCGCTCGGGTCGACCCGGCCCAGGCTGCGCCGCCGGCGAAGCCGGGCCAGATCCAACTCGATGACGTCCCCGAGCCGTTCAAGCCGATCAAGGGCAAGTCCCCCGCCGACCTGGAGCGGATCGAAGCTTCGAGCCTGTTCGCCGCCGGTCGCACCGAGGAACAGAAAGGGAACCTCAACGCCGCGCTGCGGCTCTACCAGCGCGCACTGCGACACGAGCCGCAATCGCTCCCCATTCTGCGGCAGGTCATCGAAGTCGCCCAACAACTCGACCGGCTCCCCGAGGCATTGCGCTATGCTCAAAAGGCGGTCGAGCTCGACCCGAGCGACCCGCGCATGGTCTGGAGCCTGGCCGACCAGTTGACCGAACAAAACGACTTCACCAACGCGCTCAAGTTGTACGAGACGGCCCGCAAGCTGCCGCAGGCCAAGCCGAACTCGCCCGTGTACCTGTCGCTAACCATGCAGATCGGTCGGCTCAGCTTTCTGTTGGGCGACGTGAAGCGAGCGGCCGACATGTTCTCCGAAGTCCTCACGGCGGTCGACAAGGGTGACAACAACGACTTGAATGCCGACGTGATCAAGACCCTGCTCGGCAAAGACGAACACAACCTGGAGTTGTTCGGCGAGGCGTTCCTGCTCGCCGATCGTCCCGAACTGGCCGAGAAGGCCTTCGCAAAAGCCCGCGAGCGCGTGACCGACCCAGCGGCCTACGCGCCCGCCTACGCCTATCGCCAGTCGCAAGTGTTGGCCAAGCGCAAACAATACGACGCCGCGATAAAAAAGCTCGATGAGTATTTTGCGGCCAAGGAACGCCGCTACGAACAGGGACCCTACGAACTGCTCGCGACGTTGCTCAAGGCGCTCGACCAAGCGGCAGACCTGTTGCCCCGGCTCGAAAAGCTCGTCGCGGCCGACGCCGGCAACCGACCCGTGCGGATGTATCTGGCCGACCAGTACCGCCAAGCCAATCAGCCCAAGCTCGCCGAGCCGATCTATCGAGAGCTGTTGCGCGAGAACGCCAAGCCCGACGTGTTTCGCGCGCTGGTCGACATCTATCGCGACGCCAAACAGTACGACGCGCTGCTCAAAGTGCTCAGCGAGTCGGTCGACAAAACCGGCAGCGTCGAGGCGATCGGCCGACAAGCCAAGGCGATGGTCAAAGACTCGGACGCGCTCACGGGCCTGATCGCGGCGGCCGAGGCGCTCAAAAAGCAGAGCAACGGCACGCTGACCTACGGCGCCAACGTGGTCGTCGGCATGATGCTGCTCGACGCAAAACGCTACGACGAGGCGGAAGCGTACTTCGACGGTGCCTTGAGCTACAAGCCACGCGCCACGGCCGAACTGTTGCTTACCTGGGGCATCGGCCTGCTCGGCGGCGATCGGTTCGACGCGGCGGTCAGCGTGTTCCGCCGGGCCATCGATGGCCGCGTGGTCGATGAAGACAATCCCATCTTCCAGATCTATCTCACGATGGCGCTCGAGATGGCGGGCAAGACCGACGAGGCGCTCAAGACCGCCAAACAAGCGGCTCAGGCGGCCGGCAACAAATCCGCCCGACTCGAAAGCCGCGTGGCCTGGGTGCTCTATCACGCCAAGCGTTACGCCGAGGCGGCAGACGCCTACCGCCGACTCATTGCCCGTTTCGACAGCGACTACTCGAGCGAAGAAAATCGCCGCGTGATGCGCGAGGCTCGGCTCTCCATGTCGAACATCGCCGTCATCCAGAACAACCTCCCCCAAGCCGAGGAATGGCTCGAACAGGTGCTCGACGAGTTCCCGGAAGATGTCTCGGCGCTCAACGACCTGGGCTACCTCTGGGCCGACCAGAACAAGAAGCTCCATCAGGCGCTGCCGATGCTCGAGCGGGCCGTGGCCGCCGAGCCCGACAACGGCGCGTATCGCGACAGCCTGGGGTGGTGCTACTATCGATTGGGTCGGTTCACCGAAGCCTTGGCCGAGCTAAAAAAGGCAGCCGAGGAAGACGATCCCGACGGGGTCATCTTGGACCATCTGGCCGACATCCAGCTCGCGCTCAAGGACCTGGCCTCGGCCCGCGAATCGTGGCAGCGCGCCATTAAGGCCCTGGAAAAATCGGGCGATCGTGCGAAAATCGCTCCCATCGAAACCAAGCTCAAGCAGCACGCCAAGTAGGGCCAAGTCCACCGTCAACGGCTCGCCCCAAGTGCGCTGCATCGTCATTTGACTTTAGAAGGACACAAGAGAGACGCTATGGCTGGTCATTCCCATTGGGCCAATATCTCGCGCAAGAAATCTGTCATCGACGCCAAACGCGGCAAGCTCTGGAGCAAGCTGGCCAAAGGGATCATCATCGCCGCCAAGATGGGCGGCGGCGACCCCGACGCCAACTTCCGCCTCCGCGCCGCCGTCGATGCCGCCAAGGCCGTCAGCATGCCCAAGGACAATATCATCCGGGCCATCAAGACCGGTACCGGCGAACTCAAGGGGGGCGACTTTGACGAAATCCTCTACGAAGGTTACGGGCCCCACGGTGTCGCCGTGCTCTGCGAGATCCTCACCGACAATCGCAATCGAACCGCCGGTGAACTGCGAAAAGTCTTTGAAGTCCACGGCGGAGAAATGGGCAAATCGGGCTGCGTCGCCTGGATGTTCGAACGCAAAGGGGTCATCACCATCGCCGTCGATAAGATCGACGAAGAAGCGCTCATGGAACTGGCGCTCGAGGCCGGTGCCGACGACGTCCATCGCAGCGGCGACGTGTTCGAGGTCATGTGCGATCCCAGCAACTATCAAGTCGTCAACGAAGCGCTAACCGCCAAAGGCTTGCCGCTCGAATCGTCGGAAATTACCCGCCTGCCGAACAATACCGTCGATCTCGACGCCGACGCGGGGCGAAAAATTCTCTCGCTGATGGAGAAGCTCGACGATCACGATGATGTGCAGAAGGTCGTGGCCAACTTCAACATTCCCGACGAAGTCATGGCCGACCTGTAAAGAGGCTTGGTGCGGTTTGCTCAGAGCCGGTCCGTCTCGGACCGGACGTAGACACGCAATGCTGTCTTAAGGAGATCACGTGTCGCGACCTCGCACCTTGGCCGAACTACGCCAGAGCGGCTGGCAAAGCCGCAGTGTCAAGCAAGAGCTGCGCGAGAACTTTCTGCGACAACTGGCCGCCGGCGGCAATCTGTTCCCCGGCATGCTCGGCTACGAAGACACGGTGATTCCCGAGATCAACATCGCGCTGCTCGCCGGCCACGACATGCTCTTCCTCGGCGAGAAAGGGCAGGGCAAAAGCCGACTGATGCGCTCGCTCGTGCAGTTTCTTGACGACGAGATTCCCTACGTCGACCTGGCCGAGGCCCCCGTGCATGACGATCCGCTGCGACCCATCTCGGGTGCGGTGAAGCGGTTTCTTGCCGCGATGCCCGAGGACGAGGTGCCGATTGCCTGGTGGCCGCGTAGCGAGCGTTACGCTGAACGGCTCTCGCCCGGCACGAAATTCGCCGACGTGATCGGCGAGATCGATCCCGCCAAGCTGGCCCGCGGCGCGAGCATGTCGACCGAAGAGGCGCTCCACTTCGGACTCATCCCGCGCATGCACCGCGGCATCTTCGCCATGAACGAGTTGCCCGAGCT
>CAZZBK010000104.1:0-22080 GCA_964652155.1 uncultured Planctomycetaceae bacterium | reverse complement strand
ACTCGCGAAGCGAATCGTGGTTGACTCGACCCAGCCGCGCTGCGCAGAATGACACTCTACGGAGTCTCAACTGTGCGAGCATTGATCGGGATCGTTGCGACCGTGACGATGGTGATCCATTTCACCGTGGGTTGCTGCACGCACGTCCTTCACGATGCGGAGCACGTGTGTTCGAGCCACGATCATCACGCCGCGCACGGTCACGCGGACGAAGACACGCAGGAAGCATGCGAAGTTGAACCCATCGCGATCGTTAGTCAGCAGGCTCATGACTGCGATGGGTGCCGGTGCGTGGCCACCCGCAGTGCGAGCGTGACGCTGCCCATCTTGTGCGAACTCCGCGCTCACGTCATCTGCATCATCCCTGCGCAGTTGTCATGGTCGTCGGCCGTGTTAGCGCGCACGCCCGATCCGTTCGTCTACTCGGGCTTGCGCCCGCATTGCGTCTTCGAGCGTTTTTTAATCTGACGCTCTGCGCGCGGCATTCTCGGCCGCGCGTGCTCGCTAGTGGGTTCGCTGCGGTGCCCCTTCGTTGGGTTATTGCGTGCCGCGGAGATGTTGTTTTCGGCTACTTTTCATGCAGGTGCGCTCATGTCGTCAACCACTCGAATCACACCGCCCGCGACCGGGCGTCGCCCATCACGAGGTCCACTTGGCTTGGTCGTGGGCATCGTGCTCTTCGCCGCGTGTGCCTGGTGGTTGCCCGGCGTGCGCGAACCACTGCTGGTCGTCGTGGGCAAGCTCACGAGTCGTCGTGTCGCAACCAAGCCAGAATCGCCACCGGCCCAGGCCGGTCATGACCACGGCCACGCAGGTCACGCCGACGAACATGCGTTGGAATTAAGCCCTCAAGCGCGCGGCAGCATCGGCCTGCGCGAGGGGACCGTGGCGCTCGCGTCGTTTGAGCGCACGATCGGCGTGCCGGGCATCGTCGTCGAGCGGCGCGGTCGATCCAGAATTGACATCATCGCTCCCATGACCGGTTACGTGACCAAGATTTTCCCCACCGAGGGCGAGGCGGTCTCGCCGGAGCAGGCATTGTTCGAGGTTCGACTCACGCATGAGGAACTGGTGCAAGCCCAAGCCGACTTGCTGAAAACGACCGAAGAGCTGGACGTAGTGCGACGCGAAATTGCCCGACTCGAAGGCATCTCCGAGGGGGTCATTGCCATGAAGACGATCCTGGACCGCAAATACGAGCAGCAGAAACAAGAAGCCGCGCTTCGCGCCCAACGGCAAGCACTGCTGCTGCACGGTCTCTCCGAGCCGCAGGTCGAGAGCGTCTTGAAAACGCGCACGCTGCTGAGCACGATTACGGTCCGCGCGCCGAGCAAAGCCAACTCCAGCCCACTCCACGGCCCTGAAGTCATTTTGCAAGTGCAAGAAATCAAGGTCGAGCATGGGCAGCATGTGACCGCCGGAGACTCGCTGGCGGTGTTGACCGACCATCGCGAGTTGCTCATCGAGGGGGAGGCCTTCGAGCAAGACGCTCCACACATCACGCAAGCCGTCGCCCGTGATGTGAGCGTCACGGCAATTCTCGAAGGCAAGACCTCGCCGGCGAGCCAGCTCGATGACTTGCGCATGGCCTATGTGGCCAACCGCATCGATCCGGTCTCACGCGCGTTGCATTTTTATGTCACCTTGCCGAATCAGACGGTGCGCGACACCCGCGACCAGGGGAGCCAGCGGTTCGTGGAGTGGCGCCACAAGCCGGGCCAGCGGATGCAGCTGCGCGTGCCGGTCGAACACTGGACCGAGCGGATCGTGTTGCCCACCGAGGCGGTTGCCCAGGATGGCGTCGAGAACTACGTGTTCCGCGCCAACGGCGAGCGCTTCGAGCGCCAAGCGGTGCGTGTCGAGTACCGCGACCCGCGGTCGGTGGTTATCGCCAACGATGGCTCGATCTTTCCAGGCGAGCGGATAGCCCTGTCGGCCGCGCAGCAATTGCAGTTGGCGCTGAAAAACAAAGCCGGCGGCGGAGTCGATCCGCACGCGGGACACAGCCACTAGTGGGTCAAGGTTCTTAACCCGTCGGACGTCCGCGCGATGCTCGTTTAGGAATGGTCTTCATGCTCAACGCCGTCATCAAGTTAGCCCTCCGTTATCGACTGCTCACGATCGTGCTGGCACTCGTGGCGCTCGTCTACGGCAGCTATGTGCTGTACGTTCTGCCCATCGACGTGTTTCCGGATTTGAATCGTCCCCGGGTCACGATCTTGACCGAGGCCCCCGGCCTGGCCCCTGAAGAAGTGGAAACGCTGATTACCTTTCCGCTGGAGTCGGTGCTTAACGGCGCCACCGGAGTGCAGGCGGTGCGCAGCTCGTCGGGGGTCGGGCTGTCGGTGATCTATGTCGAATTTGCCTGGGGCACGGACATCTATGTCGATCGCCAAATCGTGGCCGAGAAAATTGCCCTCGCGCTCGATCGCATGCCTCGGGGAGTGCGTCCGCAGTTGGCTCCCATCTCATCGATCATGGGTCAAGTGGTACACATCGGGATGTACAGCGCGAATGGCGCCACGTCGCCGCTCGACGTGCGGACGCTGGCCGATTGGGTCGTGCGGCAGCGACTGCTGACCATCCCGGGCGTGGCGCAGGTGGTGACCATGGGGGGCGGCCGCAAACAGTTTCAGGTGCTCGTCGACCCCCATCTGCTGCTCAAATACGGCGTGAGCTTGGCCGACGTCGAGGCGGCCGTGCAAGCGAGCAACTCGAATGCCACCGGCGGCTATCTCAACCAAGGGGGCAACGAACTGCTGGTGCGATCCCTGGGACGGATTCAATCGCTCGCCGACTTGCGGAGCGTCGTGGTCAAAGCCAGCGGCGATCGCCCGCTCGTGCTCGGTCAAGTGGCGCGGGTGGTCGAAGGGGCGCAGGTCAAACGAGGCGAGGCCGCGATCAATGGGATCCCCGCCGTGATGCTCGTGATTTCCAAGCAGCCCGGGGCCGACACGCGCCGCCTGACCGACGACATTACGCGCGCCCTGGACGAGCTGCGCCCCGCCCTCCCCGCCGATCTGCACATCAATTCGCAAATCTATCAGCAAAAAACGTTCATCGACCTGAGCATCCAAAACGTCATCGCAGCTCTGCGCGACGGCGGTATCCTGGTCGTCATCGTGTTGTTTCTGTTCTTGCTCAACTTTCGCACGACGTTCATCACCCTCTCGGCCATCCCCTTGTCGATCGTCGTGACCGCGCTGGTGTTCAAATGGCTGGGCATGTCGATCAACACGATGACACTGGGCGGGCTGGCCGTCGCCGTTGGCGAATTGGTCGACGACGCCATTGTCGACGTCGAGAACATCTTTAGGCGGCTGCGCGAGAATCGGCAGTTGCCCGCGCCAAAGTCGCCGCTGCGCGTGGTGTACGAAGCGAGTTGCGAGGTCCGCAACTCGATCGTGTTCAGCACAATCCTTGTGGTCCTGGTGTTCGTGCCGCTGTTTGCCTTGGAAGGGATCGAGGGCAAGCTGTTCACGCCGCTGGGCATCGCCTACATCGTCTCGATCCTGGCCTCGTTGGTCGTGTCGCTCACGGTGACCCCCGTGCTGTCGTACTGGCTGCTGCCGCAAGCGAAGTTCATGGAGCACGACCAAGATGGCTCTCTGCTGCGGACCCTCAAGCAACTCGCGGGCTACGCGATCCAGCTCAGCGTGCGCCATCCCGTGCCGATCCTCGGGGCCGTCGCCCTCGCCGTGCTCGCCAGCCTGCTGGTGGTGACACACCTGGGCCGCGACTTCCTGCCGCCGTTCAACGAGGGAAGCGTGCAGATCAATGCCCTGCTCCCGCCAGGCACTTCGCTCGAAACGTCCAATCAGATCGCCGCCTTGGTCGACGAGCGGATCAAGGCGGTGAACGGGGTGCTCAACTTTGGGCGCCGCACCGGCCGCGCCGAACTCGACGAGCACGCCGAAGGGGTCAACACGTCGGAAATCATCATCAGCTTCGACCCACGCTCAGGCCAGTCGCGCGAACAGGTGCTAGAACAGCTGCGCGAAGAATTGACCCAAGTGCCCGGCGTGGTCATCGCGGCCGAGCAGCCCTTGCAACACCTGATCTCGCACATGCTCTCGGGGGTCAAGGCACAGGTCGGCATCAAGCTCTTCGGCGACGATCTCGACGTCCTGCGACACACGGCCGAGAAAATGAAAGCGGCCATCGCGGACGTGAACGGCGTCAAGGACTTGATGGTCGAACAGCAGGTCGAAATCCCGCAGCTGCAAATCCAACTCAAGCGACATAAGCTGATGGAGTATGGCCTGCGGGCCGACGAGGTGAACGAATTTATCGAGACCGCGATGAACGGTCGCACGGTGTCGGAAATCGTGCAGGGGGAACGCAAATTCGATCTGGTCGTCAAGCTGGACGACCCCTACCGCGTCGATCTGGACACCCTGCGGCGGTTGTCGATTAACCTGGCCTCGGGCGGTCGAGTCCCGCTGGAGACCGTCGCCGACTTGATCCAAGCGAGCGGCCCGAACACGATCAATCGCGAGAATGTTCGGCGACGGATTATCATTCAGTGCAACACGGCCGGCCGCGATTTGAATGGCGTCGTGCTCGACATTCAAAAGCAACTCGAACCCATTCAGTCCGCACTACCCACCGGCTATTTCATCGAATACGGCGGGCAGTTCGAAAGCCAACGCCAGGCAACGCGGCTCATCGGGCTGCTGAGCCTCGTCTCGCTCGCGGGCATGTTTCTGGCCTTGTACACGCTGTTCCGCTCGGTGAACCTGGCGCTGCAAGTGCTCGCGGCATTGCCCATGGCCGCCATCGGTGCCGTCGCCGCGCTCGTGCTCACGCAGCAATCGCTGACCGTCGCCAGCATGGTGGGTTTTATCTCGTTGTCGGGCATTGCCTCGCGCAACGGCATCTTGCTCATCGCCCATTATCTACACCTCGTCCGTCACGAAGGCGAGGCGTTCACGCCCGAGATGCTCCAGCGAGCGGGCCAAGAACGACTCGCGCCGATGCTCATGACCGCGCTCACCGCCGGCATCGCGCTGATCCCGTTGGTGCTCGCGGCGGGCGAACCTGGCAAAGAGATCCTGTACCCAGTGGCGACCGTCATCTTCGGCGGCCTCATCAGTTCCACGTTGCTCGACTTCTTCGTGCATCCCGCTCTGTTCTGGTGCTTTGGCCGCAAGCAAGCCGAGCTTCAGATGATCGCCTCGGAGCACGATGAATTGTCCGACGAACACACTCCGTCCACGAAGATCCAACCCTAAGTGCGTCTCAACGGTTGATGTCCAAACCTTCACTTGAAAGAAAGAGCTAATCCATGCGTTGTTCCGTTCTTGGTTTTGTGCTGTTTTCGATCTCGTTCGCCTGTCTTACGCTCGCTGGTTGCGACGGCAACAAAGCTGCCCAGACCTCGGCTCCCGCGGCGCCCACCCAACATGCCGAGCATGACCACGCCAGCGAGGGACCGCATCATGGCGAACTGATCGAGTTGGGCAAGGAGGAGTATCACGCCGAGTTGCTTCATGACGACGCGACGCACACCATCACGGTCTATGTGCTCGACTCGACCGCCAAGCTGGCCGTGCCCATCGAGGCCCAGGAACTCAAGATCAATCTGGTCGCCTCTGGCAAGCCGCAACAGTTCAGCCTGAGAGCCAAGCCCGACGCCCAAGACCCGACCCCGCTGTCTTCCTGCTTCGCGCTCGTCAGCGAAGCGCTCTGCGAGGCGCTCGACGACCCGACCACGACCGGTCGCATCAACCTGGAAATCAAGGGCAAAGCTTTTGTCGGCCGGCTCTCGACGCATGCTCACGGTGCCGCCGAGAAGAAGTGACACCTAAGCCACGCAGCTTACGTGTTTCTTGCGGCCGGTTGCCAAGTTAAAATCGTTCGTCAGTTCTGCTCGTTGTTCTCAGGAGTCGATCCGATGAAGCGTTTTATCTGGGCTGCGCTGTTTCTGATCGCGACCTTCGCCCTTGCCCGACCCTTTGTCGCGGCGGTCGACTCCAGCAACTCAGCAAGCCCGACCGACGCGCAAGGCTGGCTGTCGGCTGCGCCGCGCGACGAGTTGCGACCTCAGTTCCGCCATGAGCCACGCGCCGGTCGATCGCGGCAGGGACAGTGGTCGCTCGTTCATGACCAGCGCGAGGGACTCGACGGCTATTGGACCAAGACGTTGCCGATCGAGGGGGGCCGACATTATCGCTTCACGGCGTACCGTCACACGACGAACGTCGCGGTGCCGCGCCGCAGCGCGGTGGTCCGCATCCTGTGGCGCGACGCCGACGGCAAGCCGGTCAAGCATGACGACCCCGCCGTGAGCGGGTACCTGATCGGATGGAAGCCCGTCGCCGAGGCCGAGCACCCGACCGACAAAGCCACCGACGCTCACGGCTGGACTGAGGTGTCGGACGTGTATCACACCCCCACGGCTGCTCGACAAGCGGTCATCGAGTTGCATGGCCAATGGGCTCCGCAAGGGCGAATCGACTGGAGCGACGTGTCACTCACGCCGATTTCGGCACCCGAGGGGCGCAAGGTCCGCCTGGCTGCCGTGCATTTCATGCCGCGTGGCAAAACGCCTGCCGAGAATCGCGAGCAGCACGTGCCACTCATCGCCGAAGCCGCTCGACAAAAGGCGGACCTCATCGTACTCGGCGAGACCATCACCTACGCCAACACCGGCCTTGACTACGCCGACTGTGCCGAGCCGATGCCCGGCCCATCGACCGAGTTCTTTGGCGCGCTGGCCAAGCAGCACAACACGCACATCGTCGTCGGCCTGCTCGAGCGCGCCGAGCATTTGGTGTACAACGTCGCCGTGTTGCTCGGGCCCGATGGCCAGATCGCGGGCAAGTATCGCAAGGTCTGCTTGCCGCGCGGCGAGATCGAGCGCGGCTGTGCACCGGGTCACGAGTATCCCGTGTTCACGACCCGCTTTGGCAAGGTCGGCATGATGGTCTGCTACGACGGCTTCTTCCCCGAGCCAGCACGCGAACTCTCGAATCGTGGGGCCGAGGTGATCGCCTGGCCCGTCTGGGGTTGCAACCCACGGCTGGCAGCGGCCCGAGCGTGCGAAAATCATGTCTACGTCATCAGCAGCACGTACACCGACGTGGACCGCAACTGGATGATCACCGCCGTCTACGATCAGACCGGCGACGTGTTGGCCCAGGCCAAGCAGTGGGGTACGGTCGCCGTCACCGAGGTCGACCTCGACCGGCGGCTCTACTGGAACAGCCTCGGCGACTTCAAGAGCGAACTGCCTCGCCATCGCCCGTAAAGTTTGCTGCGGTGAACAGCACAGCTCAGCAACATCGGTTCGCTGCGCGCAGACCTTCTCCCGTCGGGAGAAGGTGGCCGCGCGCAATCGCTACGACCAGCACAGGTGTTAACCCCTCTCCCCTGCGGGAGCGAGAATCGATATCCACTCCCTCGCCACAAGCTACGTTTGAGAGACCCCTCTTCTCTCGTCGCTCGGTGTGCTGCCCATGCTTCGCTGCTGCTCGGTACTCGTTTGCCTCGCGCTGTGCGTTGCCGCGTCGGCCGTCGTCTCGGCGGCCAAGCCCGGCGGCGGCAAACTGACCCTGACATTCGTCGACCAAGCGTCGGGCAAGGCGGTCCCATGTCGCGTACACCTCAAGAATCAGTTTGGCGTCGTGCAGAAGGCGCTCAAGATGCCCTTCTGGCACGATCATTTTGAGTCTGATGGCCAACTCGTGCTCGAACTGCCCAAGGGCAACTATACGTTCGTCGTTGAGCGCGGACCTGAATACGCCGAATCGTCAGGCCACTTCATGATGGTCGACCACGGCGAAGATCAAAAGACCATCGAACTCAAGCGCGCTTGCCACATGGCGGCCGAGCATTGGTGGTCGGGCGATCTGCATGTCGAACGCCCCCTGCGCGACATGCAGCAACTCATGCTCGCTGAAGACTTGCATGTCGCGTCGGTCGTCACTTGGTCGAACAAAAAATCCGAGTGGACCAACACGAAGCCGCCGACGCCGTCGATCGTGCGCTTCGGCATTGACCGCTGCTACGACACGCTCGCGGGCAAGGACGAACGCGGCGGCGGCTCGTTGCTCTACATGAAGCTGCCCAGGCCGCTCGCTTGGCTCGACTTTCAGCGTGAGTATCCCGCCAGCATCGACGTGCTTCGGCAGTCACGCGCGGCGGCACCGAGCGCGTGGGTCGCCGCTGAAAAGCCCACCGCTTGGGACTTTCCCGTGTGGGTCGCCCACGGCGAACTCAACTCGATCCACATCGCCCACAGTCATTTTCTGCGAACCGGCATGGCGAAGAACGAAGCCTCGGGCCGGCCACGCGACAAGCAACGATTTCCCGACCCGCTCGGGCATGGCGAGTCCACGCAGGACGTGTACTACCAGGTGCTCAACTGCGGCCTGCGCATTCCGCCCACCGCGGGGAGTGGTTCGGGCGTGAGCAACAACCCCGTCGGCTACAATCGCGTGTATGCGCATGTCGACACCGACGAGTTGACCCCCGACGCCTGGTGGGACGCCGTGCGACAAGGGCGCGTCGTGGTCACCAACGGCCCGCTCATTCGACCGCTCGCCAATGGTCAGCTCCCCGGCCACGCATTTTATCTGGCCGAGGGGGAAGAGTTGGACATCGACGTGGCGATGAACCTCACGACGCGCGACAGAATCGAGTACCTCGAAATTGTGCAAGACGGCCGCGTGGCTCGCAGCGTGCGGCTCGACGAGTGGGCCCGCACGGGTCATTTTCCGCCGCTCAAAGTCAAGCAGAGCGGTTGGTTTCTGGTCCGCGTGGTCACCAAGACGGCCGACACCTATCGCTTTGCCAGCAGCGGACCCTGGTACGTCAGCATCTCGGGCCAGCCACCGCGCGTCAGCAAGCGTAGCGCTCAGTTCTTTCTCGATTGGGTGAATGACCGCATCGGCCAGTTGCCGCTCACCGACCCCGCCGAGCGCGCGCAGGTGATCTCGTCACTCGAGTCGGCCAAGCAATACTGGGCCCGCCTCGTCGAACAAGCGAACGCGCCGTAGCATGACGCAGGAGGACTGCATTGTCTCCTGGGTAGCCCCGACAACTTGCTCATCGGGGTGGCGAAGCCACACGAGGGGACGGAAGCTTCACCAAGCTGCGCCTCTTGTCGCCTACGGCGACCCTGACAACAAGTTGTCAGGGCCACCCTCCATGTGACTTTGCAATCCTTCTGGAGTGCGACGAGGCCCGCAGCGATCGCCGCTACCTGCCCTTGGGCGGAAACGCGAGCTTGAGCGACTGCAAGAGCGTGAAACCTCCAAGCAGCGCGAGCAACCCATACGGCCAGTAGTCGGCGAGTGGGATTTCTAAATGGGTCGCCGTCGTCGCGACGATCACGACAAACAACGCGAGCAACAGCAGTAAGCAACCGCTCGCGGCCATCATTCCCTTGAAGGTACTTTCTTCGTCGACCTCATCCAAATGCAGCTCGATCGTTCGCCCCTTGTGCGCGGAGCGCTCGACGCCGTCGAGCAACTCGAGGGCCCGCACCGCGTCGAGCCACTCGGGCCCAACCGCCTGCCCCGCCAACCGTCGTTGCACTTGCGTGAGCAATTCCGTGGTGTAATCGGGCGGACGGAACGCTTGCGGCGCGGCGTCGTTGATCGCCAGTGTCGCCGCGCCCGAGGCGTGCTCGACGAGCACGGCACGTCCCGCGGACCCGATCAGCGTGACGCGCAGCGCCTCAGCCCCCGATGGCAACACGCTCCACCGCGCGACGACTCCGGCGGGGCCCGAGAGCTGCACGCTGAGATTGGCGAAATCAATCTGCTTCGTCGCGGCGGTCATGGCGGCCACTTTGGTCAAATCGCCACACCCGTACCGGAGCCAATCGAGATCGTTGGCCAGCACGCGACGCACTGTCGTCGCCGACCGGTCAAGGAGCGAGCGCTCGCAAACGATCTGCTCGATACGCCCGAGCGGGCCGTCCCCCTGTTGCACCCAGGCGCGCACCTGCTGCGACGCGCTCGATAACCGCCCCGGTAGCCACGGCAGCAGCAGGCTGTGCGTATCTTTGCGAATCATCTCCAGCTCGAAGGCCGCGATCATCGCATCGACCGCCGGATGCACGACGACCATCGGCACGCCCGTTTGCAGCAGCTTGCGGAGCGTCTCCAAACGCACGTCGTCCAGGCGGTCGGCGGCCACGAGCGCGACGTCGAACTGCTCGGCATTGACAAGCGACTCCCACTCGTCACTCAGTTCGACGGTGGGTGCGAGCGCGCGCAGCGCGCTCTGTTCGCGCGTCGGTATCTGCGCCGCCAACACGAGTGTGTGGCCGCGCTCGATGAGCGCTTGGCTCAATGAACGGCTCGGGTCATCGATTCCCAGCAGAGCCCAACGCACGCATCACTCTCCGAGCTTTAGAGCACTTTGGTCAAATGGCTTGCGTGATTGCCAGGGTGCCATGACCACGTCCGCGTGGCCATGCTCGTGTGGCACCGTTCGTCCAGCATGCCCACGTCGAACCGTGGGCATGGCACCCGCGATAGTTTCGCTGTTGCTTAAAATCCGCGGGCGGCTCGAATGTCGTCGAAGTCACGCAGGTGGTAATCGATCTTCACGTAATCGAGCACGCGACAGAGCGACCGCAGCGCGACCCCCATGCCATCGGGCCCACTGAAGCCACCAAACTGTCCGCCCCCCTTGACGTGCGGCTCCAAATCCAGGAACACGCCCGGGATGCCGCGCTTCTTGAGTTTCGCGTCGAGCTTGGGAATCTGCTCGCGAAAGTCTCGCAGCATCGCCTCGTGTCCCGAGTGGCCAATGTCGCTCGGCACAAAGTTCTTGATCGCGTCTTCGTCGATGTGTCCGACCCGCTGCGGTGGCTTCGGATGCCGATAGTCCTTGATGTGCATCCAACCGATGTACGGCTTCATGGCCTTGTACTGCTCATAAACCCCCTCGGCCGTGAAGCCTTGGCACAGAATGTTGGCCGCGTCGAAGATCAAGACCATCGCCGGATGGTTGACCTTGCGGGCAATCTCGACGAGCAGCTCGCCCGACTGGCCGATCAAATTCGCTTCGATCTCTAAACCAAACGTCAGGTCGCTGCGGTGGCACGTCTCGGCGATCTGCCCCAACTGGTCGATCGCCTGCGACAGATGCGGTCGGGGGTCGGTGTCTCGCGGATGATAAAACGAGAACCCGCGAATGAGCTTGGTCTCGAACGCATGCGCCAACTCGCAGGCCCGTTTGACGTCGTCCTTGAGGTACTTTTTGAACGGGATGTAGGCGTTCTTCGTGCCGTCGTCGACGTCGACCAATTTGACTTTGCCGATGGGAGAGCCAATCGTGGCGACATTCAGGCCATATTCGTCCATCAGATGCCGAACGGTCTGAATCTCTTTATTGGTGAGCTTCATAACGTTCTTGATCCCCTCGCCGGCGTCGATGAACCGGAGCGAGAAGTATTGCAGCCCCATGGCCGCGAACGCGGCGAACTGTTGGACGGCGGTCTTTTGATTCGCGGCCTCGTCGGCGAAGCCGCTGAGGATGACGGCGGGCTGTTCTTTCATGGGTGGCGTTCTTTTCGTCGGGTGTCGAAATCGAGTGAGACGGCATTCTAGGCGATCGGGGGGCCGTGTGCAAAAGGGCTCAAATCACACCAAGCCGGCGGCTCGGCCGCCGGTATCTCGGCGACGGAGCCGCCGGCTTGGGAAAGCAATGGCCTCACACGATTGTCTGGCTCTGCCGCAGCGTGGCGGCGCTGCGGAGATGGAAGAGCATCGCGGCCCGGGCCGTTTCGGCGTCATGGTTGCGCAACGCTTCGAGTAGCGCCAGGTGCTCGCCATAGCCCCGCTCAAGGGTCTCGGGCTTCTCGGGAGCGGCGAGGTACGAAATCCGCTTGAAGGCCCAAATTTTGCGAATCGCTTCGCGGAGCGCGAAATTACCGGCGCGGTCGGCGATCGTCAGATGCAACGCAAAGTCGAACTGCTGCGCAAGCTGCGGCCAGTCGGCGCTCGAATGCGGCCGAGCCGCGATGGCCAGGGTGTCGAGCCGAGCCAGGTCGTCGACCGTGATGTGCTGGGCGGCTCGGGCGGCGGCCGGCGGCTCGAGTAGTTCGCGCAGCTCGTGCAGTTCGACGAGCCAGTTCTCGGCCCCGCTGCGGACCACAGCTCGTTTATTCATTTCCAAGTTGACGAGCCCATCCGAGGCGAGCCGCTGCAAGGCCTGAATCACCGGCGTGCGGCTGACCCCAAGCTGCTGGGCGAGCAGGGTGCTCTTGAGTTCGGCCCCGGCCGTGAGTTCCCCCCGCACGATACCCAGCAGGATTTGCTCGTAGACCGCGTCGACGCGAGTGGCGTCGTTGGGCAAATTCTCGGCGGCACGCTTGACGGTCATAACTTGGCGAGATAAAGTGAATCCACTTTCAATAACTGACGATGCAATTGTACGGTATAAGTCCCGAATTAAAAGCTCGAATCGCGCGTTTATCGATAAAAGTGAGTTCAGATGAGCAGCCCAAAGCTAGCAGTCAATCGTCTCCGAGGCGGCATGGTCGGCCTGGGCATGATCTTCGAGGAGACCTATCGACCCTTCTTCGAACTCGCCCATGCCCAAGGGGTGTTCGACGCCCGATTCGGGCTCGTGCAGGTGCCGCTCGTCGCGGTGGCCAGCCGCACCGGCAGCCGGGCTGAAGCGTATCGCCAGCAGGCCGGTGACAGGATCGGGCCCTTCAAGAGCTACTGCGAACCCGACTCGATCGGGCAATTGCTCAAGAGCGACGTCGATTTTGTCTGTGTCGCCACGCCCGACGATCGACACTTTGCGGCGGCGCAGCGCGCCTTGCAAGCAGGCAAGCACGTGCTGATCGAGAAGCCGTCGGTCCTGTCGCTCGCCGAACTCGACGTGCTCGAACAATTGGCGATCGAGAACCAAGTGCTGGCCAAGGTCGTGTATCACAAGCTGCTCGACCCCGATCACAAAAAGCTGCGCACGCTCGTGGCCGACGGCGAATTGCAGCACGTGAACACCGGCTACTGCACGCTCCTGGAGCCCAAGAGCATCAGCGGCGGACAGTTCGCTGAGTGGATCGCGGGACGCAACCCGGGCACGTATGTCGCCGTGCATTACATCAAGCTGATCGACTTCACGTTCGGCGGCCGGCTCAAGAGCATTAGCTGCACCGGACAGCGCGGGCTCGTGGGCCCCGCACAGGGCAACACTTGGGATTCGACCCAACTGCGGATGATCTACGAGTATGCCGATGGTCGCGACGCGGCCTTTGACATTCACACCAGTTGGGTCACGCCCGACAACTTTCCTGGCTATGTCGATCAGGAGGTGCAGTTCCGCTTCGACAACGGAGTCTGGAATGCGCACAGTCGCAAGCGGGGCATTGAATGCACCGTCGAGGGACGCACCCCGTTGCAGCGCAAGATCAACATCAACAACCACTACAACGGCTCGTTCTTGGAGCCCTGGGAGGAACGCTCGCAGCGGGGCTACGGCATCGAAGTGCTTGAGCGGTTCGTGCGTGAGGTGGCGCATGTCGAGTTCGGCGGTTCTGCGGCCGAGCGTGGAGCGCGTCTCGCGGCGGCTCGACAACTCGCTTACAACGACGTCGCCGCCGATCGTCAGACCGTCGCGGCGGTGCAGGCGATGGAAGCCATTCTCGCCCAACATGCCGCAGGCACCCCGAATTGTGTCGTCGAGATCGATCATCCGCGGGGCGGGCTCGTGTTGTTCGCCCCAGGCAAAAGCGAATACGAAGTTTTGTACTCCGGGCGCGTCAATAAGTAATTTCCGCCCCAAGCCGGCGGCTCGGCCGCCGAACAAACGGCGACCAAGTCGCCGACTTGGGTTTTGTGTCTTTTACTCCAGTCTCACCCCTCCGGTCTCCAGTCTCCATCATGGCCACCCTCCAAGCACCAACGGTCCCCGCTCCTGTTCAACACGCCGGCGAACCCAAGTCGAACGACATCCGTCGTCGGCTGCTGGCCGTCGAGCCGCACTGCATCCGCACGTTCACGCCCAGCGCGGCCGTGCTGGCCAAAAGCGCGGGCTCGTATCACTGGACCCCCGAGGGACGCAAGCTGGCCGACTTCACGAGCGGCGTGCTCGTGATGAACCTGGGGCACAACCCGACGCGCTGGTGGAATCGGGTCATCAACTACCTCGGCTTGCAGAACCTCAAGAGTGCGGGCGAGTTTTGCGAGGCGGTCACGATCAACGGCTACAACGCCATCACCGAGGTCGAAACCGTCTGCTGCGAACGGCTCATCAAGCTGATGCAGTCACAGCCGGGCGGTACACGCTGCGAGCAAGTCCTCTGGGCGGCCAGCGGCAGCGAGGCCATTCAAAAAGCCCTCTGGGCGTCACTCGATCGCCGCGAGGGGGAGGACATCATCCTCAGCACGCGCTACGGTTTCCACGGCAAAAAAGGGCTCGCCGGTGCCGTCACGGGTAGCGAGGCCGACAAGGAACGTGACCCGCGCGTGCGATTCATCTCCTTCCCACGCGAGGAGTGCGTGAGCATCGAGCGCCGAGCGCAACCGCTCGATTTGCGAAAATACGAAGACGAACTCAATGCCCTGTGGGACGAGCATGGCGCGCGGATTTGCTGCCTGATTACCGAACCGTACCTGGGCGGCGGCGGCTCGTTCCATCCGCAAAAAGAATACATCCAACTACTCGAGCGCTTTTGCCGCGCGCACGATATTCTGTTCATCTTCGACGAGGTGCAAGCCAACTTCGGCCGGACCGGTTCGCTATTCGCGTTCACCGAGTACGGCGTGGAACCGGACATCGTGGTGCTCGGCAAGGGGCTGGGGAACGGTGTCGCCGTCAGTGCCGCGGTCGGCCGCGCCGACGTGTTCGCAACCATGCAGTATGGCGAAGGAAGCGACACGTGGAGCGCCAACCCGCTGGCCAGCGCCGCCGTGTTGGCCACGCTCGACGAGTACGAGACGACCGACGTGTTGAGCCAAGCCAAGCAGCTTTCGCAATTGCTCGAAGCAAGTCTGCAACGGCTCAAGCAGACGGGCGTGATTGTGAACGTCCGTGGCGAAGGGGTCGTGTGGGGCATCGAGTGCGCGACGCTCGGCTCGACCGCCGCCGACGCGGTGGCCCGCGCGTGTGTCGAGGCGTGTTACCTCGGCGACGCTCAAGGACGCGCCATTCACTTGTTGGGCCCGCTGGCGGGCAAAGTCATTCGCATCAGCCCGCCGTTGGTGATGCCGTTGGCCGAGGCTCGGGAGTACCTCGACGTGCTGTTCAACATTTTCAGCGACGTGGCCCGCAAGTTGAGCTGAGTGTCTAACCTAAAACCGAAAACCGACGGGGACAGTCCCCATCGGTTTTAGGATCGGCGCTAAGACGAATGCCCAACAGGCCGATGGTGGCGCTCATTGCGATTGCCAGCGGCGCAGGATGGCGTGGATGGTCTCGATGGTCGCGCCATGCACGAGGGTCGTGCCGCGATCGAGTTCGGCGAGCAGATCGCCGAGCAGTTCGCGCTGGATGAAGCCGACGAGCCAGGCGGCCCGCTGTTGCGTGAAACCTCGATCGAGCTGCCGCATCAACTGCGCGAGTCCTTGTTGGAGCGTCTTGCCGGCCGCGCCGACGACGGTCTCGCCGGCCGCAGTAATGCCGCTGGCAAATGCGGCATCGGTGGCGATTTGAGTGGCCGTGTGCGTAACGACCTGCGTGGTCGCTTGATGCAGCATCTCGTTGGCCAGCGCGCCGCCGCCCACGAACAGCGTCACGGTCAGTGCCGGTCGGGCGACTGCGAGCAACTGGTCGGTCGCGTGCAGCACGTTGGTCCAGAGCGGGTTGTCGCGGCTCCACTGATCGAGTCGCGCGGCGAGGAATTGCCGATACGACTCGTCGATCGCCGGCAACCGCTGGTGCTCGGCGAGCACATGCTCGAGCAATTGGGTGCGCGAGCGGCCGCCGAGCAACTGCTGCAACCGAGGGCGCAGACGTTCGTTGCCCAGTTGGGCCAGTCGTTCGAGTTCGTCGAACAGTCGGCCGATGGCCTCGATGATCGCGTGGCGTTCTTGTTCGGCGAACAGCTCAGCGGGTTCGCGTGACGGTCCGGCATAGGCCTGCCAAGCCTTGCGCAGCGGCCAGGTCATGCCGGTCCCCAAAACTCGATAGAAGCCATGCACGCGGCGCGACCATGTGCCGCGGCGCAGGTCCCACCAGGGTTGAATCTCGGCGATGAGCAACTCGACGGGCAGGCTCGGCCATTCGACGCGCGCCAGTCCGGTGGCGTTGCGCAGCGAGTCGCCCGCGGCGACCAATTCCTGTGCCGAGTGGGCGATCTCGCGCAGCCACGCGGGCAAGCCATGCTCCTCGTCCACCACGCGGCGCAGTGCCCCGCGCATCGTGCGGAGCTTGATGGCGTCGAAGCGGAGCGCGGCCAGTTCGTCGCGCAAGCTGGTTTGCTCGGCGGGGGGCGCGTGACCGTCGGCTCCCACAAAGTAAAACGGCAGGCGCAACTCGCGCGCGGCCTGGCGATCGTGCGGCAACACGTACACCAGCTCGACACTCGCGCCGGTCTCCGAGACGAACGTCCGCAGCCAGTGGCTCCAGTACGGGGCATCGTCGTGCAGGTCGCACTGATTGAAGACGACGATCACCGGCTTGTCGGCCTCGGCCGCCTTGCGAAAGAACTGCTTCACGGCCGCGTCGTTGTATTTTTGCTGGGTCAATACAGCCACGAGCACGTCGGCGGCGTGCCGCACGATGTCGGCCCGTTGCCAGTTGATGACCGCGTCGGAGTCGACGTCGGGCGTGTCGAGCAACAGCAGCCTGGGTGGTGCCGCCGCGCCGGTGCGCCAGAACAGGCGATGCGTCTCCCCTTCGTCCCAAGGGTCTTCGGCGCGTTGCCAGGCTGCGAGTTCAAAGCCCGCAAAGATCTTACGCAGCGCGGACTCATCCACGAAGCCCGGCGGTGCCAAGCAGACCGGGTGTCGGGTCTTCGAGGCGAGCGGGCTCACGCCGCTGGCCACTTCGCCGGCAAGGTGATTGAAGACGATGCTCTTGCCGACGTTGGTGCCGCCGACGACCGCGACGACCAACAGCGGTTCGCCCAACACTTGCGGCAGCAGCTTGTGTTGCAGCAGTTCGTGCCACTCACGCCGCTCACATGCCGGCGCGCCGAGCGACTCGGCCTCGGCCTGCAACACCTTGATCGCGTCGCTGAGCATGCGAACGTCGTTGGCCCAGCGATGAAAATCCACGTTCAACTCTCAGCAGGTTCGGTCCGTTGAAAGCTTCAACGGTTCTTTTTCTTCGGGGCTGGCTGGGTCGGCGCCGGACTCGATTTGGCCAGTTGGATCATGGCGTCGGTTTCGGCCTGCCAACGCGCTGCGAGTTCGCGCACCTTGTCGGGGTGCTGCGCCGCAAGATTATGAGTCTCGCCGCGATCATCGGCCAGTTGGTACAGTTCCCAGGGATCTCCCTTGGCCGCGACGAGCTTCCAATCACCGACCCGAATGGCCCGATTCCCTTCATGCAGCCACCACAGGCAATCGTGCTGAACCGCGCCGTCTGGCTTGAGCGCGCTCAGCAAGCTGCGACCGGGCGAGGGAGGGAGCGGCACTCCATTCCATTCGGCGGGCAGCTTCGTCCCCGCGACCTCGAGCACCGTTGGCGTGACGTCGATGAGGTGGATCGGATTGTGACGCAACTCGCCTCGCGCCGCAATCCCTTGAGGCCAGTGCATGATGAACGGGGTGCTGATGCCCCCTTCGTGGACCCAGGTCTTATGACGGCGGAAAGGGGTGTTGGCGGCGCTGGAAAAGCCCGGGCCGAGACACAAGTAGCTGGCGGCCGAGCCTGGCGTGGCTTGGGGGTCGTGTCCGCCATTGCGGACCATGATCTCGGCGCTCGCGCCGTTGTCGGAGGCGAATATGATGAGCGTGTTGTCGAGCGCGTGCATGACGCGCAACTGCTCGAGCACGCGCCCTAGCTCGCGATCCATGCGATCGACCATCGCGGCGTGGATGGCCATCTTGGTGGCCTGAAACGTGCGCTGCTCGTCGTTCAACTCGCTCCACGGCAGCGGACGATTGACCTCGCCCGCGCCGAGCTTGACGAATGCATCGGGAAAATGATACGGCGGGCCGACTTCACGCTCCAACGGCGAGAGCTTGGCCGTGAGTAGTCCCGCGCTCAACTGTCGCTGATGCCGCTCGGCGCGGAGCGCCTCCCAGCCGGCCGTGTAACGACTTTTGTACTTGGCGATGTCTTCGGGCAGCGCATGCAAGGGAAAATGCGGGGCGATGAACGCGATGTACTGCATGAACGGCCGATCGGCATGGTGCGCGGCGTGCTCCTTGAGGCACTCGATGGCATGGTCGGCCGTCGCGATCGTGGCGTAGTAGCCCGTCTCATCGGCGGCAGGCTTTACAGGCTGATCGTCGATCGAGTTGCCTTGGGCCGAAAAAAAGTTCCCTTGGTTTCGCATGTCGAGCGATTTATCGAAGCCGCCGGCGAGCACCGGGCCATCAATGTGCCACTTGCCGCTGTGATAACAACGATAGCCGAGCGGCTTGAGATAATCGGGCAACAGTCGAGCCCACGAGGGTCGACTTGCTCGGGTGCCACCCGCGATGTCCGGCAGCGCGTCGCGCCGCACCTGTTGGGCGTAATAGCCGGTCATGATCGCCGCGCGGCTTGGCCAGCAACGGGCCGTGTTATACGCCTGCGTGAATCGCAAGCCGCCGCTGGCCAGCCGATCGAGATTCGGTGTCGCGATCTCGCCGCCGTAGCAACCCAGGTCGCTGTAGCCGAGATCATCCGCGAGGATGATAACCACATTGGGCCGCCGCGGCTTGTCGTCGGAAGGAGCGGCAATAACGGGACCTACTCCGAGCTGAAGGTTGGCTGCTACAAAGATGAGTGGAGTCATTAACTGTAGCCAGTGACCTCGTAAAAAACGGAGGTGTGGTATCACGGCTACTTCCTGCTCAGTCGGCATGGTGGCCTCTCTGCAACATATCGCGTCAAAAAACAACACACCACCGCAGGCGAGTCTGTGGTGGTCACGATTGTAATATCTACGGCTCCTTGGGGCGGGTCAAATTATTAATGGAATCAACGATGGGACGGCCTCGAAAACAACGACGAAATTCGCGCGGTTCGGCTTGGCATTGGAAGCAGACCGATGGCTGGTACTACACGCACAAGGGACACGTCGCTGGCAACGGAACATCGTGCGGTTCGTCGATACGCGGTGGAGCACTCCGCTGAGCATGCGGACCATGACGCTGGGGCGTCTTGCTCACGCAAGCCGCCACCTCTTGCCGCAACCGGGCACAGCCAGGACAATCGTCAGGTGGTCGTTCCGCGTTCATGAACGCGAAGATCACCAGCATCCCCGAAGGGCGCAAGCTCAACTCGGTAACCCATGACGACCAGGGATTCATCCCTCCCCCACACTCTTATTGCGACGGCAACCATGCAGGATTTTGAACAGCTTGGCGTCTTCTATTTGGGCAAGCATTATGATCTGGCCGAACAAAAACCGCGCGAAGAATTGCTGCTCTACGATGCCAAGGATCTCACGACTCACGCCGTCTGCGTTGGCATGACCGGCAGTGGCAAGACCGGCCTGTGTCTGTCGCTTTTAGAAGAGGCGGCGATCGACGGCGTCCCGGCCATCGCGATCGATCCCAAGGGCGATCTCGGCAATCTGATGCTGGCGTTTCCCAAGCTCGAACCGAGCGACTTTCGACCGTGGGTCGATCCGGCCGAGGCGGTTCGCAAGGCGATCACCCCCGACCAACTCGCCGAGCAGACAGCAAAACTCTGGAAGAAAGGACTCGGCGATTGGGGCGAGGATGGTACGCGCATCCAACGTTATCTCGACTCGGTCGAGATGTCGATCTACACGCCCGGCAGCAGCTCGGGCATCCCGCTGACGGTGTTGCGTTCGTTCGGAGCACCCAGTGCGGCTGTGATGAACGATGCCGATTCGCTGCGCGAGCGAATCAACGGCGCGGTCGCTGGGCTGCTCGCGTTGTTGGGCACCACGGGCGATCCACTCAAGAGCCGCGAACACATTTTGATCAGCACGCTGCTCGACCGCGCCTGGCGCGAAGGACGCGATCTCGATCTGGCGACGATGATCCGCGATATCCAGCAGCCGCCGATCGACCGCATCGGGCTCATCGATCTCGAAACGTTTTACCCGGCCAAAGAGCGTTTCGAGCTAGCGATGCAGTTAAATAACATCTTGGCGTCGCCTGGGTTCTCGGGCTGGATGCAGGGCGAATCGCTCGACGTTCAGAAGCTCTTTTATCAATCGAATGGCAAGCCGCGGTTGTCGATCATTTCGATCGCGCATCTCTCAGACAGTGAGCGGATGTTTTTTGTCACGATCTTGCTCAACGAGGTCTTGGCCTGGATGCGCGCTCAGCCCGGCACGTCGAGCCTGCGGGCGTTGCTCTATATGGACGAAGTCTTCGGCTACTTCCCACCCACGGCCAATCCGCCGAGCAAGCTGCCCATGTTGACACTGCTCAAACAGGCGCGGGCGTTTGGCTTGGGGATCGTGCTGGCGACGCAGAACCCGGTCGACCTCGATTACAAAGGATTGTCGAACGCCGGCACTTGGTTCCTCGGCCGATTGCAGACCGAGCGTGACAAGGCCCGGGTGCTCGAAGGTCTCGAAGGGGCAAGCGCGTCGGCTGGCAAGACCTTCGATCGACAAAAGATGGAGCAGACGCTTGCAGGTCTGGGCAATCGAGTCTTTCTGATGAACAACGTCCACGACGACGCTCCTGTCGTGTTCCAAACGCGCTGGACGCTTTCGTACCTGCGTGGTCCAATGTCGCGCGAGCAAATTCAAACGTTGATGAAAGATCGCAAGGCGGCACTCCCCGCGGCGACAATCAATCCGGCAGCGCACGCGGCGAAGCCGATCGAGCCCGACGGGGCGGGACCCCGGCCGATGTTGCCCCCGGAGGTCAAAGAGGTTTTCTTGCCAGTCCGATCGGCCTTGAAACCGGGCGAAAAGCTCGTTTATCAACCGGCCTTGTTGGGCCAGGCCAAGGTCCATTTTGCCCAGCCGAAGAGTGGCGTCGACGAGTGGCGCGAGGTGACGATGTTGGCCGATGTCGATGGCGAGACCGCCACCTGGGACGCGGCCGAGTCGGTCGAGGAGCTCGAAACCGAGTCGAAGCCTGCCGATGGAGCGTTGTTCGCGCCGCTTCCCAAATCGCTCAGCCAAGCGAAGAGCTATAAGAGTCTGACGACCGCGTTGCAGACGTATCTCTACCAGAACGAACGACTCACGTTGTGGTCGTGTCCCGCGCTTAAGGAGACCTCGAAAGCGGACGAGAGCGAGTCGGAGTTCCGCATTCGTATCTCACAGTCGGCCAAAGAGGCCCGTGATCTGGCGGTGGAAAAACTGCGGCAAAAGTACGCGCCGAAGTTGGCGAACCTGGAAGAGTCGTTACGCAAGGCACGGCAGAAAGTCGAGAAAGAGAAGGCTGACAGCACGTCGTCGATGATGACCGCGGCGTTACGGATTGGTACGACAATATTAGGAGCGCTCGTCAGTAATAGACTGGCATCAAGAGGTAATGTAACCAGCGCGGCGACATCGATGCGGTCGGCCAGCTCGATCATGAAGGAACGCGGCGAGGTGGCGGCGGCCGAGCAGGACGTCGCTTCAATTCAAGAGAAGCAGCAAACGCTCGTCGCCGAGTTTGAAGCCGAGTCGAACAAGTTGCGCGATCAATTCTCGGCCGAGCAATTGTCGCTGGAAGAGATCGTCGTGCAACCGAAGAAGACGGAGATCACGATCAAGGGGGTGACGTTGGCTTGGAGGCCCTGAGGGGCGTAGGGAATGATCAAGGTCCTAACGGCTACTTCTGAACATTGATCCTCGGGCATTCATTGGAACTGGGTCCTTGGATCTTTCAACGTCCTACTTCTCAGCAAGCACCCGTCTTCTAACAAGTTGCTCGCCTCTCTCCGCCGGACTACGATAGTCGTCGTATCGAAACGGGTGAATCAAGCAGCTTATTGATCCGCAGATCATGAACTTGGTAGGCCGAGCAACACGAGGCCGGTATTTACGGACTCCCGTTGGTCGTCCTGTTAACTTAATTACCTGAA
>CAZZBK010000103.1:0-22396 GCA_964652155.1 uncultured Planctomycetaceae bacterium | reverse complement strand
TGGTGCCGCAAGGATATTAGCGACAAGGCGCTCAAGACCATCATGGCCGGGGCGGCGAGCGGTTAATTTTTATCCCGAGACGTTGAACAGGGCTCGTGGCCAGCGATTCCCTGGTCGAATCGGGGTAAAAAACAGTTGGGTCGGGGGGCCGGTTTTGATACCTTGGGATGGAGTCTGATGGTGCGCTTGTTCAGCGCGCCCCATCCGAAGCGGCAGTTCCACTCATCCACATCCGGTCGGGCACTCGTGGGGGTCGCTCCGATCCATCACGGGGGAGCTTCTCATGCGGCCAGAGAGTCAGCGATCGTTACGGGCGTTCATCCTGCTTGGCTGTGGCGCGTTGCTCATGCTCGCCGCGGCACCACTGCTCGCGCAGTCGTCGTTTGGCAGCGGTGCCGATAAGGCCAACATCCCGCAGATTCGACCCGAGGAAAACGGACTCATCATCCCCAAGGGGGCCGAGGGCAAGCCGGGTAACGATCGTCGCGTGACAGTCAACGACGACGCGCTCGGCCTCGTCGTGGGCAAAGTGCTGAGCGAGATCGGCGACCGCGTGATCGTGCAATTGCCCAACGGTCGCCTAGCCTCGAAGTTGACCAGCGAAGCCGAGACCACTTCGCGACCGTTCGTCTCCTCGACCAAGGACGAGTTGACCAAGGAACTGACTGCGCGGTTTCCGAAGTTCAAAATCCGCGCGACCAAACGCTTTCTATACGTGTACAACACGAGCGAGCTGTTCTACGCCGGCACGAGTCGCATCTTGGAGACGATGTATCAGCCCTTGTTCGATTACTGGAAGCGGCTCAAGGTACCGGTGCACGACC
Organism: uncultured Planctomycetaceae bacterium; assembly: GCA_964652155.1. Taxonomy (GTDB): domain Bacteria; phylum Planctomycetota; class Planctomycetia; order Pirellulales; family PNKZ01; genus CAZZBK01. The sequence continues at coordinate 21,572 of CAZZBK010000103.1, read as the reverse complement.
CCGACACGCTGCTGGTCGTGTTGATGTTCAAGACCTACGACGAGTTTCAGCAGTACAAGGAAATGCCCGCGGGGGTCGTTGCCTACTACAACGGCGTGAGCAACCACGTGGCGATGTACGAGCAATCGAAGCTGGCCACGGTGCTCCCCGAGATCGCCGTCAAACAGGCGGTGGCCACCGTGGCGCACGAGGGATGTCATCAAATTCTGGCCAATATCGGCGTGCAGCGGCGGCTCTCGGATTGGCCCCAGTGGATCAGCGAGGGGTTGCCTGAGTACCTCTCGGCCGTGGCGTTCGACAGGACCTCGGTGCGCTGGAAAGGGGTCGGTGAAGTCAACGACATGCGTATGAAGGAAATCTCCGAATACCTGAAGGCAAATGGCCAATCGGTCCAGCCCGGCTATGTATTCTCAACGGTCGTGCGGGCCGAAGGGCTGACCTCGACCGGGTACGCGTTTGCCTGGGGGCTCACACACTTCCTGGCGGCGCGGAAAAAAGTCAAATTCGAGAGTTTTCTGGGCGAGGTGGCCAAGTTCGACGCGCTGCGATGGGTCACCCCGGACGAGGCCGAGGCGCTGTTCCGCAAGTATTTTGGCGATGACTTGCAGGTGCTCGAAAAAGAGTTGGCGCAGCATCTCGTCAAGCTGCCGTACACCGATCCGCTCGAAAACATGACGCATTACGTTTGCATGGCAACGACAAGCCAACAGCGCAGCGTGGCTGTCACCCCATCGCCGGCGGCGGTGCAAAAATGGCAAAACGAACAACGGGCCAGCTTGCTCGCGCCCACGATCGAAATTCGCAACTTTCCCAATCGCACGCAAGCCGCGAACTTCGCGCGGGCTTGGTTGAACTCGCAGTAACTTTTTCATTTGCCCCCAGCGGGGCACCGGGGGGAAACACGTACGGCGCTGAGCACATTTGCTGATGTCACGCCGTCGTTGTTCGGCGTCGATCAGCTCGTGTGGCTCGTGGTCCTGTAAGTATGTGAGCAACTTCTCAGTGTCGAGCCACTACACTCTGCTGACGTTGTGTAGGATTTCCGCCGTCGCGTCGAGTTAAGTAGCATCAGTCGGTTGTGCCGGATTGTTTTTCTTGGCTTCATCCTCTTCGCGACATCGTCGTTCGAGTTGCTTGCCCAAGAATCCGCCCAAGGCTAGGCACGCAAAGGCGACGACGAACGGAATGATCGACCAATTGTCTGACCAGTGCAGCCAAGCTAAGCCGCTCACGAACGTGATGGTGCCAATCAGCACGAGGACCAATGTCACCCGTTGTTGACGTCGTATTTCAGGATCATCGCTTGGCCAAATGGCTCCCACCAACCCTTGGTAGAAACCCCATATTGGTAAGATCGCCAATTCCGGGATGACTACCAGGAAAATTACCAGGAATATGATCAGGGAAATGCCCATGCGTTACACCGGCTTTGACTTGCTACCGCAGATAATGCTAAAGCTCCGCGCAAAATTAGTTTAGCAGGCCGGGATACGTGAGGCTGAATCTTTCTGGAGTCGGTTTGGTCGTGCTGTTAACTTGATGCCCTGAGCTGCAGTAGCAGTGTCGCGCGCTTACATTCGTCAGGATACGCGGATGACCAACACGCCCCCCTATCGCCTCGATACCACCAATTGGGCCAGCCTCACCACGGCTGAGCGCATTAAGCACATCGAACTCGAAGGCTACGTCGTCCTCCCCGATCTGCTCAGCGCCGAGCAGATCGCGAACATCCGTCGCGAACTCGATGCGCTCCCGACCACGGCCGTCGACTACAGCGAGAACCAACGCTATTGCCAACAGGTGCAGTGGACCAACTCGCCCCATACGATCGACGTGATTGCCCTGCCGGCGATGCTCGAGTTTCTGACCACTCTGTTCGGCGACGAGTTGGTGTTCACGTCCTGCTCGTATGCCTTGTCCAAGCCCGGCCACCCGGGCATTGCGATCCACACCGACGCGCAGCCCTACGGCTCGGCGATTTTTGGCATGCAGGCAAGCGCCCCGCGACTGGTCCGCGCGTTGTATTACCTCGACGATCTGACGCCCGAGCGGGCACCGTTCAAGGTAATTCCCCGTTCGCATCTGTCGATGCACGCCGACGCGAACCCATACCGGCGTTACCTGTCGCATCCCGAGGAGGTGATGGTCACGTGTCGCGCGGGGAGCGTGGCGCTCATCCACCAGGCGGTGTTCCACGCCAACTATCCCAACATCAGTCAGCAAGACCGGCGGTTGTTGGCGATCGCGTATCGGCCGGCCTGGGCGGGTCCGATTGCTGCAGTCGAGGAATGGGACCCCGCGAAGCTGGCCACCTTGCCGCCGCACGTCCGCGCGTTGTTCAAGAGTCCGAACACGCGGCAGATCGACTTCAACGTCGGCAATCGTCCCGCCAACATGGCCACCGCCGCGCCGGGAATCAACCCGAGTCGTTGGGTTGTGTGAAGCTGATCGAGGTCGGCGGCAGAGCCGCCGGCTTGGGTAACGGCCCTCTGCCTACTGCCTACTTTCCGCTTTCCTCCGGCTAGTTTGACTCGCTTTGACGGCTTGACTATGCTCTAAACCGATTCAGACGCGGCTGTTTTTGTCGCGAATCGAAACCCCCATCGAGCGGTCGACCTGACTGCCAGGCTCGGCATCGCGCGCTCGTTCTATCGAATCTCCCGCACGGAGTCCTTCACCCATGATCCGACGCCTAGGATGGTTGTTCTCGTTCGTATTCGCCCTGACCAGCTGGGTTCAGGCCCAAGACGAGGCGGGCTTCGAGTCCCTGTTCGACGGCAAAACGCTCACGAACTGGGATGGCAATCCCGAGTTCTGGAGCGTCCGCGACGAGGCGATCACCGGCCAGACGACCCCCGAAAAGCCCACCAAGGGGAACACGTTCATAATCTACCGCAAGGCCACGGTGAGCGACTTCGAGCTGCGGCTGAAATTCAAGATCGTCGGCGGCAACTCGGGCGTGCAATATCGCTCAGAGGAAGTCAGCCCCTGGGTCATCAAGGGCTATCAGGCCGACTTCGACGGGGCAGGGGGGTGGACCGGCACACTCTACGAAGAGAAGGGGCGCGGCATTCTCGCCAAGCGCGGCAATAAGGTGCAAATTACCGCCGACGGCAAGAAAGCAGGGACCGAGATCGCCAAGGAAGCGGACATTCTCGCTGCCGTCAAGCAAGACGACTGGAACGACTACACCATCATCGCCGATGGCAATCATCTGATCCACAAAGTGAACGGCGTCACGACGATCGACGTGACCGACGACGAAGCGGCCAAGCGGCGCATGTCGGGCCTGCTCGCGTTGCAGTTGCACGCTGGCCCGCCGATGACGGTGCAGTTCAAGAACATCCGTCTCAAGAAGCTCGCCTCGCCGGTGCTCAAGAGCAGCGCACTCAAGAACGACGGCGAGAAGAAGCGGATCGTGTTTGTGGCCGGCCGGCCGAGTCACGGCTACGGCGCGCATGAGCACAACGCAGGCTGCCTGCTGCTGGCCCGCGAGTTGCAACGGGCTAAGCCCGGCTACGAGGTCGTCGTGCACCGCAATGGCTGGCCGACCGAGGCCAATGCCTTCGCCGGGGCCGACACGATCGTCATGTATTGCGACGGCGGCGGCGGACACATGGTCAACCCGAACCTCGAGCAGGTCGACGCGCTAACCAAGAAGGGGGTTGGCGTCGTCTGTATCCACTATGCCGTCGAGGTGCCCAAGGGGCCGTCGGGCGATAAGTTCCTCGACTGGATCGGCGGCTATTTCGAGATGAACTGGTCGGTCAATCCTCACTGGACCGCGCGGTTCGAGAAGTTGCCCGTGCATCCGATCACGCGTGGGGTCAAGCCGTTCGCGATCAACGACGAGTGGTACTATCACATGCGTTTTCGGCCTGAGATGAAAGGGGTCACGCCGATCCTCTCGGCGCTCGCCGGTCCCGACACGCTCACGCGCAAGGACGGTCCCCACAGCGGCAACCCGTACGTGCGCGAGAGCGTTGCCAAGGGAGAGATGCAACACGTCGGTTGGGCATCGGAGCGGCCCGACGGCGGTCGCGGCTTTGGCTTTACAGGCGGACATGACCATTGGAACTGGGGGCACCCTGACTTCCGCAAGACCGTCCTGAACGCGATCGTCTGGACCGCCAAGGGAGAGGTGCCGGCCGAGGGGGTCGAAGTCGCTCCGGTGAGTGCTGAAGACTTGGAAGCCAACCCGGACTACCCACGGCCGGCCAACTACAATCGCGAGATCATCCAGCAACGCATGGTCAACGAAGAGCCCAAGAAGGTCTCCGCCGTCACCCCGACGGCGGCGCCCATCGCGGGCTCAGCGAACGCGGCCGAGCTGTTCAACAGCTCGGTCGTCACCCCATCAACACCGGGGCACGCGATCGACATCAACGTCGAGCTCAAAGGGGCCAAGCAGCTCGCGCTCGTTGTCACCGACGCGGGCAACGGCTTCACGGCCGATTGGGCCGACTGGGTCGAGCCACGGCTGACCGGCGCGAAGGGGGAGCTCAAGTTGACCGACCTCAAGTGGGCGGCGGCTCGCGCCGGGTGGGGGCAGGTCAATGTGAACGCGAATTGCGACGGGGGGCCACTCCGCATCGCTGGCAAGAGTGTGGCCTACGGCATCGGCACACACTCCAACTCGGTCATCGTCTTCAATGTGCCCGAAGGCTATGACCGATTTGTCGCCCGCGCCGGGCTCGACAACGGCGGGACCGATCAAGGAAGCGCCTCCAGCGTGCAATTCCTCGTTTACAACGCGGCCCCAGCCCAGTTGACGACCCCGTCGGCCAATAACGCCCCTCCCGCCGCCAGTCATGAAGCCAAAGACGCGATCGCCGGGCTCAATGTGGCCGAGGGAGCCGAAGCGACCCTGTTCGCCTCGGAGCCGATGACACTCAACTTGACCAACTTGGACATCGATCACCGCGGCCGCATTTGGGTCTGCGAGGTGATGAACTACCGCCGACACAATGGCACGCGCAAGGAAGGGGATCGCATCTTGATCCTCGAAGACACCAATGGCGACGGCAAGGCGGATAAGTCGACGGTCTTCTACCAGGGGGTCGACATCAACTCGGCGATCGGTCTGTGTGTGCTCGGCAACCAGGTGATCGTTTCCTGCTCGCCGAACATCTTCGTGTTCACCGACACCGATGGCGACGACAAGCCTGACCGTAAAGAATTACTGTTCACGAACGTTGGCGACGCGCAACACGATCACTCGGCCCACTCGTTTCTCTTCGGGCCCGACGGCAAGCTGTACTGGAACTTTGGCAACACCGGCAAGCGTGTCTGCGACAAAGATGGCAAGCCGGTCGTGGATCTCGCTGGCAACATGGTGAGCGACGGCGGCAAGCCGTACTGGGGGGGCATGCCCTTCCGCTGTAACGCGGACGGCGGCGACTTCGAGACGCTGGCCCACAATTTCCGAAACAACTATGAAGTCGCCGTCGACAGCTTTGGCACCCTCTGGCAGAGTGACAACGACGACGATGGCAACCGCGGCGTGCGGATCAACTTTGTGATGGAGTACGGCAACTACGGTTACCGCCAGGAGTTTACCGGCTCGGGCTGGCGTACCCCGCGCGAGAATATCGAGGGGGAGGTGCCGCTCATGCACTGGCACCTGAACGACCCGGGCGTGGTGCCCAACTTGCTGCAAACCGGGGCGGGCTCGCCGACCGGCATCCTGGTCTACGAGGGCCGCTCGCTCCCCAAGGTGTTTTGGGATCAGGTCATTCACTGCGACGCGGGCCCCAGCGTGGTCCGCGCCTACCCGGCGAAAAAGTACGGCGCAGGTTACACGGCCGGCTCGGTCGACCTGCTGCAAGGCGCGCGCGACAACTGGTTTCGACCCGCCGACGTCTGCGTCGCCCCCGACGGCAGCGTGTTCGTGAGCGATTGGTACGATCCGGGGGTCGGCGGCCACAACCAACAAGACCTCGACCGTGGACGACTGTTCCGGGTCGCCTCGACCGGCCTCAAGTACACGGTGCCGAAATACGACTTTGAAAACCTCGGTGGGGCGATCGCCGCTTTGCAAAATCCGTGCAACTCGGTGCGGTACCTCGCCTGGACGGCGCTGCACAAATTGCACGCTCAAGGACAAGCCGTCGTGCCGGCACTCACCAAGCTGGCCGACGAAACCGACAGCCCACGCATGAAGGCCCGAGCGCTTTGGTGCCTGGGCAAGATCGCCGGTCAGGGCCCAGCCGTGGTCGCAAAAGCGATCACCGATCGGGACGCCGACATTCGCACGGTGGGCATTCGACTCGCCCGGCAATTGAAGCTCGACGTGGCTTCGCTCGCGTCATTGGCCCAGGACCCCGCTCCGGAAGTGCGCCGCGAACTGGCCATTGCCTTGCACCTGAGCACCTCGCCAGCCGTGCCCCAGATTTGGGCCACGCTCGCCGCTCAACACGATGGCGACGATCGCTGGTACCTCGAAGCCCTCGGTATCGGTGCGGCTCGACACTGGGACGAGTGCCTCGACGCTTACCTGGCCAAGGTTAACGAGCCGCTCGGCACACGGGGTGGCCGCGACATCATCTGGCGGAGCCGGGGCAAAAAGACACCGCAGCTATTGGCCGCCGCGATTCGTAACCCCGCGACGAGCGAGGGGGATCTGCCGCGGTACTTCCGGGCGTTCGACCTGTACCAAGGAGACAAGAACGCCGCTTTGCAATCGTTGCTCGACATCCCAGCCGGCGGCAACTCGGCAGCCTTGCAGACGAGCGTCGCCAAGGCGTTGCTCCGGTTGTCGAATGTAAACGTCGCCGACGCGCCGCGAGTGAAATCGGCCGTGCTCGGCTATCTCGATCGCCTCGCCCCTGGCAGCGACGACTACCTGGCGCTCGTCGACCGTGCGGGGCTCAAGGAAAAACGCAACGACCTGGTCCAGATCATCTTGACGACGGCCGACGACACCGCGGCGGTCCGTGTGGCGGGCATGCTCCTCAAGTTTGGCGAGCAAGAGTCGTTGCAGCAACTCATGCAAGACAAAGACGAAAACAAAGCCGCCCGGGTCGCCCGAGCGGTCGGCTACGCTGGCGGTGCGAAGCTCAATACCTGGTTCGAGCCGTTGGTGACCGATACGAATCGCCCTCTGGGCGTGCGTAGCGCGGCGGTGCAGGCGCTGGGTCGTAACAAGGTCGGCGAGAAGTTTTTGGTCGAGCTGGTCACGAGCGAAAAGCTGCCGGCCGACTTGAAGTTCGCCGCGGCCAACGTGCTGCTCGTGAGCAACGATGCCACGGTCCGCGCCGCTGCTGGCAAGCACTTGCAGTTGCCCAGCGGCGTCGACAAGAAGCCGCTGCCGCCCCTCACGGAACTCGTCAAGCAAAAGGGAGACGCGAATCGCGGCAAGCAACTCTTCGCCACGACCGGCACCTGCGCCAAGTGCCACAAGGTGCGCGGCGAAGGGAAGGACGTCGGGCCCGACTTGTCGGAAATCGGCAGCAAGCTCAGCAAGGAAGCGATGTTCGTTTCGATCCTCGACCCCAGCGCGGGCATCAGCCACAACTACGAGTCGTACATCCTCGCGCTCGACGACGGCACGACGCTCACTGGCGTGAAAGTGAGCGAAACGGCTGCCGACGTGACGATCAAGAACGCCGAGTCGATCGTCCGCACGGTGGCTCGCAAGAACATCGAGCAGATGGAGAAGTCGAAGCTCTCGATCATGCCCGCTGACATCCAGAAGGCCTTGAATGCGCAAAACCTGGTCGACATTGTCGAGTACATGACCTCGCTGAAAAAATAGCGGCGGGCGGTTTTCAGTTCTCGGTTCTCGGTTTTCAGTTTTCAGTTGAGAACGAGAGCAGGAGCGGCTGGGCACGTCGATTGAGCATGGCTTGTTTCGTCGAAGAGGCACCGACTTTTGAATACGCCCAAAGCGTTTTCGCCTCGGCTAGATCGTCAATTGTTGTCGAATGGCGTCGAAGACTTCGACGTAATCGCGCCAACTCAAACCGTCGACGGTGGCGGTGCGTTGCTTGGTGACGCCATCGACCGCGCCGACGGCAACGAGACGTTCGAGCAACGCATGCTCATCGTCGGCCGTCCAGGCAGAGATTAAGTCCGCTCGTCCGCGCAGGGCCGCGACCGCGGCGCCGAGCGCGTAGCCGCCCCAGTTGCTGACCCCGGCGAGCAACAAGTGATCGGTGGCAACGCGGCAGGCGATCTGACTCGCGGGGCCGCGCGTGATGGCACTCCGCAACACCTCCCAGGGGACGCATCCCAGGCCGATCTCATTGCCGCCGTCGCCGATGCCGATCGTGCGATACGTTCGCCCCGGCAACTCGAAGAGGCAATGTGCCGGAGCGGTCAGATGCGAGATTGGTATCCCGCGCATCGTATGACACACGTCGCGCGACTCGATGGGGACCTCGGCCGCGAACCGTTCGACAGGCGCTGCCGAATCGCGTGCCTGCGCGACGAGCGAGGCGAGCGTGTGACTGGGGCCGACGCGCTCGATGGCGAGCAGATGCGAGCAAGTGCCCTGCGACATGCGCGTCGCGGCATCGAGCCAAGTATGATCATCGGCGCGCGGTGCGATGGGCAGCTCATGCACGCATGCCGCATTTAACCCGACCGCACGGCAGCCTTCGACCAACAGCGGTGTTACGAACGCATCACCGAGCAGCCGGACCTCAATTCCCAAGGCGTGAAACACGCGCGCGAGATACAGCGCCCCCGGCGGTCCGTCGGTCTCGGCGGCTCTTGGATCGGCATCGGCAATGGTAAAGCCCGTGACGATGCCGATGGCGTGGCCATGCAGGGCGAGTTCGTGAGCTGCGCGTGCGAGTTGGCCCTCGTCGAGAAATTGCGCGTTGGCTTGGCGCGCGACGACGCCGCGCCCGCCCGGATCGCGATGGGTGAGGTTTTCGAGCGCGGACCAGTCGATTGTCATCATGAAAAATGAGCGCGGGGAGCGTGCAGAAAGAGCGTCCGCGGTGGTGAGAATCGCGGCCGAGGAAGTACACTCCACGGAATCGTAACCGCGTATCCCTTGTCAGAGTTGGTGAATGTCAGTACTTTATCGCTTTCAATGCTACCGAATCGTGAGAGATTAGCGGCGTAAGTGACTCAAGATGGGTTGACAAATGCTGCCGAAAGGTTAGAACATCTGGGGGTTTGTGAAAAAAGTCACAAACTCTGCCGATAATATTCCATCTCGACCCAGGGACGTGTCGCTCGGCTCTGTGTTGAGTTCGATCACGAACATCCGGATGGGCGCAAACGGAAGCGTCACCTAGAGTTGAGAATCAGGCATGGCTGATAAACCGAAGCTGTCGACGGCCGAAATCCTAGCTCTGGCTCGTAAACAAGGCGCCATGGGCTCAGGCGGCGCGTCGGCCGCTGCGCCACCCCCGGCGAAGCCCGCTGAAGCACCCAAGGCTGCGGCCAAACCGGCGGCCCCGAAGGCGGATGCTCCTGCGAAGCCGGCTGGTGGTGCTCGTCCCAGCACGGCCGATATTCTGGCTGCCGCCCGGGCTCAAAAAGCAGCTTCTCCGACGGAAGGGGCTCCGGCTGCGGAAAAACCGGCAGCCAAGCCCACCGCAGCCCCCAAGGCCGAGAAACCTGCTGAGCCTGCCGCTCCGCCGGTGGAAGCGAAGAACACCTCGAACATTCTCTCAGGCGCAGCGGATAAGCCCGCCAAGCCTGGCCCGGTGAGTAAGGCGGCCGCGGCGGCGAAGCCCGCTCCGGCCAAGCCGGCGCGTCCCGTGCCGCCGATGCCCGTGAAGCCCGAGTACGCGAAGGCGAAGCCGGCCAAGGCGGCGACCGAAGAGCGTCGCGGCGTCGTGTCGCTGATTTTTGGTTCGTTCCTGGCGCTCGGTTTCACGTCGCTCAGTGCAACGACGGGGCTCTGGACGCTGGGCATGGCCCGCTTCATGTTCCCGAACATTCTCACCGAGCCGCCGAGCAAGTTTAAGGTTGGTCCGCCGAACGATTTTCCGCCGGGCAAGGTGGAGGAGAAGTTCAAGGCTTTGTTTGGCATTTGGGTCGTGAACGCCGAGTACGCCGGGCAGCGGCAGATCGTGGCGATTCGCACCGTCTGCACGCACCTGGGTTGCACGCCCAACTGGCTTGAAGGCGAACAAAAGTACAAGTGTCCCTGCCACGGCAGTGGTTTTTATAAGGATGGAATCAACTTTGAAGGGCCTGCTCCTCGACCGCTCGAACGCTATGCGATTCGCCTAGCCGACGATGGTCAGTTGGAAGTCGACAAGAGCAAGCTGTTCCAAGAAGAGCTTGGTCAATGGGCCGACCCGGCCTGTTTTGTCGCGGTCTAGGTTTGTTCGCCCCTGGCGACCGAACGTTGACGGACATAGGCGACCCCCGCTCATCCTTGTAGAACCCACGCAGCATATAACTCACGCAGCGACGCGCGGTGATGACCGTGCATCGCGCAGGCGTTGTGTGTGTAGTCAGGGGTGCTCGTACCTCCGGTAGGTCCTGACCCGTTCACTGGCCTTGTTGCGAAAGTAGTTTCAGGCATGTCCATCGGCGAATCCATTCGTAATTCGCAGGTTTGGAAAAGCATTTTTCGGCATCCCATGCCCCTCGACCGGCGTAACCGGATCGTGGTGATGCTCACCAACTTCTTCCTGCACCTGCATCCGGTGTCGGTCAAGAAGCAGGGGATCGCGCTGTCGTACACCTGGTGCATGGGGGGCATTACGTTCTTCCTGTTCCTGGTCGAGACGATCACTGGCGTGCTGTTGATGTTTTATTACCGACCGACGCTCGAATGGGCGTTCAACGATATCCTTGCGCTCCGCGACGTGACCAGCTTGGGCATCTTGCGGGAGTTGCATCGTTGGGGCGCGCATGCGATGGTCATTACGACGTGGCTGCACATGTACCGCGTCTTCTTGACTGGCAGTTACAAGCCGCCGCGCGAATTCAACTGGGTCGTCGGCGTCATTCTGTTGTTGCTCACGCTGCTGCTGTCGTTCACCGGCTATTTGTTGCCGTGGGATCAACTGGCGATTTGGGCGATCACGGTCGGGTCGAACATGGCCCGGGCCACGCCGTTCTTGGGGCACGAGGGTCCTGGCCAGCAGTTGTTGACGGCCGGCGGCATTGACATGATTACCAACGCTTCGGACGCGCGGTTTGGCTTGCTGGGCGCGCGGTTCGTGGGCGAAGAGACGTTGAATCGCTTCTACGTATTACACTGTGTCGCCATTCCGTTGGCCGCTTCGCTGCTCATCGCCATTCACTTTTGGCGAGTGCGCAAAGACGGCGGCATTAGCGGCCCAATGTAATGCGAGCCATTCGCTCGCCCACGGAGCCCTTGGGGGTGGTTGTCGCCCCGCTCTCGCAGCGAGATTTGAGCACGAGGATCGTTCATGCACGGAGCTGACTTTATCGCCAAGGCCGCGGGCCCGCTGGGCCTGTATTATCTGTGCCTCTGCGCGCTCAACTGGGGTGCCGCGCTGCTGCTGTGGCGACGCGGGCCGATCAAGACCTACTGCCGCATTCGGGGCCTCGAAGTCACGAACGTGATGACATGGTTCCTGGTCGGCTGGATCTTCGTCTTCTTCGCACCGGTGGCGATGGACGGCTCCCCTTTCCCCGAGTGGCACTTCGCGCCCTTCGATCCGTGGTTGGCCAATGCCTGGCACGCCGTGATGCATGTGATCGACTTCTTGTCGGGGCCGGTCATCTTGACCGTCGGGTCGTCGGTGCTGCTGGCGGTGTTTTTCATCTATCGTCGATTTTTCTCGCAGCCGGCCGTCGCCTGGACGATGCTCAACATGGCGCTGGCGCTGATGGGTATGGCCATGACCAATCCGAACTTTTCGGAGATCGTTGCCAAGCCCGACAATGTGCCGATCGTGGGCTTGGTCTTTTTGCTCGGTTTTTTCACTTGGCTGGCCACGCACAAGGCGGTGATCAACGACGATCGCCGCCGCGAGGGGTTGCCGCCGATCGAGAAGACCGAAGACGAGAAGGTGTTGGTGTGGCCCGACTTGGTCTACACCGAATTGATCTGCATGATCGCGCTGACGGCGTTTCTGCTCATCTGGGGCTTGCTGTTGCAGGCGCCGCTCGAAGAGCCCGCCAGTGCCGTCAAGACGCCGAACCCGTCGAAGGCCCCGTGGTACTTCCTGGGTTTGCAAGAGATGCTCGTGTACTTCGATCCGTGGATGGCGGGCGTGGTGTTGCCGAGCATTGTGATCTTCGGCCTCGCGGCGATTCCGTTCCTCGACTACAACCGCAAGGGGAACGGCTACTACACGATCGAAGAGCGCCCCTTTGCGTACCTCGTGTTCCAGGTCGGCTTCTTGGAACTGTGGGTCGTGCTGATCATCTTGGGTACGTTTCTACGCGGTCCGAACTGGAACTTCTTCGGCCCGTTCGAATACTGGGACGCCCACAAGGTGCTGGCGCAGAACAACATCGACTTGTCGCAGTTCTTCTGGAACAAGTTGCTCGGCACATCGCTTCCCAAGGCGTCGCAGGGCGCGGGATTATTGGAGAGCGCCGGCGTGATCCTGCTCCGCGAGAGTCCGGGCATTGTGCTCACGCTGGCTTATTTGATCGTGTTGCCGCCCATGATGGCGCTGACGATCTTCCGCAAAATGTTCGTGAAGATGGGGTTCATCCGCTACATGCTGATGGCCAACTTGTTGCTGATGATGGCCTCGCTGCCGCTGAAGATGGTGCTGCGCTGGGTCTTTAACCTCAAGTACCTGATTCACATCGACGAATTGTTTCTCAACCTGTAAGACGACGTTTGGGCCCTGTGGCGCTCAACTTTTAAGGACGGAACATGCCTGCGACCGAACAGACATGGCGCAATGCGAACACGATGCACGTGGTCTTTGGACTTACGTCGTTGGGCTTGCTGGTCGTGACAATCTTGCTGTTGGCCCACGACAACGTGCGCGAATGGAAGCAATATCAGCGTAAATTCCGCGATATCGAGACCTGGGCGGCCGACGGGCGCATCGATGAAGAGCAAACCGCCGCCTACGCGGCCAAGCAAGCCGACTTCGAGAAGTCGCTCAAGACGCAGCTCAGTAAGCCGCTCGACCCGGCCGCCGTGCAGAAGTTTTTGGGCATCGCCGAGTTCAACGATCAGCCGGCCAACGAGAAGGCCGGTCTGCAAAAGCTGTACGCCTATTCGCAGTTGGCCGTGATCCGCAAGGCGGCCGCCGACGCCGAGAAAGCGACCACGGCTGACGACGTGACTCAGCATCGCGCCGCGCTCGTGAGCGCCGCCGAAACGCTGCTCCGCCGCGCCAAGTACATTGAAGACGACGCGCAGACGCGGCTCAAGTTCAAGCGAGCCGAGCGCGACGAAATCGCCAGCAAATATGGCATCGCCGTCGACGAGCAAAAACCGGTGAGCGAATTGAGTAAGGATCGCGACGCGATCGCGGCGGTCGACAAGCAGGTGGCCGATCTGCTGCGCAAGTACGAGACCACCAAGACCCATCGCCTCGCGTTGCAGGACACGCTCGCCACGGCCCGCGCAGGCGAGACCGCGGCGCGCAAAGCGGTCGACGACCACAAAGGGGTCATCGAGCGATTGCAGTTGGCCAAGTACGAGCGGGCCGCGAACTGGAAGAAGTCGCTGCTCGAAATGCCGATCATCGACGCCTTCGGCCGGCCGCTCAAGGTCGAACAGATTTGGTTGCCGAATCTGACGCTCAACAACAACTTTCGCGACGTGGCACGGTTCGACCGCTGCACGACCTGTCATCAGGCGATGGACAAAACCGCCCCGGGCTCGGCCGTTGCGGCGGGTTTTGAGAGCACGCATCGCTTGACGCTCGCGCTCGTGTTCCCCAAGATGGCCAAAGACGCCGAGGGGAAAGAGTTCGCGTTGAGTGCCCCACTCAGCGAGCAGGTCGTCGGCTTATCGATCGCCCAGCGTGGTCAGTACAACGACAAGGACGCCGCGGTCGACGTGGTGTGGCCCAACAGTCCCGCCGCACTCGCCGGTCTCAAGGCGGGCGATGTGATCGAATGGATCGGCGATGCGAAGATCAGTGATCCCAAGCGAGCCCAGAGTTATCTGCTCGACAATGCCCAGCCCGGCTCGACTCTCTCGCTCCGCATTCGTCGCGGCGCGCCGCAGCCGTTCAGCTCGCATCCGCGGCTCGACTTGTTCGTCGGCTCGTTGAGCCCACACAAGATGGGTGACTTTGGCTGCACGATTTGTCACGAAGGGCAGGGGAGTGCCACGCAGTTCAAGTGGGTTTCACACACGCCGAACGATGCGCAAGAAGCGGCCGACTGGAAAACCAAGTACGGCTGGTTCGACAACCATCACTGGATTCAGCCGATGCGGCCCGACCGCTTCGCGCAGAGCAGTTGCCTCAAGTGCCATCATGACCTGGGCGAGCTCGAGCCGAGCGAGCGGTTCCCTGACCCGCCGGCACCAAAGTTGATGGCCGGCTACCATCTGATCCGTCAGGTCGGTTGCTTTGGCTGCCACGAGATCAACGGCTACGATGGTCCCAACAAGCGTCGTGGTCCGGACCTGCGGGCTGAGCCGAGCTACGCGTCATACGCTTCGCAACTGATCAACGACAAGGCGCTGAGCGACGCCCAGCAGAAAATGGCCCGCGAGGTGATCGACCATCCCGACCGCGCCACGCCGCGTAAGCTGCTCGCCGAACAATTGCTCAGCGTGAAGGCGGGTGACTCGAAGCTATCTCCCACCAGCCGCAGTATGGCCCAGTTGTTGGCGGCCGATGAGGACTCGCCGGGCAAATTTCGCAAGGTGGGTCCCAGCCTGCGGCACCTCGACAAGAAGGTTGATCTGCCGTTCTTGTACGACTGGGTGCGTGACCCGAAAAACTTCCGTCCCTCGACCAAGATGCCCAAGTTCTTCGGCCTGCACGATCACTTGCAGCCCGACGCGCTCGACGCACCGAAAAAGGCCGATGGCCAGCCCTCGGGCTTAGAGGTGGCGCATGCGATGGAGCCGGTTGAGATTCGGGCGATTGCCGAGTATCTGCTCGACGCCGGCAAGCAACAGGCGTTTGACTACGTGTCTCCCGCCAAGGGCGCAATCGCTCCGAGCGCCGAGCGAGGCAAGGTGGCCTTCGAGACGCGAGGCTGCTTGGCCTGTCACAAGCATCCCGACTTCCCGGCCGCCAAGGATACACAAGGACCGGACCTCGGTCGGCTCGGCGGCAAGTTGTTCGACAAGCGTGGCAAGGATTGGCTCTACAGTTGGATCCGTCAGCCGCAGCACTACCATGCCCGCAGTGCAATGCCCAATTTGTTCATTGAGCCGACGAAGCAAGCCGACGGCACGACGGTCGATCCCGCCGCCGACATGGTCGAGTACCTGTTGGCGAGCAAGGGGTATCAAGCGCCTGCCGTGCCCGACGTGAACGATCAGACGCTCAACAACCTCGTTGGGCTATATCTCAAGAGCGTATTCACGCAAAGCGAGACTGAGCAATATCGCGAGCAGGGTATTCCGGCCGCCCGGGCCAAGAACCTCCGCGGCGATGAGTTGACGCTCATCTCGCAGAACGGCGAATCGGCCGCCGCGCTCCGCCAGAAGAAGCTGCTCTACGTGGGCCGCAAGTCGATTGCTCGACTTGGCTGCGCGGGCTGCCACGACATTCCGGGCTTTGAAGACGCCAAGCCGATCGGTACCACACTGGCCGATTGGGGGCGCAAAGAGCCCAGCAAGTTGGCTTTCGAGCAAATCGCCGTCTACCTGCAAAAGAAGCACGGGCACGGCGAGCATCATGAGATCAATCTAAAGGACCTCGATGCCGACACAGGCTACTTCTTGGGTGCCCTGATGCATCATGGCCGCGACGGGTTTATTTGGCAAAAGCTTAACGAGCCGCGCAGCTACGACTACAAGAAGACCGAGCATAAGGATTATCTCGACCGGCTGCGGATGCCCAAGTTCAACCTGACGAGCGAAGAGGTCGAACAAATCATCACGTTTGTGTTGGGATTGGTCGCCGAGCCACCCGCCGCGAAGTACGTCTACAAGCCGACGCCGCGACAGAAGGCGATCGAAGATGGCCGCCAGTTGCTCGAACAGTTTAACTGCGTTGGCTGTCACACGATCGACCACGAGACGTGGGAGTTCGACTACAAACCGAACGAGTTTGCCGGCCCGCCGGAATTCAAGGGGTACGAAATCCTGCGGCCGCATTTCACCCCCGAGCAGTTGGCCGCCTCGCGGGCAGTCGATCGCCGCGGGCTCGGTCACGCCCGGATCACGGGTATGCCGAACCCTGAAGTGCAGGAAGACCCCGACACAGGCAAGCCGGTGCACTTCTTCCAACTCTGGAAGAACGTCGCGATCAACGGTCATGCCTGGATGGTGGGTGGTCAAGAAATCGAAGTGAAGGCTGAGAACATCACGAACAAGCGACCGCCGTACGGTGGTGACTTGGCGCGGTTCTTGCACCCGTTGGTCCTGGCCACGGAAAAGAAAGTCAACGGTAACGTCAAAGCGAGTGACGCCTGGGGTTGGGTCCCGCCGCCGCTAGTGGGCGAAGGGGAAAAAGTTCGTCCCGAGTGGCTCTACGAGTTCCTGCTCGATCCGTATGCGATTCGCCCGGCCGTGGTCTTGCGGATGCCCAAGTTCAATTTCTCGGCCAGCGAAGCGCGTATTTTGGCCGATTACTTCGCGGCCAAGGACAACACGCAATACCCGTATGAGTTTGATGAACGCAGTTGGTCGACCAATACAATGACCGACGACGAGCGGACGAAGTCGCACGAGCGGCTCGACGGTGCGTTGCGCGTGCTCACCGACAATAACTACTGCGTGAAGTGTCACAAGGTGGGCGACTTTACCCCGCCGGGGACCCCGGTCACGCTCGCACCGCAGTTGGATCGTGTCGCGCAGCGGTTGCGACCGGAGTTCTTGCTGAAATGGCTGGCGCAGCCGAACACCATGCTCCCCTACACGGGCATGCCGGTCAATTTCCCGATCGACAAACCCGCCGATCAGAAATTATTGAGCGGCACGAGCGAGCAGCAGGTGCAGTCGGTGGTCGACTTGTTGCTCAACTGGTCCCGTTACATGACCGACCAACAAGCCAACTCGATCAAAGCGCGGGTCAAGCCGCCAACCGCTGTCCCGGTCGCGGCCCCGACGACCAGCGGCGGAGGTCAGTAGTCATACACGTTTGTTAAGTTTGTATCGTTAGAAGGGTTTTATTCGTCAGCCCCGTTGAGAATGCCGTCTGGCGACGGGGTCGTTTTTGTCACACGCCGACCGACACGAGAATTGGATTCTTGTGTGGGTGGCAGGAGAAGCACGCATCATGAATCGCTATCTATCGTTCACGTTGGCCATCGCGCTGGCTCTGGTGGTTGTTCCCGCCCAGGCCCAATGGGGCACGCTCAAAGGAAAGTTCACGCTGGATGGCGCGGTCCCCGCCCCGATCAAGATCGACGTGAACAAAGATGTCGAGGTCTGCGGCAAGCACAACCTGACCGACGAGTCGCTGGTGGTTGGCCCCAACGGTGCCATTGCCAACATTGTCATCTACGTTCGCACCAAGGGCGTTCAGGTCCATGCCGACTACGCCGCCAAGGCGAACGACAAGGTCGACTACGACAACAAGGGCTGCCGTTTCGACCCGCACATTCTGCCTGTCGTGCTCACGCAAACCGTGGTGCTCAAGAACAGCGATCCGGTCGGCCACAACAGCAACCTGCAGCCGCTGGGCGACGTCGGCATCAATCCTCTGATTCCATCGGGCGGACAGGTGGATCACAAGTTCAACCGCGCTCAATTGCTGCCGGTGCCGGTGACCTGCAATATCCATCCGTGGATGAAGGGTTACATCCTGCCGCGTGACAACCCGTACTTTGCGATCACCAAGGCCGACGGCAGCTTCGAGATCAAGAACTTGCCTGCCGGTGAGTTGGAATTCCAAGCGTGGCATGAGAAGGGGGGCTACTTGGAAGTTAGCGGTTGGGAGAAGGGGCGCTTCAAGAAGACGATCGCCGCGGGGGACAACGATCTGGGCGACATCAAGGTCCCGCTCGCCAAGATCAACAAGTAAGGCATTGAAATTTGAGCGGCCGCCCAGCGGTGGCCGCGACACGCTAGGATCGCATGATGAAACTGCACAGGTTATTGTTGCTGGCGCTGATTGGGTCGGTGCTGTCGGGATGCAGTCGTTCGACACCACGGACGCCTGACGCCGAACTCTCGGTGGTGGACTCGTTGCGCAAGAAGATGGCCAGCAACGAGAAAGCCGTCGCAGGTGGAAGTACGGTCGCGATGGGTACCGGTTGGGGAACGATCAAGGGGGTTTTTAAGCTGGATGGCGCGCCGCCAGCTCTGAATCCACTCTCGACCGGTGGCAAGGACATGGAAGTTTGCGGCCAGTCGGTCAAGAACGAGGACTTGGTCGTTGATCCCACGAGCAAGGGAATTGCCAACGTGCTGATCTTCGCGCGCAAGGTGTCTCGCATTCATCCAGACGCCAAGGAAGTTCCCGCGGCCCCCGCCGAGTTCGATCAGAAGGCGTGTTTGTTTCTGACGCATGTTCTCGCCGTCCGCGCGAAGCAAACCATCCTGCTCAAGAACAGCGATCCGGTGGGTCACAACACGGCGATCTCGCCCATCGGTCAAAATGGCACCAACTCGACGATTCCTTCGCAGGGATCGTTGCCGTACAAGATTGATCGCGGCATGCAGGCGCCAACCTCGGCGACATGCTCGATCCATGCCTGGATGAAGGCCTGGGTGATTGCGCGTGACGACCCGTACTTTGCCGTGACGGGCCCCGATGGTTCGTTCGAGATCAAGAATGTTCCGGCGGGTGAGAAGGTCGAGTTTCTGGTGTGGCACGAGCGGTCTGCCAAGGGCATTCCGGTGCGCGGCGGCAAAGGCCAGTTTGCGGTCACCATTCCCGAGAACGGCGTTGAGGATTTGAAGGACATCGCGGTTCCCGTGGCCGTGTTCAATTAAGTGTATTTTGATCATTTGTTTTTCAGACTGACATATGATGCTTCATAAACTGATTCAATTCAGCCTGTTGACGTTGGCCATGGCGACTTGGCTGGGATGCGGACAAGCGCCCCCCGCGAAGTTCACGCTTAACTATCAAGGTGATGGTCAAAGCGAGTACATCAACAGCAGCGGCGCTCGGCAAATTGTGTCGGCATTGCAGGCTTTGTTTGGCACGCCGGACGACCCTTTCGTCATTGATGAAACCAAGCTGAATAAGTCGCGCTTGCTGGCTTCGGCCGGACCGACCGGCACCAGCAAGGACGGCAAGCACGGCTTGTATCGTCAGCACTGCGTCCATTGTCACGGCATCAGCGGCGACGGGGCGGGGCCGACCGCCGCGTTCCTGAACCCCTATCCGCGCGACTATCGGGCCGGCAAGTACAAATTCAAGTCCACGCAACGCGCTGGCAAGCCAACGTCGGCCGATCTGGAACGCATCATTCGCGACGGCATTCCCGGCACGGCCATGCCCTCGTTTGCGTTGTTGCCCGAGGATGAGGTCAAGTCGCTGGTCGAATATGTCAAATACTTGACCATTCGCGGCGAGGTCGAAACCGTGCTCTGGCAAAACCTCAAGGGGAATGACGGCAAGCTGGACCTGTCGCCCGAGGAAATTAAAGCCGAGTTCGACAACTACGCCGATCAATGGTTGGCGGCCGACAGCGTCGTCATCGCCCCTGAAGATTATCCCTCGGAGGAACTCAAGAACGACTTGGCGAAGTGGAAAGAATTCAAGTGGGACGAAATGTACCCCGATGCCTACAAGGCGGCTGAAGCCAAGAAGCCCGATGCTTGGCACAAGTTGGGCGAATCGATCTTCAAGGGGCCCAAAGCGCAGTGCATGAAATGCCACGGCCCGACGGGCTTGGGGGATGGCAGCGAAGAAGCGCTCTTCGACGATTGGAACAAAGACAAGAAGCGCCCCGGCGAGACGGGCTACGATCCCAAGACCTATTGGACCCTGGCCAAGCAAGACATCCGGCCGCGTAGTTTCCGCACCAATATCTTTCGCTTCGGACGTTCACCGGCAGACATTTATCGCCGTGTCGTTTCCGGCATCAACGGCACTCCGATGCCCGATAACAGCAACGTTCTGAAGAACCCTGCGGAAATCTGGGCGCTGGTCGACTACGTCCGGGCGATGCCGTTTCAACATCCCAATCAGCCGCCGCACCAGACGGCCACGATGGTCAGAGACCGTCAGTAAAAATACGAGCGGAGAACACCGGTGAATAAGCTCTGGAGTTTGTTATTCCTGACGGTCCCGATCCTGGGCGTCGCCTGCTTTTGGTGGGGCGCGGCAGGGTACATGTGGCTGCCGCCCGATATCTCGGAGCACGGCCATACGATCGACCATCTGTATTATTTTATTCTGTTCCTCACCGGGGCGGTGTTCATCGCCACCGAGGTGACGCTGTTCTGGTTCCTCTGGAAGTACGATGGCCAAGTCAACCGCGAGCCGGTCAAGTACACCCACGGCAGCCACAACCTGGAAATCGTCTGGACGATTCTGCCCGCCGCCACGCTGTTGTTCATCGCCATCTATCAGATGAGCGCCTGGGCCGACGTCAAGATGCGCAAGCCCGACATGAAGCCCACGGTCCGCGTGACCGGCCGGCAATTCGAGTGGCGGCTCCAATACCCGGGCCACGACGGTCTGCTCGACACTGCCGACGACATCCATCATGTGAACGACCTGCACGTGCCGGTCGGCGAAGACATCCTGGTGAACCTCGAAAGCCAGGACGTGCTGCACGACTTCTTTTTGCCCAACTTACGGGTCAAGCAAGATGCGGTGCCAGGCATGGTCATTCCGGTCTGGTTCCGTGCCAAGGAAGAAGGGGCCTACGACCTGGTGTGCGCTGAGCTCTGTGGTTGGGGGCACTACAAGATGAAGGGCCGGCTGACCGTCGAGTCGCGCGCGAGTTTTGACGCCTGGCTGAAAAAGACGTTAGACACCCAAGAGACCCGCAAGTAACAACCGCTCGCATTATCCCCAGCAAGGGTTCACGGTTATGAGTTCGATTGCCCACGACCACGCGCACGATCACGCCGACCACGGTCACGGTCATAGCGCCAGCTTTCTCAGCACCTACGTCTTTTCGCTCGATCACAAGGTGATCGGCATTCAGTTTTTGTTCTCGACGCTGTTGTGGTTCATGGTCGGCGGCTTGCTCGCCTTGGCGGTTCGCTGGCAGTTGGCTTGGCCCTGGAGCGACATGCCGATCGTTGGCCGGATGCTATTCGCCGCCGAAGGGGGCCAGATCTCGCCCGAGTTCTACACGATGCTCTTCACCATGCACGCCTCGGTGATGATTTTCTTCGTGATTATTCCGATCTTGGCGGGCGCGTTTGGCAATTACCTCATCCCGCTGATGATCGGCGCCGACGACATGGCGTTTCCAACGCTGAACATGCTCAGCTATTGGTTCATGTGGCCGTCGTTCATCTGCATGATTTGCAGTTTCTTTGTCGAAGGGGGCGCGGCGGCCGCCGGCTGGACCGGCTACCCAACCTTGTCGAACAACTTCCAAGCCTCCCCCGGCAGCGGCATGGGGCACACGCTCTGGCTCTTCGGCGTGATCTTCGTCGGTATCTC
>CAZZBK010000102.1:0-22547 GCA_964652155.1 uncultured Planctomycetaceae bacterium | reverse complement strand
CCCCGGCCGCCATCATCTCGATCGCACAACAGGCCAGCCCGAACGTCATCGGCCACACGCTCGCTTGGCGGGCCCAATTAATGGCTTGCTCAATCGTCGTCGTGACGAAATTTTCCTCGAAACGTCCTTCAATCCATGGTTTGGTCATAGCCGGCGACTCTTTCTTAAGCGGGGACCGGAGATGGAGTTGCTAAACCGGTCACTATAGCCGAGTTGGGTGTGGTTTCAAATTGGCAACAATCATGGCCATCGAGGCGGCACTGCGTCAGTTTCAACGGCGTCTCGACCAACTCGGCAAACAACATCTTTTCCAACGCACAGATCGCCCGATCTCGTTCGGCCAAATCAGGATACGGACACGCAACCACCGTAAGCTGCGGCAAGCCGTCGCTCGTCGTCACCGCAACATCCACGCGCCGCTCGGCGAACAACTCGCGCAAACTGTGCATCCGCGACTCGGGGGTCGTACCGCTCATGCGCACGCGGTATTGCTCGACCAAACGCTGCACGAGTCGTTTCAGCAACCCTTGGCGAACCTCGGGATCCTTGATCGAGCGAATCTCTTCCCAGAGCACTAAAGCCAAGTCGCTAAAGTTGTTACCGCCATGCCGCCGGGCTTTTTCCGTCAGCAGGTAATGGTGGCTCGGACGACCCCGACCCGAGCGCGTCGTCTCGCGCTCGACGAGCCCTTGTGACATCAAGCGATTGAGCCGCTGGCGGACCGCCGTTGCCGTCACTTGGCTGGCTTGACCTATTTGCGAAATAGTCAAAGCGCCGCGTTGCCGCAACAAGTCGAGCAGCTGGCCGTCAGAAGTTTCTGTCGGAGTAGCCATAACTGAGGGACAGGCAAAATGACCGAAGTTCGAACACCTGAATCATATCCGTTTTGAGATTATTGACAAGTAACTATGTCAATAATCTACTAGGGCATCAGAAATCACTCGCATGTTGTTTCTGGCAAATGACTTAACGTCATAAGGCAACGCGCTAGTCGCGACGTGCAGCAGCCAACGGCAGTGAATGTCGACCTGCTCAATTCCGCAGCGCGGCGTTGAACGCGAGCGGATCGTGGTATTGGGGAAAGCACTCCTCGACGATCGCATGAAACTCGGCGCTCGAGGCGACCGTCGAGACCCGAGTCCGAAACTCGCGGCAGCCAGGACGACCCTGCGCGTAGCAGCAAGCAAACTTGCGCATCAGCGTCGTCCCCTTCTCGACGCCAAACCGCTCGACCACCAGTCGGTAGTGATGCAGCAGCAACTCGCGTTCTTGCGCGAGCGTGGGCTCGCTTGGAATCGGTTCGCCCCGCAACGCGGCTGCCGCCTGGCTAAAGAGCCACGGCTTGTTTAACGCCGCGCGGGCGATCATCACGCCGTCGACCGGATAATGGGTGAGCGCATGCACAACCTTTTCGGGCGTGTCGAGGTCGCCATTGCCGATGAGCGGAATCCGCTTCAATCGCGACTTGAGCGCCGCGATCATGTCCCAGTCGGCAGTCCCCTTGAAGAACTGAGCCGCCACGCGACCGTGAACCGTTAGTGCCGCTGCTCCGGCTTGCTCGATGACCTCGGCCACCTCGGGTGCCGTGATGCAGTCGCGTGAGCAGCCCAAGCGGATCTTGGCGGTCACCGGTGTCGGCGCGCAGGCGGCCACAACCCGCTCGACGATCGCGCCGATCTTGTCGGGGAACCGCAACAAATACGAGCCGCTGTGCGCATGCTCGGTGATGTCTTTCACGGGACAACCGAAATTGATGTCGACCACGCTCACTTTCAGGTCGTGAGCGAGTCGCGCGCCGACCGCCGCGAGCGTCGGCGGATCGTTGTCCCACATCTGCACCGCCAGCGGTCGTGGCTCATCTGCGACGCCCCACAGTCGCTCGGGCAACTCGTGCTTGTTCGCCTCGATATGCACGAAACCGCGGGCGCTGACCATCTCGGTCGCTTGCAGCCCCGCGCCACCATACTCGCGAACGATCTGCCGATAGCAGTAGTTCGTGTAGCCGGCCATGGGCGCTTGCAAGACCGGCGGATCGACCACGACCGGGCCAATGTGCAACGGCTTGACGGCGGACAGCGGTGCGTTGATCGTGGACACGTGTAAGTTACTCGCTCACCACCAAGCCCTTGACCAGCACATCGCTAGAAGTTCCCTCGGGAAGCACGCGCAGGGCGAACCGCGCCAGGTCATCGTTATATCGGGTCAGGGCCGCCAGGAACGCGTGCGTCTCGGCCGCTTGCCGTTCGATCACTTCGAGCACGGCGTCGAGCCCTAGTTTGTCCCCGGCAAGCAGCGACGTTTGCTCGGCTCGCGTGGCGTCGGCAAGCACGACGGCCGCAGCCCGTTCGCCGAGCGCCTGCTGCTCGAGGGGAATCGTCGCGATCAATCGCTGCACGAGTGACTGCCCCAGCACGCTGGGCGCGAGCGTCTCGGGGCTCAAGCGGTAGGCACCCGCGTAAGGCGAGGTCACGGCGATGAGGCCGCGCGTGTCAGCGGCCAGTCCAGTGCGTTCGGAGAGTTGCAATTGCGCGCCGGCGAGCGCGATCTGCGACTGCACGACCTCGCCTTGGGCCACGAGCCGCGCCGTGCGCAATCGCAGCATCGATTCACTCGTGCTGGTGGCGTCGGCTTGCGACAGCACGAGCGGCGCCAGGGCATCGAGCTGCGCGGCTTTGTCGACCGCAACGTGATAGCGGCCCATCTGCTCGCGCAGTCGCCAGTAGGCCTCGATGACCGCGCCGCGCTGCGGTTCGGCGACTAGCTTGAGTGTCTCGGCAAGCGAAATACTGCGCGTCGCGGCGGCGGGCATGTCGCGCCCTTCAAAGTGCAACAGATTCGCCAGCTCTTGCGTGCGTTGTTGCGGCGTGAGGGTCAGCAGCGGCCGATAGAGCGCGTCGCCGCCGTGTTCGATGATCGCCTTGCGCACCTCTTGCAAGCCAGGCTCTCGGGGACGCGGCGGAGCCAGTGTCGGCACGCCCTGCTGAGGCGGCGCTGGAATTGCCGGCGGAGTCGGCTGAGCCGGCACGCTTTGCAAGAACGCCGCTGGCGCCACGGCCGGATCGACGATCGTATTCGGTCGAAGAATGCTCGGCGCAGCTCCCGTTGCGATCGGCAGCGTCGCCGTCGGCGCGTGCGGACGTCGGATCAGCATGCCCACGGTCTCCTGCACGGTCGCGGGGCGGCCCGGTATCGAAAGCGCGTAGCTGGCGATATCCGAGTTGTAATCGCGAACCAAGCTGGCCAGACTGCGCCATTGCGCCGCGAGGTCCTCATGCGCCCGGCACACACTGACCGGATCGTGTTCGCCGCGCGCGAGCGATTCGAGCAGTTCGGTGTCGACATCGGTGGCGGCCTGCACGGCCGCGGCTTGAATTTCGATTGCGTCGCGCCGCAGTGGCAACGTGCGATCGAGCAGCCGCGCCTGCGCGGGAGCCGGGCGAGTTCCATACACCTGCTCGAACAGCGTGCGATACGTGCCCACATGCGGCCGATCGATCGGCCAGCCAAGCGGCCGGAACACCGCGCTGGGCAATAACTCCTGGACGGCATACTGCTCGGCGATGAAGCGGAGTTCGGCGTCGCGCTGTTCAGCCCGCGCGGCGGCAAGCCGGGTCTGATACTCGAGCACCGCGGCCGAGCGTCCCCGGGCTCGGCTCCATTGCGAGACGAGCCCTTCCATTTGCTCGAAGCGCTGTAACTGATCGCGGGCCAATCGCCACTCGGCTAGCGCTCCGGCAAGCTTCCAATAGGCGTGGGTCGCGTGAAGCTGCTGTCGTGGGTCGCTCAGGCTGCCGAGCACGTCGAGCAAACCCAGCGGCGCGCTCGTGCCGCGCAAATCCTCGGGCCAGCTAAACAGCGCCTCGACCAAATCGGCCGCCTGAGCTTTGGGGAGCCGCGACTCGATGGGGACCAACTGGCCCAATGACTGCGGCAACACGGTCGGCGCGACACTCGGTTCAATCGCCGTCGGCGGAGCCGCGGCAGGGGCCGTCGCGGGGGCGGGCACGGTACTCGGCGCGGCAATCGCTCCGCCGGGCGTGGTTGTCGATGGGGTCACCGGCAGCGTGCCGGGCACTTGCCCCGCCACGCTCCATACGAGCAGCCAGAGCACTTCGTTGAGCGTCATCCTTGGTTCCTCACCTCAGCGCAGAACAATTCGAGACCACGACAGGCCCAGTGCACGAGCGTTGCGACCGGCACCATCGACCCCGTCTCTATTGTGGCTGAAAACGGCTCGCAAGGGAACGGGCCCCAGGGCCCCGGTGGCACTTGTCTGAAACGATCCGAGCCGGGGGCGTGAGCCCCCGGCTCGGTAATACCGGCTTGGGTATAAAACGCTCGCGGGCCAAGAACGCGATTGGTTCTTGGCCCGCGCGGGGTAAGTTAGTCCAGCGATCCATTCGCGGAGCGGTTACTCTTCGCTCTTGGCGTAGCAGAGTCGATCGTCGTTATGCCACAGCGGCAACCCGAGCCGCACGCGCTCGGCGAGCACTTGCAGCTTTTCATCCGTTCCTGGCAAGGCCTGGGTGGCCGAGAATTCGTCGCGTGAGTCGTCGTCGGTGGGCTCGTAATCCCACAGGCCCAGCTTAATGGCTTCTAAAATCGAACTTGGCACGATGTTGCTCCTGATGCTCGTTGAGGCCGTGTGCCCATCCTTCAGGCACTTGTTTTGCCTATCCATCGACCCGATTCGCTCGAGCGACCACATCCGTGACGCAATAGTAGGGAAAGAACGAGTATTTGGAGCTTAACGCGCCATGTCAACTAAAATTTGCAGGACAACTCGCGGTCGATTTTTGTTTGTGAAATTGCGTTGACTTTGCGTCGTCCGATGCACGTAAAAGTTTGACCAATTCACGCATCCGACCAGCGTCGAGTGTGCCGGTTCGATCGCCGACGCAGGCGGCACCCCGCACGGCCACCACATCCACTGAGAGCGGCAACAGTTGCGCGATCGACTCGGCGCTCAGCGAACCGCCCACCACCGTGAGCCAATCCGCGCGGCGGGCCTCGGTCAGCACCGCCGACAACTCATCAAGTGTCCACCAATGTAACAGTCCGCGGCCGTCCTTGATGTACGTGTCGACAAGTAATGCACAGCACCCCACCGCTTGGGCCAGCGAAAATACTTGCGCCGGACTTGGTGCCCCCGCACGCTGCCAATCGGCGTAGCACACGGCGACCCGGGCCATCGAGCGTGGCACACGCCGCCAAAATCGCGTGTAACGTTCCGTTAGGTCCGGCAACGACGCGCACTGTGCGAGGCCAACCTTGGCGTAGTTCATTCGCTGCGGCAACAATTCGAGTGGCAACGCGTCGGCCTCGGGCAGTTCACCGAGCGCGACGCTCAACGGCATGTTCGGGCTCACCTTCTGGGCGACATGCTGCCACACATCGGCCGAGACCGCCGCGAGCGCGCCAGCCGACGGCTCCTTGAGGTCGATCAGGTCGACCCCCGAGAGTTGGGCAAGTTGCGCCTCGGCGGCATCGCGCGCGCTAACCAAGAGCCGCGTCATCATCATGCCCCTCGCGCGGCGAGTGTCGAGACTTCGTACAGCCGCGCGTTGAGCCGCTGCACGAGCGCGACACTCAAGGGCTCGCACCATGTGCCACGGATCGTCACGTAGTGATCGCACCAATGGGCGAGCGCGGGCTCAACCTCGACGTGCCCCCACTCCTCGGCCTTCTCGGCCAGACGGATGACGAGTGTCGATGTCTCCCAGGGTTTCTCCGACGAATGATCCAACATCGTGGGCCCCTGCCCGAGCAGGAAACCTTCGACAATTTGGATCGGCACGCGCAACGGCTCGCCGTGTCGCACGTAGAGCAGGAGTTGACCGTCCTCATAAGCCACGCGTGGTCGACGCAATTGCAGGCAAACGCTCAGCAGCCAGACGTCGCCGATGGCGAACACGCCGAGCCCGATGTTCTTGGCGAGCGGCGCGCCGTCGTTGGCAGCCGCCCACATAAAAAACCCGATGCCGCTGACGACCAGTAGCGCGGGGATGATAGCGCCGAGCAACACAGCCCGGCGGTTGCTTGCGAGCCAAGTTTCACGCATCGAGTCCAAGTCCTAAGAGGTCGCCGTCGGACGGTGGCGCCGTCACGTATGAAGGGTCCGAGGTTACCGATTGTAACGGCTGAACAGGCCGAGGCAGCCCCCCTCCCCTGCAAACATGGACGACTTTCTCCCGCTCACTGTGCTAAGTCGGACCTAAGGTAATGCAGGCGCGCCCAGAGCTGGGCGCGGAGCCTTGACCAATCGTGACACTTGCGAGAGATTGTGCCGTGAGCCACGCCATGCCGTCGAGTTCGTCGTTATCCAATACCTTGAATGGGCCTCTCTCCATGGGACACGAAGCACCTGCCGCGGCGTCGAGCCGCAGCGTCATGTTCGCGCTGTTTGGCGTGGTTGCCTTGTATGCACTGACGTTGCTCGTCGGCTGGCCGCAGCATGCGACCGAAATGATCAACGATCACCACCACGCCGCGGCCGTCGATCATGGCCATGCCGTCGAGGCCGCCGCGAAGCCGGTCCCCGCCGTCTGGACCGTGCTGCCGTTCTGCTTGCTGCTGGGGGCCATCGCCGTGTTCCCGCTCATGCACGCCACGGCCCACTGGTGGGAGAGCAACCTGCATCGCTTCTACGTCGCCGCCGGCTTGGGGCTCATCACCCTCGGCTACTACGGCTTCATGTACGGCCAACCGGTCGATCGCCACTTCCTGGGGCACGCCGTCGTGGCACCCAGCGGCGGGTTCTTTGACCTCGGCATCGTCTGGACCGTGTTCCAGAACGCGATGTTCAACGAGTTTATTCCGTTCATCGTGTTGCTCTTCGCGCTGTACGCCATCAGCGGTGGTATCCGCATCAGCGGCGACTTGGCCGCTCACCCACTGACCAACACCGCGTTCTTGGGTGTCGGCGCGCTGCTGGCCAGCTTCATCGGCACGACCGGCGCGGCGATGCTGCTCATCCGCCCGCTGCTCGAAACGAACGCCGAACGCAAAAATATCAAGCACACCGTCGTGTTCTTCATCTTCATCGTCTGCAACTGCGGTGGCTGCTTGCTGCCGTTGGGTGACCCGCCGTTGTTCTTGGGCTACCTCGCGGGCGTCAACTTCCTCTGGACACTTGGCCTGTGGAAGGAATGGGCCTTTGTCAACGGCGCGCTGCTGGCCGTCTACTGGGCCTGGGATCACTTCGTTGCCTACCCTCAAGAAAAGAAGCGCGACATCAAGGCTGACGAAACTCGCACGACCAAGCTGACCTTTGCCGGTATGTGGCCCAATGCCCTGCTGTTGCTCGGCGTCGTGCTCGCGGTCGGCTTGCTCGATCCGAGCAAGGCCGTGCCGGGGACCGAGTGGCACCCGTGGCTCTACCTCCGCGAGGTCGTGCTGCTCGGGCTCGTCGGTCTGTCGCTCTGCCTGGGAAGCGACAAGGTCCGCGAAGACAATAAGTTCAATTACGCCGCGATCATCGAGGTTGCCGCGCTCTTCACGGGCATTTTCCTCACCATGCAGCCCGCGCTGCAAATCCTGAACGTGAACGGCGGCTCGCTCGGCATCGACACGCCGCAGAAGTTCTTCTGGTGTACCGGTACGCTGTCGAGCGTGCTCGATAACGCTCCCACGTATCTCGTGTTCTTCGAAACGGCCAAGGCGATGCACACCGGTGGTGTCTCGGCGGCAGGTGTCGAGGTCGACGTCTTGATGCTCGTCGCCATCAGCCTTGGCGCGGTGTTCATGGGCGCGATGACCTACATTGGCAACGGTCCGAACTTCATGGTCAAGTCGATTGCCGAAGGGGCCGGCGTGAAGATGCCCAGCTTCTTTGGCTACATGGGCTACAGCTTCGCCGTGTTGCTGCCCATTCTGTTCGTGATGACACTGTTGTTCCTGTAAACAGGAATGACGCGACACCGCGTGCTCTCAAGTTAGCCGCTGGCGCGCCAGCGGCTAACGTTTTTTGCGAACACGTCACACAACGACGGTCTGTCTTTTACCCCTCGACGTCGCTACTGGTCGGCTTGGGCAACAAACGATACCAGTCGTCCCAGCCTTGAGCCGTCTTGCCGTCGAGCGCGCGGCGGTTGGCCTGAATCGGAAACTCAAGCAGCCGACCCATCTGCGGTTCGAGCTTATCACGCAACGGCCACAACGCGGCCAGCTTTTGGGCCGCCGGCTCGAATTGCTTGAGCATCGTTAGCCCGATCGCCTGGCCGGCGTAAGCAAACGCCCGAAACTCGGGTTCCGTGTGCCGCTCGAGCGACGCGCAGTACTTCAGCGCCTCGTAGGGTAAATTCTGCTGCAAGTACGATCGCACCAGTTCTTGCTGAGCGCGGGCAACATGGTACGTGTCGCTGGGAAAGTACTCGAGCACGCTCTTGAGCCACGCCTCGCGCTGCGCCAACTGCATTTGGGCCAGGAACAACTGCGTTGCGGCCGACTCTTGTCGCGGGATCGCCGCTTGGGCTCCGGAGAGCAACGACTGGCTCGGCCGGTTGAGCCACGCCGCCGCGCCCCCCGCCGCGAACGCGAACAGCGCCGCCACAACAAGCCACGCCCGACGTTTTTTTTGCCGTTGCACGACCAGCGCCTGCGTGTGCATGACCGTCTCGAGCAAGCGGCGGCTTTCGATCATGGCCGGCAGCGTGTCGAAGTCGAGCCCTTCGACGCTCGCCACGTCGTGCCACCAGCCCTCCTCAAGCCCCGGCAGCGTGACGCCCCGCAACTCGCGCAGCAGATCGCGCGCCGAGGCAAACCGGTCTTGCGGCTGCTTGGCCATCAAACGATGCACGATGCGCGCGAGCGGCGGCGGGCAGTCGGGGCGCAACGCTTCGAGCGGCGGCGGCTCGCTCTTCAGGTGCTGCACCGCCACGCTCAGGGCCGTCTCGCCCTGAAACGGTGTCCGGCCGGCAAGCATGTGATAACAGGTCACCCCCAGCGAGTACAAATCGCTGCGCGGATCGACCGCCTTCCCCTCGACCTGCTCGGGGCTCATGTACAGCGGTGTGCCCATCGTCACGCCGACCTGCGTCAGGTTTAGCTCCGCGCGGTCGTCCAGCACGCGGGCTAGTCCAAAATCGGCCACCTTCACCTCGCCGCCGCGGGTGAGCAGGATGTTCTCGGGCTTGATATCGCGATGCACGATGCCGCTCTCGGCCGCCTTAACGAGCGCGAGCGCCACTTGCCGCATCACCAGCATGATCGTTTTCAGGTCGAGCGCCCCCTGGCGCGTGATCAGCTCGCGAAGGTTTTGCCCCTGCACGTATTCCTGGGCGATGAAGTGGATCCCGTCGCGCTCGCCGATGTCGTAAATCTGCACGATGTTGGCATGCACGAGCTTGGCGGCCGCCTGGGCCTCGTGATGAAAGCGACGCACGAAATGGTTGTCGACCGCCAGATGCGACTTGAGCACCTTGAGCGCAACCTGCCGCTGCAAGGTCCCCTGCTCGGCCAGATAGACCTCGGCCATCGCGCCCCGCCCGAGCCGCCGGAGCAGATGAAAGTCGCCGAGTTGCCGACCCGACCAATCGGCTTCCGGCTCTGGCGGGTTCGATGGGGACAAGTCGGTCATACGTCTGTTGCCGCGAGTGTTCAAATCTCGTATCCGTCCCAAGCCGACGGCTCGGCCGTCGACCGTTCGGCGACCGAGTCGCCGGCTTGGGGAGCATCGCCCACCATTCTACTTGCCCACCGTCGGTTCGGGCCAGTTCAAGTGCTTGTGCAAAAACTTGAACGTCCCCACCGCGTGAATCTCGTGTGGGCCGTCGAAGTACTCAATCTCGGTCCGCTCGGGAATTTTCAGATCGGCGTACAGTAATTGGACCTTGGCATACTCATAGGCGACAAATGGGTCGAGCCCCACGCCGTCGCGGTGGCCGCGCTCGACCATGAACGGCCGCGGAGCGATGAGGCCCGCCAGCTCGGCGTAGTTGAACGTATTGCCCAGGTTCCACTCCCAAATCTCGTATTCGCCGGTGCCGACGTAGCTGAACTTGTGACGCACGCTGGTCGTTTTGACGATCCACTCATTGAAATCACCCGAGCAGATGACGGCGCAGTAACGATCCACCAGCGGCGGGACTCGCATGGCCGTCTTGCCGCCGTAGGAGAGGCCGTAGAAGGCGATCCGGTCGGGGTCGACCATCGGCAAGGCCGTGAGCCAGTCGCAGATTTGCTGATGCTGCGGGATGATGATCGAGTAGAGCGATTTCTTGAGCGGGTTGAGTTTGCGCTGCAATTGGCGGAAATCGTTTTTGAAGATGTAGAGGTTTTGCGGCGCGAAGGTGATAAAGCCCCGCTCGGCCAGCTTGGCCGCGAAGCGATGGTAGTAGCGTTCTCCTTGATTGGCTTCGATCGTGTCCTGCGGGCGACCTTCGAGCCCATGCTGACACACGACCACCGGCCGCTTCTCGTCCGGCTTGAGATCCTTAGGCAGCAGCAGCACACCGTAGGCAATCACGTCCGGAAATACATCGAGTACAACTTCGTAGCCCCGATATTTTTCTTCGTCGTACACTTGTCTCGTCCGCGGATTGGGTTTCTCCAGCGGGTAGTCGAACCGGCCGATGACTTCCTCGTAGAGATAATCTTTGTACCACTGGGTCGACGCTTCCCACTTGGCCGGATCGCGCGACTGTCGGTCGGCGTTCTTAAAGAACTCCTCGCGAACAAATTCGCTCTCACGGACAAGGGATTGGGTGTACGCCGTCATTTGATCGACGGGGTGTGGCCCCATCCAGTTGGCTGGCGGCAGCTTAAATTGACTAGGCGGCAAAGGTTCCACGCTGGCCGAGTCAATGGTTCCACCGGACTTCGCCTGCAAGCCGGCAAGAAACAGCTGAAGTGTATTGCTCGACAAACCGGCGGGGCTTTCCACGAACGTTACTGGATTTCCCAGCTTTGAATGGTGCGGCCCCAGGAGCGTTCGAAGCCGCTCGTATTCACGGCGAGCACTTTGAGCAGCGGGGGCCAAGTTTTTCCCCGGCGTGAACAATCGACCCGCAATGCTGACCTCTTCGACTACCGTTGCAGCCGGTGATGCCTCGATCACAAGCTTGCGAGGGATGATTAGGGAAGCGATTTCTGCATCTCCGAATTCATCGATACGTCCCCACACGTTGCGATCGATAGTTTCCTCGTCCATTTTTTCCCGTGGTCCAAAGTAACCGCACACACCGGCTGCCTGGATTCGCGGATCGATTGCGGCGGCATACAGGGCCGTCATGGCGCCATCGCCACTCCCGAGCAAACCGATGGGCAGGTTCTGGAATTTACGATCATTGGGCAGGGCATCGAGCAACGAAAGTAAGTTCTCGATTTCGTACCCAATCACCTGGCGGCCCATCTCAAACGCTTGCCGATACACAAACTCGCGGTGCGACACACCCAACTGACGCGCTCCGCGTTGCGTGATCGAGTGCTGAGACTGGCGGTCGACACCGCGGGGAATAAAAACATGGCAACCGCTCTTGGTTAGATATTCGACGACCGAGAGCACGTCATCCTGATCGGGAAGAAAAATGACCACCTGCTGCGGCTTTGCAGGTTCTGAAGCAGGGGCGAAATAAATTGCTTCACCAAGCAATTCTATCCCCGTTTCTGGAAAGAGCACGCTGGGCCAAGTCAGCCAATGCACTTCAAAACCAGACCGTAACGCAGTTTTCTTTCCCCAGGAAATGAAGGCTGTTTTACTGCGCGGATTGACCACCCCAAGGTATCTTGCCAACCGCTCGCGGTTGGGCTGAATGCTTTTTTCATACGCCTCGGGAGACGAAAAATCCCGCTTCCAGTGTCGCGCGCGACGCTCGACACTCAGCGCGGTCTCGCGATCGGCGAAGCGATGGGCGCCGTCGAGCAATTGCCGGGGGATGTCCCCTTCCATCGTCAGCGGTGCGGTGCCAGGCAACGGATCGGCGGCGGCTCCACTGAGGAGCAACAACCAACAGCTAACAGTCAAATAACGCAACATAATCGACGAACTCCGCGGGCGTGACGGGGCAGTTCGGTCACCATAACCGGCGAATGGCAACGGTTCAATCTTTCAAATAGCCACACCACGCCACGCCAAGACAAGACAATTGCAAGTCATTGAGTGGGTGGCCCGAACAACGGGTTGTCCGGGTGGCGAAGCCACAAGAGGGCATCACTGCTTTGCTCAGCTGCGCCTCTTGTCGCTCAGGCGACCCCGACAACAAGTTGTCGGGGCTACCCAGACACGCCTCACAGGAACGCGACCACAGGTCGCGGCTTTATGGTGCTTGTATGAACGCGGCTGGCGTGGCAAACTGAGTGCTTTCGCGAATCACGCACTCGTCGTTGGAGATAATCGTCCCATGAAGATCGGCATGAACCTGCTGCTGTGGACCTCGCACGTCACCGAAGAGCACCGTGGCGTATTGGAAATGCTCAAGAAGCAGGGCTACGACGGTGTCGAGATTCCGATCTTCGAGATGGACCCAACCCATTACGCCAAGGTCGGCAAGTGGTGCGAAGAACTGGGACTCGAACGGACGGCCGTCACTTGCCGCGGCACCGACGACAACCCGATCAGTCCCGACAAGGCCGTGCGGGCCGCGGGCGTGGCAAACAACAAGAAGGTGCTCGATTGCTGCCAGGCGATGAACGCCAAGATTCTCGCCGGCCCGTTCCACTCGGCGCTCGGTTACTTCACGGGCACTGGTCCCACGGCCGACGAGCAGGCCTGGGGGGTCGACAGCATGCGGCAAGTCGCTGAGCACGCGGCCAAGACCGGTGTGACGCTCGCCGTCGAGTACCTCAATCGCTTCGAGTGCTACTTTTTGACGAACGCGGTCGACACCGCCAAGTTCATCGACACGGTCAATCACCCGAACTGCCGGATGATGTACGACACGTTCCACGCCAACATCGAAGAGACCGGCATCCGGCAGGCGATTCATGCCTGCGCCAAGCAGACGGTACACGTGCATATCAGCGAGAATCATCGCGGCACGCCGGGCCAAGGGCATGTCGCCTGGGCCGAGTCGTTCGACGCGCTCAACGAGACGAAGTACGACGGCTGGATGACGATCGAGGCGTTTGGGCTGGCGTTGCCGGCGCTGGCCGCCGCGACGAAAATCTGGCGCAAGATGTTCGAGAGCGAAGAGCAACTGTCGCGCGACGGACTGAAGTTCGTGCGCGATAACTTGGCCCGCCGGGTGTAAAGACGAGCGTGAGCATCCGATTAATCGGTGGATTTTACGCGGCTTTTCGTCGCCAGAATGCCTACCACTGACGGGGTTCGCTCAAAACAATGCCCGCAGGTAACAGACCGCGTTAAACCTCGCCTCGCCCTGTTGAACTTTCCTGCCATCAAGCCGCTCGGAAGCGACTGGCCGTTTTCGTAGTAAGAGCGTCGAACAAAATGGCTGGGGACTGTCCCAATTTTTCGAGGGACGCCGAGAAAAATGGGACTATCCCCCTCTCTGCTGCCATTTTGTTCGACGCTCTTACAAAATTGACTCGGTGAACGCTTCGCTTCGCATCACTCAAGGCCGAGGCGGTTGACTAGGTCTCACCGCGTGCGACACTTTCATTCGCGACCTTACGCCGACGCACCCCGTCCCCTGATAGCAACCCTGTTCATTGCGATGGCGACGCCCATTTATACGTTGCTGATGCTTGCCAGCGTGGCCACCGGGGCGTGGCTGGCGCGAGGCTCGCAACGCGCGCTGGGACTGTCACTTGAACAACGTGTCGGCATCGGGCTCGGCGCGTTTTGCGGAGCCATGCTTGGCGCAAAGCTGCCGTTTCTGCTCTTCGATTGGGACGGCTTGCAGAGTGGCGCGGCCTGGCTGAGCAATGGCAAGACGATCCTCAGCGGCCTGGCCGGCGGTTACTTGGGGGTCGAACTCGCCAAGTGGACGCTGCATGTGCAGGTGAAGACCGGCGACTCGTTCGCACTGCCTGTCGCGGCGGCGGTCGCGATCGGTCGGCTCGCGTGCTTCGTCGGCGGTTGCTGCTTTGGCCGGCACACATCGCTCCCCTGGGGCGTCGACTTCGGCGACGGACCGCGTCATCCCACGCAACTCTACGAAGCCGCGTTCCATGCCCTGGCCGCCGTCACGCTGGTTCAACTCCAACGCCGCGGACTGTTTCAACGGCAACTCATCAAGTTGTACATCATCGTGTACGCGGTCTATCGTTTTGCGAGCGAATGGCTGCGCCCCGAGCCGATCGTCGGCGGCGGACTGACCGCCTATCAGTGGACCTCGCTGGCGTTGATCGCGTTGTTCGCCGTGCTCTGGTGGCGCGATGCGCGTGAAGCGTCGTCGAACGTTGAACTCCACGCTTGATGGGAGCTGCGGCCGATGCGCTGGCGCGATGCGAACCCCCTGGCGTTCGGCCCTACAGGCCTATCGCCGAGAGCTAAAACGGCGAGGGCGAAAGGATGGTGGGCTACTCGACGTCGCGGCCATCCATGACATCGGCGAGCTTGGGCGCGGCGTGCGGATGGAACTCGCCGCGATCAAGTCGCGAGCGATACAACCGGAGCTCGGCCATCGCGCGGTGCGCCAGCAGCAAGATGATCGGCGCGTTGGTGAAGAGCATGCAGCCCGCGCCGAGGTCGGCCATCGCGCCGATCTGCGTGTCGTTGGGGATCACGCTCCGCACGCTCGCAGCCACGCAGGCCAGGCAGAACACGAGTTTGTAGTACGGCACGGCCCAGGAGCCGAATAGGAATGTCGTCGACTGCTCGCCATAGTAGCTCCACGAGATGAGCGTCGAGATGGCAAACAGCCAGCAGGTGAGCGTGACGAGCCACTTGCCCAAGCCGGGCACAGCCCGATCGAAGGCAT
The DNA here is from genome assembly GCA_964652155.1 of uncultured Planctomycetaceae bacterium. Taxonomy (GTDB): domain Bacteria; phylum Planctomycetota; class Planctomycetia; order Pirellulales; family PNKZ01; genus CAZZBK01. The sequence goes on along the minus strand of CAZZBK010000102.1, from coordinate 7,725 downwards.
GACCGGTGAGGGCAGCTCCTTCGAAGTGGCGATACACCTGATCGTCGACGAGCGACGCGCGGCCGCTCACGTCGCGCCACACGATTTGCGTGGTCAGCTTCACGGTGTCGACGATCCGCACGTCGCCGATCACGCGCACCAAGGTGCTGCCGCTGTCGGCGTCGGCCTCAGCGAGCTTGGCGAGCAGAAACAGGCTGTGCCCTTGGGTCCAACGTTCGTCGCCACCCAGCTCGGGCAAGACCGCGATGTCGTGAGTCCCGCTGACGCGCGTGATGTCTCGGCCGCCGTCGCTGACCGTGACCAACTCGATGGACTGTCGCAGCGCGCCGATCGGGCCCCGGTTCCAGGTCCCCGTCGAGAGGATCACGAGCGCCGTCAAGGTGCAGACCACACAGGTGTCGACGAACGGTTCCAAACCGGCGACGATCCCCTCGCGGGCCGGCTCACGGGTCTTGGCGGCCGCATGGGCGACGGGCGAAGAGCCCTGCCCTGCCTCGTTGCTGAACAGTGCGCGTCGCAGCCCGGTCGTGAGTCCGAACCAAGCCGACGCGCCGAGGAACGCGCCTTGCGCGGTGGTGGGGGCAAACGCTTCGCGGACGATCAAGGCCAGCAGGGCGGGGATGTTCGCCGCCTCGACAATCAGCACGACAATGCCCGCGAGCAGGTATATGCCGCACATCAGCGGCGTGAGCCAACCGGTCACGTCGCCGATGCGCTTGATGCCGCCGATGATGACCATCGCCGTGACGGCCGCCATGACAATGCCAGAAGCGACCTGCGGGATGCCAAAGTAGTTGTAGGTGATATCGGCGACGTTCCAGGCTTGGAACATATTGCCGCCAGTGAAGGTGGCGAGCAACAGCGCGGTGGCGAACAGTGAGCCGATCACTCGGGCGATCCAGCGGGCGTGTCCGCCGCGGGGCTCGCCCCAGCCGCGCGTGATGACCCACATCGCGCCGCCGTGTGGGTTGTCGTTGTCGGAGGTGTCGCGATACATCATGGTCAGCGTGACTTCGGTGGCCTTGATGGCCATGCCGAACAAGCCGGTCATCCACATCCAGAAGAGCGCGCCGGGCCCGCCGACCGAGATGGCGATGGCGACCCCCGCGATGTTGCCGAGTCCGACCGTGCCCGAGAGCGCAGTCGACAAAGCCTGAAAATGATTGATCGCGCCGGGGTCGCGGCGGTCGTCATACTTGCCCCTTACGAGCTGCACGCCATGCGTGAGGGCGCGGTACTGGATGAAGCGGCTCCAGACGGTGAACAGCACCCCCAGGCCGAGCAAGGCGAAGTAGGTATGGACACCCCACAGCATGCCGACCGCCGAGCTGACCGTCGAATTAAACCATTGCAGGAGGTGGTCCATGAAAATCGCCGCGCCGAGATTAGAATGTCAATCGCACCGGAGGGATGATAGTGAACCGTGCCGAACGTGACCAGCAAGCTGCGGTCGACAAAAAGAGCGTTGCGGAGCAAGATGACAACATGGACAGCTCGTGTTCGATAGCGTTCAAGGAGTGGGCCGTGATCGCGGCGGCGCTGCGTGCGGGTCGGCAGTCACTCATCCTGCGCAAGGGGGGAATCCACGAAGGGGTCGAGGGGTTCCGAGTGGCTCACCCCCTGTTTTGGATCTTTCCGACCCAATTTCATCAGTCAGCCGAACAGCTCTCTGTAGACGGAGTCGATTTCATAAGTCAAGTCACAGAAAATAGTTACGAAACGGATGTGATCCCAATTGACCTGCTTTGCCAGGTTGAGCAGGTGTTTCACATTGAACAGTCAAGTTTGATCGATCGGCTTGAGGGGGCGCATATTTGGTCACGGTCGACGCTTGAGCAGCGGTTCGGGTACCGAGAACCTGGGCTATTTGCCCTGCTGGTTCGGGTCTACCAGCTCAAGCGGCCCATCGAGCTTGCCGATAAACCGCACTTTGCGGGGTGCCGAAGTTGGGTAGAATTGCCCGAACGTTTACCCACCCTCGGCGTCGATGCTGTGCTATCGGACGAAGAGTTTGCGCGACAGTCTCAGTCGCTGAGGCTGGCGTTGTCGACATAACCCTCCCGCTCGACGCGCTTCGTTCAGATTATCGCCGTGCCGCTCGTTTTGTCTCGCATCGGTCGATAACAGACATAAGCCTTCGTGCCGCTCCGCTGACATTGCCGTCTCTCCCTCCAACCTTATTCTCACTGAGATAATCGAACGCCTCATGGAATCGTCCACCGAGCAGTTTCATAGTTCGAGTTTAGGATTCATCGAGGAGCTGTACGCCGAGTTTCTCCGCGACCCGCACTCGGTCGACCCCGAGTGGCAGCGCTACTTTGGCGACATGGAGCGCGATCAGGCCGCGGCGCGAAATTTTCAGATTGGGCCATCGTTCGATCCGGGGTCGTTGTTCAATCCCGGCGGCTCGTCGCGTAACGGCAACGGTCATGGCAATGGCCACGCGGCGCTCTCGGGGCCCAACGGCGCGCAGCAGAGCAACGCGCTGCGCGATGCTCGGTCGATGAACGTGGCCAATTTGCAAGACCGCGTCGATCAGTTGATTCGCGCCTATCGGGTGCGCGGACACATGATTGCCAAGCTCGACCCGTTGGGGCTGCCACGGCCGACTCCGCCCGAGTTGGGCATCGACTTTTATGGCCTGACCGAGGCCGATCTGGATCGGACCTTTTCGACCCGCACGATTTATGGCCCCGACATGCTCCCGCTGCGCGGCATTCTCGACCGGCTGCGCAACACGTACTGCCGCTCGATCGGCGTGCAGTTCATGCACATCGACGACATGAAGATTCGCAACTGGTTGCAGCATCGCATGGAGGGGACGGAAAACCGCATCAACCTCTCAAAGACCGAGCAGTTGCGAATCTTCACGCGGCTCACCGACGCCACGATCCTCGAGGAGTTCATTCACAAGAAGTTCACGGGGGTCAAACGCTTTTCGCTCGAAGGGGCCGAGAGCTTGATACCGCTGTTGGATTTGACGATTGAAAAGGCGGGCGAGTCGGGCGTGGCCGAGGTGGTGCTCGCGATGGCTCACCGTGGGCGGCTCAACGTGTTGGCCAACATCATGGGCAAGAGCCCGCGGCTGATCTTCCGCGAGTTCGAGGACGCGGCCCCCGAGTTCCACACCGGCGGTGGCGACGTCAAGTATCACATGGGCTACAGCAACGACTGGACGACCGCCAGCGGCAAGAAAGTACACATGTCGTTGTGTTTTAACCCCAGCCACCTGGAGTTCATCAATCCGGTCGCGATGGGGCGGATGCGCGCCAAGCAAGACCGGATGCGCGACTACGAGCACCGCCGCGGCCTGGTCGTGCTCATCCACGGCGACGCGGCGTTCGCCGGCGAAGGGGTCATTCAAGAGACGCTCAACCTGTGCAGCCTGAACGCTTACAGCGTCGGCGGCACGATCCACGTGATCGTCAACAACCAGATCGGCTTCACGACCTTGCCCGAGCAGGCGCGGTCGACCCCGTATTGCAGCGACGTGGCCAAGATGCTGCAAGCGCCCATCTTCCACGTCAACGGCGAAGACCCCGAGGCGGTCGCCACGGTGATGCAGCTCGCGCTCGATTTCCGGCAAGAGTTCCAGCGCGACATTGTCATCGACATGTATTGCTACCGGCTCTACGGTCACAACGAAGGAGACGAGCCCGCCTTCACGCAGCCGCTGCTGTATCAGGCCATCGAAAAGCGCAAGAACATCCGCGAGAGCTACCTCGAGCACCTGCTGAAGCTGGGCGACATCACGCGTGAAGAGGCGGACAAGATCGCCGCGCAGCGTCGCGCCAACCTGGAGCAGGATTTGTCGGTCGCCCGTAGCGAGGCCTTCAAGCCGCGTCCCGAGGTGGTCAACAACGTCTGGAAGCAATATCTGGGTGGCCGCGACCGTGACATTGAAGAGGGCGACACCGGCACGAGCAAGTCGCGTTTGGTGCATTTAATGGAAACAATTTGCAAGGTGCCGACCGATTTTCATCCGCACGCCAAGATCGAAAAGCTGCTCAAGCAGCGATTGGAAATGGCCCACGGCACGCGAAAATTCGACTGGGGGGCCGCCGAACTGCTGGCCTATGCGACACTGCTCACCGAAGGGCATCGCGTCCGCATCACGGGTCAGGATTGCGAACGGGGCACGTTCAGCCACCGGCACGCCGTGCTGCACGATGTCCGCGACGGCAAATCGTTTCTCAGCTTGCGGCACCTCGCGCCCGACCAAAAGCCGATCGAGATGCAGAATTCGCCCCTCTCTGAAGTCGCCGTGCTCGGTTACGAATACGGCTACAGTCTCGACTACCCCGACGCGCTCGTGATGTGGGAAGCGCAGTTCGGCGACTTTGTGAACGTGGCCCAGGTGATCATCGATCAGTTCATTGCCAGCGCCGAGGAAAAATGGCGCCGGCTCAGCGGCATCGTGATGTTGTTGCCGCACGGCTTCGAAGGGGCCGGTCCCGAACACTCAAGCGCCCGGCTCGAACGCTTCCTCGAGCTCAGCGCGAATGACAACATCCAGGTCGCGGTCCCGACGACGCCGGCGCAGATGTTCCACCTGCTGCGGCGACAAGTGCTGCGCCGAGCCCGCAAGCCGCTGATCGTCATGACCCCCAAGTATTTGTTGCGGCGCGAGGAGTCGGCCCTCGAAGACTTTGCCACCGGCCGCTTCCAACGCCTGATCGACGACGATCGCCAGCAACGGACCGTCAATCGCGTGCTGCTGTGCAGCGGCAAGGTCTACTACGATTTGCTCGATCAGCGGCAGAGCATGCAACGCGACGATATCTCGATCGTGCGCATCGAGCTGCTCGCCCCACTGCCCGAAGAAGAACTGCGCCACGCGCTGGCCAAGTACCCCGATGGCACACCGGTGGTCTGGGTACAAGAAGAGCCGGAAAATATGGGTGCCTGGCGTTACCTGCGTGTCAAACTCGGCGAGAAGATCTTTGGCCGCTTGCCGTTCTCGGGCGTCTATCGCCGCGCGTCGGCCAGTCCTGCCACCGGCTCGTCGACCGGTCATAAGCGTGAACAGAAAGAACTGCTCGCCAAGGCGTTTGGGGGCAAATAGCCCCGCGCGATTGGCGATTGAAATCAATGATTACTGCATAGTTTCCTCCGTGAGATCATCATGCCCGTTGAACTGAAAGTGCCCCCCGTGGGCGATTCGATTACCGAGGTGCAAATTGGCGTTTGGGTGAAGCAGGTGGGTGATTCGGCCCTTCGCGATGACAAGCTGGTCGAGATCGAAAGCGACAAGGCGACGCTCGAAGTGTCGGCTCCGGTCGATGGCAAAATCACTCAGGTGCTCAAGAAAACCGGCGAGAAGGCCGCCATTGGCGAAGTGATTGGCTACATGGAAGAAGGAGCTGTCGCGGCGAGTGCCCCGGCGGCGCCCCCCTCCGCGCCGGCAGCAGCGACCCCGGCCCCGAAAGCCGCGGCGGCAACCGTCATGCCCGCCGCGCGACGCGAGTTGGCCGAGCGCGGCCTGTCGAGCGAGCAAGTTGCCGCGACGGGCCCCGGCGGCCGACTGCTCAAGGAAGACGTGCAGCGGCATGGGGCCAAACCGGCTGCGACTCCGGTCGCGAGCGTGCCCGCCGTCAAGAAAACGTCGACGGCATTGGTCGGCCACGAAGGGCGCGAAAGCGAATCGGTCCCCATGAGCCCGCTACGCAAGCGCATCGCCGAGCGCTTGGTCCAGGCCCAGCACAGCGCCGCGCTGCTCACGACCTTCAACGAAATCGACATGAGCGGCGTGATGGCCTTGCGAGCGGAGCACAAGGACTCGTTCCAGCAGCGCTACGGCGTCAAGCTCGGCTTCATGTCGTTCTTCGTCAAGGCGGTCATCGACGCACTCCGCGCCATTCCGCAGCTCAACGCCCAAATTCGCGGCGACGAGATTGTCTATCACAACTACTACGACATCGGCATCGCCGTTTCGAGCACCAAGGGGCTCGTCGTTCCCGTGCTGCGTAACGCCGAGCGGTTGAGCTTTGCCGAGGTCGAGGTCACGATCGAAGACTTTGGCAAGCGGGCCCGCGAAAACAAGATCAAGCTCGACGAGTTGGAGGGGGGCACCTTCACGATCAGCAATGGCGGCGTGTTCGGGTCGTTGCTCTCGACGCCGATCATCAACCCGCCGCAAAGCGGCATTCTCGGCCTGCACGCCATTCAAGATCGTCCCGTGGCCCGCGAAGGGCAGGTCGTCATCCGCCCGATGATGTACGCGGCCCTGACGTACGATCATCGCGTCGTCGACGGCCGCGAGGCCGTCACCTTCCTGCGCCGCATCAAGGAAGGTATTGAACAACCTGCCCGCTTGCTTTTGGAGGTTTAGCGTCGATGGCCAACACCACGGAGACTGGGTTTGATTTGGTCGTCATCGGCGCGGGGCCGGGTGGTTACGTCTGTGCGATTCGCGCGGCGCAGCTCGGGCTGCGCGTCGCCGTGATCGAGAAAGAGCCGTTGCTCGGCGGCACCTGCTTGCGGGTCGGCTGCATTCCAAGCAAGGCGCTGCTCGAGTCGACCGAACTCCTCTCTGCCGCCAAAGAACGCTTCGCCGAACACGGTGTGCGCGTCGGCAACGTCCAGGCCGATCTGGCCGTAATGCACCAACGCAAAGACACGATCGTCACGACGCTAGCGCGCGGGGTCGAAGGGCTGCTCAAGAAAAATAAGATCACGCGACTGCTCGGCACCGGCCGCATCGACGCCCCGGGCCGAGTCAAGCTCACCAACTCGAGCGGCGAGCAACTCGTCTCGGCCAAGCACATCGTGCTCGCCGTGGGGAGCAAGGTCGCGTCGCTGCCAGGCGTTGTTGTCGATGGCGAGGTCGTGGGCACCAGCACCGAGGCGCTCACCTATCCGCAAGCCCCCAACCATCTCGTCGTCATCGGCGCGGGCTACATCGGCCTCGAACTGGGATCCGTTTGGTGTCGGCTCGGCTCGCACGTCACGGTCCTCGAGTACCTCGACCGCATCATGCCCGGCACCGACAGCGAAGTCGCCACCGAAGCGCTCAAAATCTTCAAGAAGCAAGGGCTCGAATTTCGTCTCGGCACGCGCGTCACCTCGGCCCGGAAGGACGGCGCCGGCGCGCTCGTCGAGTGCGCGGGGGCCGAGTCGATCCGCTGCGACCGCGTGCTGCTGTGCGTCGGTCGTGTGCCGAACACCGAGCACCTGGGGGTCGAGAATCTCGGCATTCAACTCGACCCGCGCGGACGCATCCCGATCGGCGAGCATTTCGCCACCTCGTCACCGGGCGTGTACGCGATCGGCGACTGCGTCGTGGGCCCCATGCTCGCGCACAAAGCCGAGGAGGAAGGGGTCGCCGTCGCCGAGTTCATTGCCACCGGCTATGGGCATGTTAATTACGACACCATTCCCGCCGTCTGTTACACGCATCCCGAGGTCGGCGCGGTCGGGCAGACCGAAGATCAGCTTAAGACCGCCGGGCGCGAGTACCGCAAAGGCCTGTTCCGCTTCCGCGATAACGCGCGCGCCAAGGCGCTCGGCGAGACCGACGGCTTCGTCAAGCTGTTGGCCGACGCGAAAACCGATCGCGTTTTGGGCGTCCACATCATCGGCCCGCGCGCTGGTGAATTGATCGCCGCAGCAACCGCGGCCATGGAGTTTGGGGCGAGCGCCGAGGACATCGCGCGCACGTGTCACGCGCATCCCACGCTTGCCGAGCCGATCAAAGAGGCCGCCCTCGCCTCTCTCGGCCGCGTG
>CAZZBK010000101.1:0-22553 GCA_964652155.1 uncultured Planctomycetaceae bacterium | reverse complement strand
ACGGGGCTCGGATTGTCAGTGCGAGCGGGGACAATACTCTCAGGCTCTGGGATGCGGCCACGGGACAGAAGATAGCCTCTCTGCGTGGGCACACGGGAAATGTCAATAGTCTTACCTTTAGTCTTGACGGGAATCGGATCGTCAGTGGAAGTAGTGATCATACCATAAAAATATGGAACGTTGATTGGGAACATGAACCTCATGTATTAATAAATACCATAAATCTTGTAAGTTGCATTGCGTATAGCCCTGACGGGATGCGGATCGCTACTGCGGGATTCCGTGAACCGATAAAATTGTGGGATGCAGTCACTGGGAGAATGCTATTTACAATTGCTAGCCCTCAGTATGCTCCATGTTGCGTTGCCTTCAACTCTTCTGGCACCCAGATTGCGGGGGCTGTCGGTACACACGTCAAGTTATGGAATGCGGTCACCGGACAAGAGATATTCACAATGCATGGGCACGCGAATAACGTGAAATGTGTTACCTTTAGTCCTGATGGGGCTCGAATTGTCAGCGCGGGCGAGGATAAAACTCTCAGGCTCTGGGATACGGTTTCCGGGCAGGAGATATGCACTCTGCGTGGGCACACGAAATATGTGGATAGTGTAGCCTTTAGCCCTGACGGGGAGCGGATTGTCAGTGCGAGCGGGGATAAAACTCTCAAGCTCTGGGATGCGGCCTCCGGGCAGGAGGTATGCACAATGCATGGGCATACGGATAATGTGAATAGTGTAGCCTTTAGCCCTGACGGGGAGCGGATTGTCAGTGCGAGCGGGGATAAAACTCTCAAGCTCTGGGATGCGACCTCCGGGCTGAATATATGCACAATGCATGGGCACACGGATAGTGTGCATGGCGTTGCCTTTAGTCCTGACGGGTCTCGGGTTGTCAGTGGAAGTAATAAAACCGTTATGCTTTGGGACGCGGCCACCGGCCAAGTAACGATGACATTACATGATAATGTAAATGCTGTGTATTGTGTTGCCTTTAGTCCTGACGGGACTCGGATCCTCAGTGGGGGAAGTGCCGTCTTGTGTTGGGATCGTACGTGCCGACCATTTAAAATAAAATGAAACCATCTAAAATATAGCAAAGCAAAAGGTTATTTCGTCATTCAATTACGTGATTGACGTGAATTACAAGCCGTCGGTGCAGTCATTAGCTCTAATCAGGCGCATATGATCAGAAACAGCAGCCACAACTTTACGTTAAGATCATGGAACGCCCATGATGGTGAGCTCGTGAAAGTGATTGACGCTACGAGAACTAAGCCGTGAATCACCCGCCCGAGTCCAATACGACGCTCGTCATCCAGCGGCAGATCGAGCTGCTACGCCAAGGAGAGACACCTTCTCGACAGGTGATCGACGAGCTGATCACCTACGCCGTAGGTCGGCTCGATAAGCTCGCCCGCCAAATGCTCCGCTCTTACCCACGATTAAACGAGGAGACCGGCGATCTATTATCATCGACTTATCAGCGTCTGCTACGTGCATTGCATGACGAGCAAGTCCGTAAACGCTTGGTCACCGCCCAGGATTTCTTTCGTCTTTCGGCGTTGCAAATCCGCCGAGAGTTGACGGATTTAGCGCGTCGCCATCAGCGGCGTGGAGACATGGTCAGTTTAGCGAGCCCACCCGATACCAACCATTCATCAATGGACTTAACCCCGTCCGACAACACCTTGAACCCCGAGCAGTTGTCGGTGTGGACCGAGTTTCACACCGCCGTAGAGCAATTGCCAGATACTGAGCGAGAAGCCTTTGAACTAATCTGGTACCACGAACTATCGTATGCCGAGGTGGCTCGCTTGTGGCAGATGGACGAACGCAATGTCCGACGGCGGTTTCAGGCGGCACGTCGTCGGCTGCACGAGGCGTTGCATGGCCAGCTGCCGATATAAACGTTCCGCGATCGCTATTTTTGGGCGCCCTTTTCATCGGCTGCCCCTGATGTGACGTGGGTCAACAGGTCGTGCAGGCATTCCAGAAATGCTCGGGCGGTTGAAAATTGTCGAATCGAAGTGTTGGCCGAATCTTGCTGTAGCCGCTTACGCAGTTGGTCGCATGCTATAACCGCTCGTTCGGCAGCAGCAAAAGCTTGCCCTGGATCGGTGGACGTTAACAAGCCCATCTCGCGCTCAAAGGCTGCCGTATCTTGATGGTATTGAGCTTGAAGAAGAAATTCGGGCCAAGTGATTATACCGTTAGCGGCGATGCGCCACGCATGGCGAGCCAGATTCTGCTCGTTGCCCTCCCGGATAACTTCGGGTTGCCGGGATTGTCCTTGGCGTTGTTCCTGCTGTAGCCGGCGGAGCTTATTGTTGAGTTCGGTCTTTTGCACCGCCACTTGGAGCGGGGTGAGCATCTGTCGTTCCCAATGTTGCGAAGCTTGCGTCTGTGCCATCAACATATTGGCTTGGGCGTTGAGGTGTGCTGCCGCGCCCCGAGCCATGCCCTCTTGTAGCGTTGAGCTATAGTGCGGCTCAACCCACGTTTCTGCCCCTAGACGTGGCGGAGTTGGTGCCGGCTGTTGATGCTGCTGTGCAGGGGGTGCTTCAAAACGCGGTTGCTCAGATGAGTACAGCATGGACGGACGTGCACCTGGTTCGCTTGGGCGAGTCAGGAAGGCTGGGTCAACCTGGGGCTTAGCAATCGATGCCGCTAGCAGCGGGTGCAGCCGCGGCTGCTGGTGGGTAATGAGCACAGGATCAGTTCGGCCCGGGATGAACATCCAAACCCGCCCATGCGCGTCGTTGGCCGTACTGAACAATTTGGCGGACTCAGCCTGGGCAACGCTCCCGAGGCAAAACGCGGCGCTCACAGCCATCAGAACAATGCTCGCTTGCATGGGAAGGCCCTCCAGAGGCTCAAAGGCGAAAGTATTCGGGGCCCGATTGGAATCCCCTCTACTCACCTCAGCGAACGGCGCTGGCGAATCCGGCGGGGTGGTAAGAATAATATTTTTCCACCCTCATCTCCAGTAGAATCGCTGCGAGGGCTACCCGGTACGAGTTCGAGATGACGAACTGGGGTGCGGAAGGAACTCTCCCCGATAGGAACCCTGTTCGTGAACATTCTCTGTTTTTCTCATGGCGTAACAGGTTGGGACGACCTTTGCCGGGACGGGAGTTGCACCCGCTGGAACAACAAACCTTTCACGACGCACCTGGCATAGGACACCTTCGAACCGCGTTCTCATTTCTGCATGGCTCGGATTTTAGATTTCTGGCGACTTTCGACTTACATCAGCGATTGAAATTTACATCAACTCGATCAGTACATTGTGGCTAATGTTGTCGTTCACCATCGGGACGACATGGTCTGGCTGGTCGATTCCGTCGAGCGCAAGTCGTCGGATCGTCGAACCCTCGCCGCCGTTTTGAACCGTGATGTGATAAAACGTCTCGCGATAGCGATAGTGAATCTTGAACGAAGGCCAATGCCGCGGCGGTCGGGGCGTGAAATGCAACGTGTCGACTTCCAAGAGCAAGCCGAGGAGCGACTCGGTGATGAGGCGATACATCCAGCCGGATGAACCGGTGTACCATGTCCAACCACCGCGGCCGACATGGGGGGCGACGGCATAGATATCGGCAGCCATCACATACGGCTCGACTCGATACTTGGCAATCGTTTGCGGCGTGTCTCCGTGGTTAATGGGGTTGATCATTGCGAACAACTCCCAAGCTCGATCTATGTCGCCCATCGCTGCGAAGGCCATCACGGTCCAGATCGCACTATGCGTGTACTGGCCGCCGTTCTCGCGCACGCCAGGAACATAGCCTTTGATATAGCCCGGGTCGAGTTGCGATTTGTCGAACGGCGGGTCGAGTAACTGGATCAAATTCGCATCGCGGCGGACCAAGCGACGCGCGACACTTTCCATAGCCACTTGCGATCGCTCTTGAGTGCCAGCCCCCGAGAGAATCGACCAGCTTTGGGCAATCGCGTCGATCTGGCATTCGGCGTTCTCGGTCGAGCCGAGCGGCGTGCCATCGTCGAAATACGCACGTCGATACCACTCGCCATCCCAGCCATGCTGTTCAATGTTGCCACGCAAGCGTCCCGCGTCGACGACGAAACGATCGGCCGTGACCGTGTCGCCGCGGCTTTGCGCGAGGCGAGCAAACTGTATTAGAACATCGTATAAGAAGAACGCGAGCCAGACACTTTCCCCTTGGCCATGTTGGCCGACGAGGTTCATCCCGTCGTTCCAGTCGCCGCAGCCCATCAACGGCAGGCCATGAGCGCCGAAGTTCAAGCCATGGTCCAGAGCCCGAGTCGCATGCTCGTACAGCGAACCGACGTCGTCCGAGACCTGCGGCAGATCGTAATTCGCCTCCTCTTCGGGATGCAACGCGCGCGAGCTGAGAAATGGAACTCGTTCATCGAGCACGCCCGTATCGCCCGTGATTTGCACATAGCGACAGATTGCCAGCGGCAGCCAGAGATAGTCGTCCGAGAAATGCGTTCGCACGCCTCGACCGCCTGGCGGATGCCACCAATGCTGTACGTCTCCTTCGCGGAACTGATGCGCTGCCGCTCGGAGCAAATGTTCGCGCAATAAACCAGGCTCGGCGTGGACCAAAGCCATCGCGTCTTGCAACTGGTCACGAAAACCGTAGGCGCCGCCCGATTGGTAGAAGCCGGTTCGCGCCCACAAGCGACACACCAGCGTCTGATAGATCAACCAGCCGTTGGCCAAGAAGTTGACCGCCGGGTCGGGGGTTTCGCAGTACACCGCGCCAAGCGTTTGGCTCCAATAGTGCCACACACCTTCGAGCGACTCTTGGGCGTGCCCCTCGCCGCGGAACCGCTGAACGAGTCGGCGCGCCTCGTCGTCGCCGTTGGCTGCGCCGATCGTGAATACAATAATTCGCTCTTGGCGATCGTCGAACGTGAGTTGCGTTTGGATCGCGGCACAAGGATCGAGCCCCGCGCCGGTGCGATTCGAGAGTCGTGTGCGTCGCATGGCAGCCGGGTTGGCCGGGGTACCATTGCGGCCGAGAAACTCTGCCCGATCGCCCGTAAAACTGCGGGCCGTTTCGCTACAGTCGACGAACGCGATCTTCTCGGCGAACTCGGGACTGTACGGATTGCGCGCAAAGAGCGCGCCGGTGGCTGGGTCTTGCTCGGTGATCACATGCATCAACGTCTTGGTCCGCCGCTCGCCCAGCACCCACTCCCAATAGCCCGTGATCGACAGTTGTCGCGGTCGGCCCGAACGGTTCGTGATTTTCAACCGTGCGAATTTGACCGGCGAATCGATCGAGACGTAAATGCACAGTTCGGTCACGATGCCATCTTCGCAATAGTCAAAGATACTGTAGCCGAAACCATGTCGGGCAATGTAGGTATTCGCGCCCCGAGCCGGCGATGGCGAAGGGGACCAAAACCGGCCGGTCTCTTCGTCACGCACATAGATCGCCTCACCGCAACTGTCGGAGACGGGGTCGTTGTGCCACGGCGTGAGCCGGAACTCGTGGCTGTTCTCGGCCCAAGTGTAGGCGTTGCCGCTCTCTGAGATCACGGTACCGATTTGAGCGTTGGCGATCACGTTGACCCACGGGGCCGGCGTCGTCGTGTTCGAGGTGAGAATGGTGACATACTCGCGACCATCTCGGCTGAACCCACCGAGGCCATTGAAGTAAGCCAAATCGCGTTGGGCAGGTTCGGGCGTGACAATCGTTTCCAAGCGTCGTTTGACCGGCTTGAGTGTTGGAACCGACACCTCGGGCCGCGCACGACGTTCGACTTGTTCGATCAGCGTTCCGGCATCGTCGAGCAACACCACGCGCGCCACAGTCTGTAGCAACGAACGGTCCTCGTCCGACATTTGCTCGCCGCGCCGCACAAAAATGCCGCCCGGACGGTCAACCAGCGCCGCCTCGGGACTCGCCGCGACGACATCCATGATCGACTCTTGCAGCGATTGTCGATAGACCGAGTCATCTTCATTCCAGATCACGAGGTCGACGATGAGCCCCTTCATGCGCCAGTAGGCGTGAGCCTGCACCGCTTGCCGCACGAGTTCGATCCTTTCGTGATCGCGGATGCGAACCAGCACAATCGGCAGATCGCCAGAGATACCATAGCCCCACAAGCCCGACTGTCCGCGCCGATTGCGGATCAGCAAGCTCGCTTTCGCGCGACGGAGCGCCGAGGCATAGATGATCGAGCCCGACAGGCGACCATACGCCTGGGCGTCGGTCTCTGAAGCGTTCAACTGCTGCAACATAATCAAGCCGCGGGTCCAGGCCAGCTCGAAGACACGGTCCGCGAGATTAGGATCACTATATTTCTCGGCCATGGCGACGATGGCCGCGCGCGTTTCGCCCACGCCAGAGACGATGTCGACACGGACCGTCTCGTTCGGTTGAATCAGCAGCGTGTGCCGGATACTGACGACGGGGTCGAGCGTCGAGCCCTCGGTGTTCGAGAGTTGGCCCGCCTGGTCAAACGCGCGCGGTGAGACCAGATTGCGACCACGTCCCACGAACCGCATGCGATCGGTCTCGAACGACGTATCGCCGATCGGCGTGCCGGTGGTGGTCAACATGTGAATCAGCCATGGCGGTCGCTCTTCACTGGAGCGCGGCCGACGAGTGCAGAAGATCGCATTACGCGCTTGCACGATTTCGGTTTGCACGAATAGATTACTGAACGCCGGATGCGATTCATCTTGCGCTTGAGTGGCTAGCACGACCTCGGCATAGCTAGTCAACTCGATCCGCCGCGGACGGTCCGAACGGTTTGTGAGCGTGACCCGCCTCAGTTCGAGATCGTCTTCCGAGGAGACACTGATTTGCGTATGGGTCTCGATCTGGTCATCTTGTCGACGGAACTCTGCCCGAGATTGTGTGAAGATCGCCTCGTACACGCGGGCTGTCTTGGTCGTTGGATGCCAGGCGGTGGACCAGAGTGCGCCGCTGTCGAGATCGCGCAGATAGCAGAATGAACCCCAGCAATCGCGGGTCGGATCTTCGCGCCATCGCGTGACAGCCAGATCGCGCCAGCGACTGTAGCCGCCGCCGGCACTTGTGATGGCGACGTGATACTGGCCGTTTGAGATGAGATGCGCCTCAGGCACCGATCCGTTGGGATCGGTGAACACACGCATCATGCCTGCCTCTTCGGCCGACACACTGCGGGTCACATTCGCTTCTGCCGCATGAGGAAACACAGGGACAGCGGTTTTCGGTACCCGTTCATGCAGCAACAAATCGGCAGCGCGGAGCATCGGATCGGCGGCGAAGCGTCGTTGCATCGGCTTGTCGAGCAGCACATAGACAAACGCTAGCAGACTCATGCCCACGTGATGGGCCATGAATTGCCGCACGGTGACACTATCTGCGCCAGGAGGCAATCGCGACGGTGTGTAGTCAATCGCTTCGTAAAAGCCATAGCCGCCGACACGATTATCTGCCGCGAGTTGTTCAAGATTGCGGCAAGCAGCATCGGGCGCGACCATCAGCGCCAAGGCAGTGGCATACGGCGCGATCACCAAATCCTCGGCCAGTCCACGTTTGAGCCCCAGGCCCGGGACTCCGAACGCACGGTACTGATAATTGGAATGCAGGTCGACCAGATTGTAGCCCGACTCGGAAATGCCCCACGGCACGCCACGTTGTCGACCATAATTGATCTGTCGACGCACGACAGCGCGATACGTTTGATCGAGCAGCGTGTTCTCATACGTCGGCATCACGAGCAGCGGCATCAGGTACTCGAACATCGAGCCACTCCAACTGAGCAGCGCCGGAGTTCCGCCTGCGCTCGTCAACAGTCTTCCGAGCGCGAACCAATGTTCCTGACCGAGTTCCCCTTGCGCGATGAGCATGAAACTCCCCAAACGTGCTTCGGAGGCTAGCAGGTCGTAGCAACCGCTGTCGGTGCGGTTCTCGCTGACGTTGTAGCCGATCGCGAACAGCTTGCGAGACTTTTGATGCAGAAACTCAAAGTCCATATCGGTGAATTCCAGGCATTGAACCGTGAGCTGTTCCAGCGACCGGATCCGAGCGATGGCATTCTGTGACGACTCTTTCACCGCTTCACGAAGTTGCACGAACCAATCGATCGTCCCCGCGTCGCTCATAGAATGGTTGTCGTTCATCGAAGCGAACCCTGACAGAATTTCATCCAGCAGTGGAGCAATTGACTCAGACAGCCCGGCTATGGCGCGCAAGGTAGGCGGTGCGTCGAGCTGCATGAGTCGGCCACGCAATTGACTCAATCGTTGCACCTGCTCCGGCGGTCCCAACGTCCATGTCCCCTCGGGTACCGGCGGCAATCTGACCCACGCGGCGAGCAAGCGGGTATCGGCCAGATGCTCCGTACAGGCTCGCTCGAACGCGGCCGCCCACCATTTTAACTCGGCATGTTGAACCAATGTCGTTTGCAACTCGCCTGCCAGCGTGATCAACCGGGGCAAAAACGTGGCCGTTGCACTCAACGAGCCTAACTGACGGTCAAGTTCTTCGATCTGTCGCTCGATCGTGCGTATCGTGTGGCCATCGATGTGCGGTGCCTTGGACTCGTCACCCACGCGCTGATTGACGCGTGCTTCCTCGAGCAACACGGACAACGTATCGCGCAGGCCATGAAAGAGATGCCCCGGCACAATCTCGGTATCGATCAGTTTCGTGAACCCACTGGCGAGCACACGAAGCTGACCAGCCAGGTTGCCGCTGTCGACGGTCGAGACATAACGTGGCGCAAGCGGAGCGAGCGTCCGCGTGTGATACCAATTATAGAAGTGGCCCCGATAGCGTTCGAGCTTGGCGAGTGTGCCAAACGTGTTCTGCGTCCGCTCGACCAACCGGGAGACTGCGAGATAGCCGAAGTCATACGCGGCCAAGTCGGAGAGCAACGCGATGCCAATGTTTGTCGGGCTCGTGCGCGAGGCGATCATCTCGCCGCCGTTGAATTGCACGTTATCCGGGGGCAGCCAGTTGTCGGCGGTAGAGACGTAGGTCTCGAAGTACCGCCACGTTTTCCGTGACATACGACGAAGGAACAACCGCTGCTCTCGGGAGAGATTGATTGTCGGCGGTGCGATCGTCCGACTCAGGCACCAGCCGATCGCCGGAGACACGAGCCACAACCCGAGCAGCGGCCAGGCGAACGTGAGTATGTCGAAATGGACGAGAGCCAGGCAAATGATCGCCGCGGCGGCAATCGCCGGGCCGAGTACCATCGAACGTCCGAAGCCGATGATATCCGATCGTGTGCTTCGATCCCCTTCGCTGGCCGTGGTCCACTCCAATAGTCTACGTTTGGTCCAATGGACGCGGGTCGTTGTTCGCACGATCGCGTCGAGGCTAATGAACGCTTCGAACGGCAGGAACACCAGCGTTAACGCACATTGGGCCAACGGGCGAACGAGCGCGAGCACCGTCGTGGCGAGATGCGTCATGATCGGTAGATCGGTCGGCTTGATCGCCAGGTCGACCAAGGTATTCAACAGTGTCGGCAACGTCACGACAGCGACCACAAAGATCGTTGCCATGAGCGCCGTCGTGAACGAGCCGACGAACCACGCGACCAACAGCAGGGTTAACATCGCCGGTGGGACTAGGCTGCGGCGGAGATTGTCGAATATCTTCCACCAGGAGAGCGCTGAGATCGGATTGCGCACGCTACGTGCGACGAGTCCCCGCACGCGCGGGAGCAACCACGCCGCAATCTGCCAATCGCCACGCATCCAGCGATGCCGTCGACCCACATCGGCCAAATAGCTTGAAGGATAATCTTCGTACAAGATCACGTCGCTCAACAATGCCGAGCGGGAAAAGCAGCTTTCGAGCAAGTCGTGGCTCAGGATCGCGTTCTCGGGAAAGTCGCCGCAACACTGCTCGAACGAATCAACGTCGTAAATGCCCTTGCCGATGAACGAACCTTCCCCGAACAAGTCTTGATAGAGATCTGAAACCACGCGGGTATACGGATCGACGCCGGGATCGCCGCCACAGATCCGAACAAACCACGAACGCTGAGCGCTTGGCAGACTGACACCGACACGCGGCTGCAAAATAGTATAGCCGTCGATGACGCGACCGCCGGACGAATCGAGTACGGGCCGATTCAACGGATGGGCCATCGCTTCGATCATTTCGCGAGCAGCGTCGCGCGGCAGTTGGGTGTCGGTATCGAGGGTGATGACATATCGCACGCTGACAAGCACCGCGAGATCGCCGACCAACTCGGCAAACCGTCCCTGTGCGCCACGCAATGTCGCGTTCAAGTCGGCAAGTTTGCCGCGCTTGCGTTCGTAGCCCATCCAGACGTTCTCTTGTCCGTTCCAACGTCGACTGCGATGCAAGAGAATGAAGTTGTCTCCGTCGTCGGAAGCATATTTTTCGTTAAGACCTTCGATTCCCTCGCGTGCAAGTCGCACCAACGCTGCATCGCCGGGTAACGTTTCCGTCGCGGCGTCGAGCAGGTCGGTGAGCAATGCAAAATGCAGGTTGATTTCGCGGTTTGCCAGATAACGGATTTCGAGCGATTCAAGCAATCTTTCAACTCCCACCGTGCTCGAAAGCATCGTTGGCACCACGACCAACGTCCGATGTTTGCTTGGTATCCCGTGACGGAAATCCATTCGCGGCAACGACTGCGGACTCATCAGCCTTGTTGTCAACCAATTGACAATTGCGATGCCCAAATGTCCCGCACAACAGAGTGCCGGAACCGCAATCGCCAGTTGCCAGCGCCAATCAAGCGACGCCAGATCGCTGGCGCGAATCAACCAACTAAACGACGCCCACATCGCGATCAGGATCGCCGACATGTAGAGGAACAGCGGAAACGTTCGCCGAAACTTCTCGATCAGCACCGACGGCGTGAACCGCATTCCGACGAGTCGCTCCAACGCAGGTCGACCATGATCGACAAGATAATAGCCGACGTGAGCCGTTCGGCCATCAAGGTGATCGACCGCTTCTGCCTGTGCAAGTTGAATGGCGCGATGAGCCACGTCATATTCCGAATGTTGCGAGCGACGGGCAATCGCCTCGACTGCGTGGCGATAGCGGTCGCGCGTGGCGAAGTCCATTTCGGCATACACTCCGGCCGGGTCGCCACACAACGTTTGCTCGACCAAGCTCTGAGCCGCGACGAACTTCGGCCAATCGTTGACGCTCAGAAACCGCAGGCTGGTGATACTGTTGCCCACCGAAGCTTGATCCGCCGCTTGCGATTGACCCTCGGCCAGTACGAGCACTTCGGTCGTCAGTCCCTGGTCGGCCAAGCGATGTTCGAGCCAGCTATTGGCAAATGCAAAGTTCGGGTTCTGTCCTTGTAGATGTCGAGTGAGCTCGGCCAGAAAGGCACCGGACAACGTGGGATTCGCGCGCGCGAGATCCGCCAGCACGAGCACGAGATCCGTTGGGCTATGCTCGACGGTCTGGATCATCTTCTCGGCCCAATCGGCCGCGAGGTCACGATCGGATCGCCCTCGCGCGATTCGAGCGGCGACACGCCGTAAATTCTCGATCAGCGCCAGTCGCAACATCAACGGCAAAGCCCACAATTCGCCCAGCTTGAGTGGCGTGACCGATTGATACGCGGTCACAAACTCATCGAGCGTTGCTGTGTCGATGCGACCGTCGGTGTGCGAGATGAGTTCGAGCGCAATGGCATAGGCCCGGGGGTAATGGGCCGTAGCACCGTTGAGCAAGCGTGGCAATTCGCCGCTGTACGAACGGGGCAGCAAGCGGCGCGTCGATCGAATTTGCTCTTCGATCAAGTAGAAATTGTCGAGCAGCCACTCAGCGGCGGGCGAGATGCGTCGATCTCGCTTCATCGCCGCAGTGATTAGATCGTAGGTGTCGACTAGTACCTGTTCGTTCTCAGCCAATCTCGGCAGCAACATGTCAGACGATCGCCCGTCTGCTAGGTGATGCGTTCCTGCGATGATACGAGCGTGCCGTTCGAGTTGATCGACGCTGAACAGTTCGCCACGGAGCGGCAGTTCGTCAGCAGATGTTTGCGGCGAGCGGTCGTTGCCAGTGCATTTTCGCCACGACATCAATCGACGGATGCGATCATTCATTAAGTGCTGCTGTTGCGATAGGCTTCATCCGGGGTGAGACACGGTCTGGTAAACCAGCGCGGAATCACGGGGACTGCGAACTTCTACGAGCGAACGATGCTAACCGTTCACACGACGAGTGCCGTGCGTCACCACGCTGATCAAGAACAACACGATGAAGATGAAGAACAAGATGCGTGCGATCTCGGCCGCGGCAAGATAAACGCCGGTGAAACCGAGCACACCAGCCACGAGGGCTACGATCAAAAACAAGAGGGCCATGCGTAACATGAGACTAGCTCCTTAAAAGGACGGGTTGAATAGGATATTGTCAGCGGTGGTATCAACCGTGTGAGTCGACTACTTGCTCGACTTTTTCGTTCGTTTGACTGGCGCTGCTTTGACAGGCCGTCTGGTCGAGGCGGCAACGACCACTTTATTGTGCTTTGTATTGGTCACGAAATGCTCACCCACCTTGGCCATTAACTGGCGATCGGTTAACTTGTCGGACGTCTCGATTTCGAGTGTCAGCCTGCGCAGCTTCTTGCCCACGATGTGCTTGCGGAACTCGGTTTTCGCCTTGCCGGGACCAAGGATCAACAGCGCGTCGGCCCCTTGCACCAATGCCAACACCTCTTCAAAAACCTTCTTTCGCTCTTCGACCATTTTTCGTTCACGACGAATCTCGGGAACAAAATCGCTGGAGGCGTAGGAGTGCTTAGTGCGAGCATTGCTGGACTCGCACGTCGGCTTGTCCGAGGCCTTGATACGGTTGAGTTCTTGTCCGGCATCGGTCAGCAGCACAACGACAGCTTGTTTGGTATCGATCCAAACTCCTGCTTTGGCATTCATGGTGAGTTACTTTCACAAATGGGGTGAATCTCGAAGCGATTGATTACCG
The DNA here is from genome assembly GCA_964652155.1 of uncultured Planctomycetaceae bacterium. Classification (GTDB taxonomy): domain Bacteria; phylum Planctomycetota; class Planctomycetia; order Pirellulales; family PNKZ01; genus CAZZBK01. The sequence goes on along the minus strand of CAZZBK010000101.1, from coordinate 9,613 downwards.
AGGGTTTCGCCACTCTTGGGGCAGCTCGGGCGCGACATCTTCCAGGGGATGCACGACCCACACCGCACTGTCGCAAGCGAGGGCATAACACAGGTCACGCACAAGTCCGTCGGGCATTATCGCGATGTACGTTACACAGTATGTCAGCGCGCGATCGCCGTGGAACATGCAGTAGAATCGTTGTCAAAACCCGCCAGACGCCGTCATGTTCATTCCCAGCTGTAGCTCGCTCGCGACGGAACGCTTGCTCAGGCCACGAAAAAAGCCGACGTGGTGGAACACCTCAAAGGGTATTTCACCACGTCGGCTTACTTAGTAACTAGCCTCTCGGACGTACCGAGCTGCTTTTCAGTGAGTCTTCCGATGTGTTATCCGAATCCTACGTGCATTCTACGGCGAATTACGCGAATAGCAAGCCGCTTCTCGCGTTACATTGCCATTTCAAACGTATTTGACGTCATTAGTGCGTGGCCGCTCGCCCGATGCACTATCGCCCAGCATCTTGTTTAGAATTCGCTCAATGTCGCCACAGACTGGTCTCGCCAGCGGCAACCACGGATTCTTGGGGATTGTTTTCGAGCAACGTACGAACCCGGCAAACCAACTGACTGGCCGAAAGTGGCTTGCTGCAATAATCGCGAATGAGGTAACGTCCCACGCGACGGATCATGGCCGGGTCACGACACGACGACAGCACCATGACCGGCACGTCAGCCAAGTCAAGCTCGTCATGCATCATCGCCAGCACGCCATCGCCGCCGCCCCAGGGCAACTCGGGCTCGAGCACAAGCACATCGGGGGCTTGTTCGCGCAATCGCTCGACACATTCAAGACCATTACGGGTTGTGATGACCTCAAAGCCTTGGCGTGAATATGCCAAGTACTCGGCCAACAGGTGATGATCCGGATCAGCAATCAACACACGAATGCATTGAACCGCGTGCGGTTGTGAATGACGATGCGGGGTCATTTGCATTTGTCGCCTTGGTCGGGAATGAGTCTGATGTCTTGTCGTTATTGGACTGCATTAAGCAGGCCTTATTATGGTTGCGGTTCGGAGCGTTCGCCGGTCTGCTTGCCAAATTGCTTGACGCTCTGATGCGCCTCTCGACCCAACTCCAGGGCCCGGGCATCGAAGGCCTCGACATCGGTTTGTACCTTATTCCGATTGAGCTTCACACTCACGTCGAGCTGATTGCCATCGGCCTCGCGACTACCGCTCACGGTGAGCCAGCCTCGGTAATAACCGACGCCACCCACGATGATCGCGAGAACGAACAACAACGAACAGAATCTCTTCATGATACCAATCCTTATAAAAAAACTGGGGATTAGCTTACGTTCGATCAACCGATACGAACATGCCCAAGTAACACGAGCACGACGACCACAATCAGCACGAGGCCCAAGCCGCTACTTGGGTAGTACCCCCAATCGGGACTGTGTGGCCATCTGGGCACTGTGCCCACCAGCATTAACACCAGCAAGATTAGTAACAGCGTTCCTAACATGACCATCTCCTTTATTAGTTCACCGAGTCAACGCGGATAACGTTACTCTTTGACCACGAGAAGTATGAACTCGTTCGAGTTCTCGACTCCGATACTCGGATGACCTGTCACGCGGATAGCAAAATTGCCGAGCGAAGCGTCGTTCGCGCCGGTAAGGGTCAATTGGGCCACGCCCTCGCCATGCTTGATGACCGGAGCAGCTGGCTTGAGCGTCACACCGGTCGGCATGTCGCCAAACTTGAGCGCCACGTCCTGATCAAAATCCTTTTCACGCGTGATGCCGATCGAGACGGTTTGCGTCTCGCCTTGTTTAAGGGTGGTCGACATGCGTGGCACGCTGAGCGAGAAGCTGTCTTTCGCGGCGATCTTGAGCTTGTACTCGACCTCGGCGTCGCTGCCTTTGGTCGGATGGCCCGTGATCTTGATCAGGAAGTCACCGATGGGAGCGTTGTCGCCCGCCTTGAATGTGAACTTCGCGTCCGAGTCGCCGTGCTTGATCATCATGCTTCCTGGCTCGATCGTCACACCCGGAGGTATGTCGGTGAACCTGAGAGAGATATCTTCGTCGAAATTCTTACCTCGCTTGACACCGATCATCGTTTCGGTCTGCTTCCCTTGTTGAACCGTCGATGTCTTCAGCGGAACGCTCAGATTGAACGTGTCGTTGGCCTGACCGTAGGTGGGTGCCTTGTCCGTGGTCCCCGGTCCGCCCGGGGTTCCTTGGCTACAACCCGCTAGGGCTGTGAGAGCAACTAACGCGAAACCGGCAAATGTACTTTTCATGTTTCAAGTTATCCTGGAGATGGTTCGAGTTCCGACGAGGCCAACTCAGAGCGAGATTGGCCGGGAAATCGAGTCGAGTCGTTGTCAACGGCGAGTTAATGCTTCAGTGCGCGAGTAAACTCGTCGAGCTGCTTCTCGGCTTGCTCTTTGGCGTAGCCGTAACGCTGTTGCAATAGGCCCGAGAGCTGCTCGCGGCGACCCGCGGCGACAGTCAAGTCGTCGTCGGTGAGTTTGCCCCATTGCTCTTTGACCTTGCCGGTCATTTGTGTCCAATCGCCTTGGATCTGTTCCCAATTCATGATCGTGATTCCTTGAGTGAGAGAAAAGTTGCTTGGGAGTTGTTGGTGATCGTTGCGGCTGCCGACTACGTTCGGCTTGCCTGAATCTGACGTACGCATGAGAACGGTTGCTCGCCGGGGACCATGGCATCAGGAATGTCAACTCCCAAGGCCGTGGCGAGCGCCACTGGATGGTCTTGTTCGTCTACCAGAATTTCGCGAACCTGCTCGCCTAGGGCGTACTCATCGAGTTGCTCACATTGCAGCACGCGCTGTCGATATCGGGCGATCATCTCGTTGGCAAGGTCTTCGCTGAGAAACGTCACGAGGTCTTCGCGTGACACGTCGTCAACCTGATGTCGTCCGTGAGTTGTTTCAATCATTGTGCTCTCCGTTTATGCCGTGGTACGGCTGTTGAGTTGGGTTCTGAAAAGGTTTGCGTTGCAGTTCGTCGAGTACTTGCCACATCAGTGACGGCTTTTGCACCATGCTTCCGGCAAATGAAACGAGGGCCACACTCAGCAGAGCCACGAACGCGGTTTTCTCGCGGGTCCAGACGTCAGGCATTTCGACTCCGAAGGCTGAGAGGCCCAGCGTCAGGGCCGCGAACAAAGAGAGAAAACCAAGACTTGACATGTCGTATCACTCCGTTGAGGTTCATTGAGTCTCGGCGATCATTTACTTGTGAAAGTCGAGCCCCGAGTCATCGCCCGGCGCGCCGACCAACTTGAAATTGAACTTGCCGTTGCCATCGGGTGTAACCTGGGCGATCAACGAGCCGCCATCCTTGCGTTCCAGCACGAGAATGTTTTTGTCGAGCGTGTAATTCCCGCTGAATTCTTGCGACTTCTGATCCTTGGCCGCGAAACTCCAAGTGAACATCGCGTCGTCGGTTAGCTTTAGCTGGAAGGTCGAGCCATTGGGCCGAGCAGCCTGCCACGAGCCAAACAACAGCATCAGATTGATCGGCTTGGTCTCCGCAATCGTCGTCGACAACTCTTTCGACGGTGGTGATGGTGCTGCCCCGGGCGTTGCGTTTGTCATCGGAGCCGCGACCATTCGCAACACGTCCGCTGCGATCCGATCGGCCGGCATCAGCTTGACGACCTGTGTCAAATGGCGAGCAGCATCGGCCGTGTGTCCGCAGCTGAGATAGTGATACGCTAGCAAGAACCGAGAGCCGGCGTCTTGTGGGTTTGCTTTCGTAAATGCTTCCAACGTGCGAAGCTGACCGGTGTAGACGTCGACGCTGGCGTACATGCTGCTGAGCGTGGTCCAGTCCCAGCCTGGGCCGATAGCCAAGACCGAGTGGATGGCCGCTGCCGCCTGTTGATAATCGCTTCGGGCAAACAGTACGAGTGCGCGGAACTCGTGAAACACGGCATCGTCGGGATACTGCTTGACTCCCTGATCCGCGAGATCGAGCGCCTTGTCGAAGTCGTTCTGTTGAAAGGCGGCATCGGCTGCGTTCAACAATTCTTCGGCCGAGTTGGGATCGGGATGAGCAACTTGGTACGCAGTGTTATAGGCCACCGGAATCGGTTGCGAGTAATTGTGGCCCAACGCACCGGAGTTGCTGTAATACGGGTTCGAGTAACCGAGGTAGCCACTGTTGTACATCAGCGAGCCGAGTCCCCAGCCCCCTAGACCCCAGCCAAACGGCTGATAGCCATATCCGCCGTAACCACCGTTACCATTGTTGTAGCCAAGATTATTGCCGAGTCCTAAGCCCCAGCCGATACCATAGGCACCGAAGTTCACATTGTTCGATCCAGGGCCGTAGCCAAGGTTGTTTACCACTTCCGAGCCGACGCCATAGCCACGGTTACCATTCCAAAAGCCGTGATAGCCTGAGTGGCGCGAGTAGGCGGGTTGGTATGCGTTGCTGCCGATATTGATGCTTCGACCATCGAGATTGACGGTGTTGCCGACAAACGGTCGATGGTTGATGCCGGCGGCGTTGCCTCCGTTTAGTTTCAGTTCCGAGCCGACGCTAAGATTGTTGCGCACACCTGGATTGCCGCGATCGTTCGCGCCAGGCAGAGGCAATCGCGTACCGTCTGCCGATTGACCTTGGACTCTTGGGGCAACGACCGGCTTTTGCGTTGGTCGAAGGTTCGGCCGACTGAGTGATGGCGAGCGATTGATGTTTTGCGGTTGACCAGCGTTGAGCGGTTGCTGCGTCTTCACGTCCGAGGGAACTTGCACACGACTGCCGTTGTTCGACTGCGGTGTTTTGTCACCGCGAGATGATGGTCCGCCGCCCTGCACGCCGCCGCTACCACTACCTTGCTTATTGCCACCACCGCCCTTACCGCGATTGCCCTCGCCGTCCCCCTTACTTCCGCCGTCAATACCGAGTTGGGCGATCTCCTCTGCCCCGGCTGTGCTGTGAGCGAGCAAACCGACCGAATTGAGTGAAACTGCGAGGCTGCACATGAGTGTGGCAAGCCATGTCGTGTATTTCATAACTATCGTCTCCGTGTGAGTTGTACGTTGTGAGCTAAAAACTGTGTCTGAACGAGCGGACATTGATCGAATGGTGTCGCATATTTGCGATCGTCGGCAATATCCGCCGCGGGCGATGGCGATTGTCGCGCGATGGTGACCATCGCGCTGTTGGGTTGCGTGGAGTTCGTAAAAGCAGAGAAATCTGAAACCGGTCGAGGTGGAGCAGTTGCCTGCTCCACCCCATGGCTGCGGAACTGATCAGCAAACCGGTTGGGCATGCGCGATGCACGTCCAACACGCACATCGCACCTGCGTTACGGACTGCAATGGGCACATGCCGACTGATTGCAGGACAATTGACAATTAGCGCTGTGGTAGACACCGCTATAGCAATGACTGGTTTGGTGACAACGGCGACCCCAGCGACGACAGCGCGCCTCGGCATCCGAGCTGCCGATGGCATACGTGAAGACTGCGGCAACGATCGCCAAGGACAATAGTTTTCGAATCATAAGCGGGACTCCTTTCAAAGAACTTGAACCAATGACCCAACTTGGGCCGATGCCCTGCGCGGAACTGACCACGTAAAGCACGTTCACTAAGCACGATTACTCGACGTCGAGCGTGACTCGCCTGGGCAGAACGCCTTGTTGAATGCGTTCCCAAACCTCACTTCGATGGACGGGAATGTCCTCCGCAACTTCGAAGCCAAGCCGGACGCGGCACCCTTTGATATCGAGTACCGTGACTTTCAATATCCGCTCGAAGCGGTCTGGATCTCCGATGACCACCGCCTCGAGCGGTTTTCTGGAGAGTACTAACATGGATGAAATCTCCTCTCTTCAGGGGCGCACCGATGGCTTCTTACCGGCAATAGCCGAGGAAGCGTCGGGCTTGAGCAAAAAGACCTGCACCATCGTGCCGGTCGTGAACGCATGAACGATGGAACCAGTGGATGGTTCCACTTCGGCGGCCGCTTGCTGAACCACACGACCTGAAATGCGATTGATCTCGTTACGCAATTCTTCTGACGAATTCGCGAACAACTGACGATGAAACTCCTGGACCTGCGCGGCGCCGTGAGCCGTTTTTGACAACGCTTGTTCGGCAGCAGTGAGTGCTCCGTGCAGCGTGATCACAAGGGTGTCTTCGCTCAACACGACGCTGACCGCTTGCGGTGTGTGCCCTGTGCATTGCTGCTGAAAGTTGCTGACCACCTCGGCAATTTGCTGGACGACCGTTAGATTGGTCGGACTCATGGCGTCGTTCTCCACAGAGCGATCGGTATCGCTCGCACGATCAGGGCACGAAAAAAGCCGACGCGGCGGAACACCTAAGGGGTATTCCATCGCGTCGGCTTACTCGTTTAACGCGCCTGCCAGCGTGGAGCTGGTTTGCGCTTTATGTAGTCATCCGGAAGCATCAAGGCGAAGACTTGGACTTTTCTCACCTCGACTGGCCGAATTGTACGCCTGTTATTTGCAAATGCAATGACATCTATCAGTTTTATTTATTTCGACAGATTCGCTCCATTACGTGATCGATTACAATGATCGCACATCAGACATGAGAGCTTTGCGAGTCTCGTTCCGTCGTACACCGGTGTCTTCGTCGATTTTGCTCTCGATGGTTTTGTGTACAAGCAATGTTGGAGTAGGCCATGAAAACGATCGGTGAGATCGAAGCCTTGATCTGTCAGGGAATTTCAAGTTTTGAACAAGAATTCATGGGCCGCGGGCCTAAGGACATTCAGGCTTTTGTGCTGGGTGATCTGGTTGTCGTGCGTCTGAAAGGTGTGCTCACGGCAGCCGAGCAGCACTTGGTACAAACCCTGCCGCCCGAGAAAGGCCGCGATCTGCTCAAGCAAGTGCGTACACAGCTCATCGAGATCGGTCGCGCTGCGCTCGAAGCCACTGTCCAAGCCGCCACCGGTATCCCCGTCGTGAGCCTGCACCATGATATCAGCACGACCACCGGCGAAGAGGTGGTGTTGTTCGCGTTGGCCGAGTCGCCTCCGTATCGCGACAAGAAGTCTCGCAATTAGGCCGTCAGGTTTCTGCCCACCTGACGGGCTTTTTTCGTTGTTGCGTCAGGCATGACGCTGTCCTGCGTGTTAGGCCGATACGGTCGCTTGTTGCGCGCGGCGCCGGGTTCATCCCGCAGGTGTGGCGTGGCCGCAGTGCGCCACAAGCTGGGCCAGCGCGGCGAAATCCGGTAGCGTACCCTCGCGCTGATAGGCTTTGCGCGCCGCGCGAATCGCGTCATGCAACTCGGGCCATCGCTGCGATTCATCTTCGGTCTCGTACAGGTGGCCAAGGAGGCGAGGGTAATCGAAATTTCCATGCCAAAAGTACGAGATTCAGAGGTCATTCACCCAAACAATCTACCCAGCGGTTCGTCGTCATTCACGCCGGCGTGTAGATACCCGCTGGTGACAGTGACGTTTGCATGCCCTGCGGCGTCGCGAACTTCAGCCAACGTGCGACCACCGGCGAGTGCGTGACTCAGAAACGTATGCCGGCCATGATGGACCCGAGCGCGGCTGACGCAGATCATGAACCTGCTGTACCTCGCCCCCGACTTGCAGGAGGAAATCCTATTCCTGCCGACCATTGAACACGGTCGAAATCCGCTCACGGAAAAGCAGTTGCGGCCGATCGCGGCCATGCCGAGCTGGGGCAAGCAACGGCAGATGTGGCAACGAATGATCGTAGACGTCAAAGCTGAAAACCCAGCAGCTATGATCTGAACTTGGCCGGCTGAAAAGCGGAGCTAAAACGTTGGACTCGCGGAGAAACCACGGCTCAGGTCTCCCAAGCCGGAACCGGCCTGGGCTAGAATGGCGAGAACTCGCGCACGAAAGTCCAGAATGTCGTGACACTCAGCATGGCACGGAGATCGGTGGACCAGAACAGCGGCAGGAAGAGTTAACCGGATCACTCAATGGCAGAATTCTTCGTTGGTCAGTACAGCACTGCGAATAAGAAATGGACATTATGACGCAGCGATGGATGTTACTCGTGGCATCGTTCGCCATCAGTTGCGATTGGCTCATCGCCGATGACGTGCTGCCGGCCGGGCCGCCAGAGACGACAGCAGCGCTCGCGTTGCAACGCGACCTCGTCGGCTATTGGAAGCTGCAAGGAGACTGTCGCGACTCGTCGGGGCAGAACAATCACGGCACGAACCACGGCGTCGAGCTGAAGACCGGCCGCTTCGATGGACGCTCCGCCTATGTCGAAGTTCCGAGTCGTGAGTCGCTTCATCTGGGACAAGGGGACTTCACAATCTCGGCTTGGGTACACACCGAGCAGATCGTCGATGACACGCTGGGGGATGTCTTCAGCTTCTACGATCCGCAGGCACGGCGTGGCGTGACGTTGAACCTCAAGGCGAGTTCCGGCGGCTACCAATCTTCCGGAGATGACCGGCACGTTTACTTCGGTATCGATAACGCGAAGCTCGGTCAGTGGCAGGATTGTGGTCGTCCCAGTCCGACGAGCAACTATGTCAGTAACTCGCTGACGGTGTTCAACGGCCACCTCTATGCCGCCATTATCGACGCGCAAGTCGAAGCCGACTGGTGTCACGTCTTTCGTTATGCCGGTGCGAAGAAGTGGATCGACTGTGGTCGCGTTGGACCGCATAAGACGACCGGCGTCATGGGGCTCATTGTCCATCAGGGGAACTTGTACGCGGGGACTTCGACGTATGACTGGACCCGAGTCTTCTCCGGCGAGTATGCGCCCGCTCGCGTCTATCGTTACGAAGGCGGCACGACGTGGACCGATTGCGGCCAGCCCAGTGAGATGCTGCGCATCAACTGCATGGCGACGTACGGCGGGAAACTGTACGTCGGCGGTGATCGCGGGTTGCCTCCGCCAGGCGAGAAGCAATGGACCGGCCGCCCGTATCGCGTCTATGCCTGGGAGGGTGGGACGAATTGGTCCGTCGCGGGCAGCTTACCCGCCGAGCCGCCGAAGAACTGCTACCCCCACGCAATGGCGGTTCACGACGGCAAGTTGTATGTCGGCTACCCGAACGTCTACGCCTTTGATGGACGCACTTGGGAATTCGCCGGCACTCCGATCGGCCACACGCCACGCGATCAAAAGCCGTTTCTTCAAGTGCATTCGCTGGAAGTCTTCCGAGGCAAGCTCCTCGCCGGCATGTGGCCAGAGGCGCGAGTCGTCGAGCATCAAGTGGGCGAGCAATGGGCCGATCGCGGACGTTTGGGTGACGGCACGGAGATCAACGCTTTGACGGTCTATAACGGCAAGCTCTTCGCTGGAGCGATCCCGCGCGGCGAAGTGTCGCGGTATGACGACGATCGAGGCTGGACGTCGTTGCACAAATTCTTCTCGCCGCCTGGTTGGGAACCCGGCCCACCGACCGACCCCGTACGCGAAGAGATCAACAATTGGACTCGGGTCACGAGCCTGACCGTCTATCAGGGGCTACTCTTTGCGAGCATCGGCAGTTGCACCAGCGCCGTGAAGGACGCCCCCACCGGTGTGCGAGGCAGCGTTTATTCCCTGAAGGCTGGAGAGTGCATCTCGTTCGACGAGGATCTCGGCGCAGGCTGGAAGC
>CAZZBK010000100.1:0-22613 GCA_964652155.1 uncultured Planctomycetaceae bacterium | reverse complement strand
GTAGGCGGGCATCCAGTGTAGGCGGGCATCCAGTGTAGGCGGGCATCCAGTGTACATGGTCGCTCGGGAATGACGCACTCCTGGATTCCCGCCTGCGCGGGAATGACGACATATTGCAAGGGTATGACGAGGCATTGCAAGGGGAATGACGACATATTGCAAGGGGAAGGACGAGGCATTGCAAGGGAATGGCAGCGTACATGCCCGTTGCGTGGCAACAGCATGACATGCATTCCGATTGCGCCCTTTTTTAGATCCGTTCGCCAAGCAGCGCCGGCATGCGCTCGGCTCGAGTCATCGTCCGGTAGTAGTAACTCGCCGGCTCGACCATCACGTACACGGCCGAGACTCCGGCGCACTCGGCGTACAAGCCCCGAACTCCTTGGCGGATGCGATACCAGACCCCGTTGTGCAAGCCGGCGCTGGCTGGCACCGTCACCGGTTCGGCATGGTAGGCCGCCCACTCACCCGCCTCGACGGTTCGCAACCAGGTGTAGCCACTGCGTGGCAATCGTCCTGATCGGGAGCCCCACGACACGATCCGCAGCAAGCCATCGTGCCAGACGGGCAAGACGGCCTCGGGCACGCGCCGCAAGAATCGCAACTCGCGCTCGCCGCCGCGCTCATGCAGGAGTCGGCTCAACCGATGCTGCTCGATGAGTTCCAGGGGCACGTCAGCCCAGGGAATCGCAATTCCGTCCATCGCAGCACCTAAAAGCACGTTTTGCCGTGAATGTCACAAATGTCGTAGCCGTGCGCGTCGTCGGCATAAATTTCCACCAGCGGCAGGGTCGCCGCGCTGCGCAGCGCAAATCGACCGTGGAGCGTGTTGACCTCGCGCATCAGAGAGACCAGGCGTCGATCTGGACGCGGCGGTGGGTCGAACAGACTGAGCTGTCGTGGGCCGGGGTACTGGAGCGCGCTGGCGATGTAGTGCATTCGGTACAACGCGCCGGCCGCTTGGGTGTGCTGCCACAGTGCGCGAGCCGCGGCCAGCAACACGTCGTAACGATTCGTCGGCGCGTCGAAGCTGACGGCAAATGAGCGCGTGGGTCCCCCCTTGTATTCAAGAATCAACATCAGCTTGCCCACCATCACGCCATGATAGTCGAGCACCTCGATGAGACGTTCCAGATTGCGCACCAACCACGCCCATTGCACCGCGGGATCAGCCGACGGATTGCCGATCGACCCGCCGCGCGAGATCATTTTGTGGGGCGGTCGTTGTGTTTGGATGGGCATCGTCTTCTCGCCGCGCAACTCATACCAGAGTTTTTCGCCGACGACCGTCAGCAACCGACGGATCAGTGCGGGTTGCGCCGCCGTGAAGTCCAGGCATGTCACGATGCCGTAGTTTGCCAGCGTCGCGGCTCGGCGGTTGGCAATGCCCGTGATGTCGGATGCCGGCCGCGCCGCGAGCAAATCGTGCTCGGCCTGTTCGCCGATCAGCGCCAAGGCTCCAAACGGCTTGGCGGTATCCGACACCAGCTTGGCCAGGGTCTTGGTGCGCGCAATGCCAATCGTGACCGGCACGCCAACGCGCTGTAAAATCTCGTGCTGAATCACTTGCGCGAAACGTTCTGGCTGAGGGTCGTCCACGGTCAGAAAAAACTCGTCGATCGAGTAGTATTCGACACACGGAGACCGCTGGCGCACGATGCTGAGCATTTCTCGGCTCACGGCTTCGTACCAGCGAAAGTCGCGTTTGATGTAGATGCCCTCGGGACATTTCTTGACGGCCTCCCAAATCGGTTCGCCGGTTTTCACGCCGGAGCGTTTCATCTCGTAGCTCTTGGCAATGACGCAGGCCCCCTGATTGCCCAGCACCCCGACGGGCTTCTCGCGTAGGAACCCGTCGCGGACCCGCTCCGCGGAGACATAAAAGCAGTCGGCGTCGAGATGCGCGACGAGTTGTGACATGGGGGTACTCGGTTTTGTCCTGGGCGCGGCAAGAGTAGCTCGATAGTGTACGCATGTCAACTATCGGTTTACGAGGGTGACTCGGCCGAGACTTTTTGCCCCGGGGACGGATGTTTCGACAATCGCGCCTAACTACATATTTGACAGACGTTTATGATCGAAATTCAAACGCATTAGCGTGCGGGCATGAGTCCACGTCGGGCGAGATTACGGCCGCGAGGCGTTGGCGTGCAGGCGCGCTTGCGGTTGACTACAATCAGACGGTGACCTGCCTTGCCTGGCGAGCGTTGTTCGCATCCCCCCTGTCGCTCGATCCCGCCCCTGCTGAGAGTTGTTCATGCGGACTGTTGTCATGTTGGTGTGTGTGCTGGTGGTCGGGGTGTCGCCTCCGCTCGTCGCCCAAGACCCGTTTCAGCAGCAGGTGGTTCCATTCTTGCAGCGCTACTGTGTCGAGTGTCATCACTCGAAAAAGAGCGAAGGGGAATTGGATCTGACGCGGTACACGTCGAGCGCGGCGGTGGCCGAGAATTTTCGCCAATGGGAGCACGTCATCACCTTTCTGAAGAAGGAAGAGATGCCGCCAGCGAAGGCCCGGCAACCCACGGCGGTTCAGCGAGCCGAGGCGCTTCGCGCGATCGAGTCGATCATGACGGCCGAAGCCAAGAAGCTCTCGGGCGACCCGGGGGTCGTGCTTCCCCGGCGACTCACGAACGCCGAGTTCAACTACACGATCCGCGACCTGACGGGGGTCGACATCCGGCCGGCCGATTCGTTTCCGCTCGATCCCGCCTCGGGCGAAGGCTTTAACAACACGGGCGAAGCGCTCGTCATCTCGCCCAATCTTTTCAAAAAGTATTATGCCGCGGCGCAGCACGTGGCCGAGCACGTCGCGCTGACTCCGTCGGGGCTGCGTTTTGCGCCGTATCCGGTGGTCACGTTTGCCGACCAAGCCAAGCTGTTCGAGCAGGCGGTGATTCGCTTCTACGAAGAGCATGACGTTGAGTACGAAACATACCTCACCGCCGCGTGGTCGTTTCGCCATCGAGTTGCCGCGCGGCAGTCGACCTCCATCGAGTCATGGGCTGTCGAGCACAAGCTCAGTCCGAAGTATCTGCGATTGCTTTGGGAGACGCTCCAAGGCGGCGTCCTCGACGAACCGTTTTATCTGGGCGCGATTCAGCGTGCGTGGCGGGCGTTGCCCCCGCCGACTGATTTAATGCAGCCCGTGCCTCCTGCGGCGCTAGGCAATCAAGTCCGTGTGCTCGCTGATTCGATCCGCCGCGCCAGCAAGCAGTTGTGTGTCAAGGAGACGGCGGCCATCGTCTCGAACGCCGGCAATGCCCCGGTGCAGCATATGGATCGGCGCAAGCAATCCGCGGCCGCCCGCCATGCTTTTGATGAGTCGCTGATCGCCCAAGGTCGGTTGCTTCATGTCGAGTATCAACAGTTGTCCAAACAAACATCGGTCGAGATTCACGTGCAAGCCGCGAATTTCTCGGCCGCGGCGGAACCGTCGTACGTCATCCTCAGCGAGATGAATTTTAGCCCGCAGTCGCCCGAGAGTTATCGGCCGCTCAACAACCAGAGTCTGTCGCTCATCAAACTGCTGGAGGCGCACGCTCCGGAGCAGCTCAAGCAACTCAACGTCGGCCAGCATCCGCTCGGTCACGCCATCGGCGCGAGCAGCGTCGCGATTTCGACCGCCGCGCCGCTGGTCATCACCGTCCCGACGGCGGCATTGGGCAATCGGCAGGACATTCGCTTCTTCGTCACGGCGACGCTCGATCGCGAACATACGCGTCAGTCGGCTGTGCGTCTGACCGTGGCCAACCGGCCCGCCGCGCCCAACGAGTTCGCGACGTTGCTGATTGATCCCGCGAGCAAACTTGCCCAGGACTTTCGCGCATCGAGCACTCGGCTTTGCCAGACGTTTCCCAACCGGTTCGTGTATGTCGACGGCACGCGCGGGCTGTCGGCGGGCTTCCATCTTATCGAAGGCTTTTTTCGCGACGATCGGCCACTCTGTCAGTGGGTGCTCAGCGACGACGAGAATCGCGAGTTGAATCGCCTTTGGGACGAGCTGTACTTCTCGACCGGCGTGATGGAAAAAATGCTTCGCGGATTCGTATTCTTCGAGCGGAGCGAGCGAAACTTTCTCAAGCACGCCGACTTCAACGAGTTCAAGGAAGAAGACCCCGAGCTGGTCAAAGACGCGACGCTCGAACGCTTCGAGCGGGCGTACCTGGCCCGATCGGGCGTGAAGCTGGACGATCCCAAGTTGACGGAGCATCCGATTCATTTGTTCTTCAGCGAGATTCGCCAGGGCCTTAAGCGGCGCGGCGACCAATATGCCCAAGCGAAGCCGATCTACATGCGGCAACTGCTCGAGTTCGCCGAGCGTGCCTATCGGCGTCCGTTGACGCCGGAGGAAGTGCGGCGGATCGAAGCGTTTTACGAGTCGACCTGTCAGCAAGCGGAGTACGGAATCGAGCAGGCGGTGCGCGGCGTGGTGACGAGCGTGCTTGTTTCGCCACACTTTTGTTGCCGCATCGCCGTGCCACCCGAGGGAGACACGGTCCAGCCGCTCTCGGACGTCGCGTTGGCCTCGCGGTTGAGTTATTTCCTCTGGTCGTCCATGCCCGACGCCGAGCTCATCACGCTCGCCCAGGCCGGCAAGCTCACCGATGAGGCGACGCTGCGGCAACAAACGCGGCGCATGCTGGCCGACCCCAAGGTGAGCGGCGTGGCACTCGAGTTTTTTGGGCAATGGTTGCGTTTTCGCGAGTTTGCAGGCGAAGAGTCGGTCGACCGGCAGGTGTTCCCCGCCTTCAACGACACGCTCAAGCAAGCGATGTTCGAAGAGCCGGTCCGACTCATTGCGTATCTGATGCAAAACAATCGGCCGGTGACCGACGTGCTGTACGGCGACACGACGTTTGTGAACAAGTCGTTGGCCAATCACTACGGCTGGCCTTATCAGGCCGAGCAAGGGGAGTGGCAGCGCGTCGATGGGATTCAACAACACGGTCGGGGCGGTGTGCTGGGAATGGCCGTCTTTCTGACGATCAACTCGCAACCGCAACGCACCAGCCCGGTCAAACGGGGCTTTTGGGTCGTGCACAAGATCCTGGGCGAGCACATCCCTCCGCCCCCGGCCAATGTGGCGGTCTTGCCGGCCAAGGAGACCGAAACCGACGGCAAGACGATCCGCCAGTTGCTTGCCCAGCACACCGACGTCGAGGCCTGTGCCCGCTGTCATCGGCGATTCGACCCCATCGGGCTGTCGATGGAAGGGTTCGATCCGATCGGCAAAACCCGCACGAAGGACCTTGCCGGCCGGGCGGTCGACAACGTGGTCGAGCTCCCGTCGGGAGAACTCTCTCGCGGCGTGCCGCAGTTTTTGCAATACTTACAGGCCCACCGCAACGACGACTTTATCAAGACGCTGTGTCATAAGTTTCTGGGCTATGCGTTAGGGCGGTCGCTGGAATTGTCCGATCAAGCATTGTTAGAGCAGATGCAACAGGCCCTCCGTCAGGACGGTTATCGTTTTCACACATTGTTCGAGACCGTGGTGTGCAGTCCGCAGTTCCGCCAGCAGCGGTGCCGCGACTTTACGCTCGACCGCTTTCGATCCACCCAACAGGGAGAATGAACGACGATGAACGCGGATCGCAATTTGTCCCGCCGTGTGCTGCTCAAGGGCTTGGGCTTGTCGGTGTCGTTGCCGTGGCTTGAGGCCGCGCACCTCTGGGGGGGCGAATTCACTTCCAGCCGCACGCCCGCTCCCAAGCGGTTCGCCTGCATGTTCATCGGCGACGGCATCTCGCCGCCCATCTGGTGGTCGAAAGGGGACGGTGCCGCGATGGAACTCGGCGCGAGCCTCGCGCCGCTTGAGCGCTACAAGGACAAGCTCAACGTCATCAACGGCCTGTTCAATCAGCACGCCGGCGGCGGACACGCCAAATGTGCGGGGAACATTCTCTCGGGCATCGCTTTGCAGCGCGGCCGCGTGATCCAAGGCGGCATCAGCATGGATCAAAAGCTCGCCAAGCACTTCGAGGACGAAACCTTTCTCCCCAGCTTGGTGCTCGGCTGCGAGCAGCCCGTCAGCGGCTTCCACGAGAGCCAGTACTCGATGATCTACGCCTCGCACATCTCGTGGCAGAGCCCCAACTCGCCGGTGCCCATCGAACTGTATCCGTCACTGGCCTTCGACAGCCTGTTCGGCAGCCAGACCGGCAAACTGCAAGGGAGCATCCTCGATCAGGTGCGCGAGGAGGCCGCCGCGTTGCGTCAACGAGTGAGCCACTCCGATCAGGTTAAAATCGACGAGTACCTCACGTCGGTCCGCGAGGTCGAGCAGCGGCTGCAACGCCTCAATCGCCGCCAGAACGACGATGGCCCAAAGGTCGAACTCGAGGGGCAACGACCCCCGGCCGGACAGCCCAAGGACTTCCGCGACTACGCTCGGCTGATGAGCGACATCATCGCACTGGCTTTTCAGACCGATCGCTCTCGGGTCGCGTCGCTGCTGCTGTCGCGTGACTTGTCGGGCCAGGTCTACCCTGCGCTCAACATCCGCGACGATCACCACAGCTACTCCCATTCAAACACGGGGCCCGAGTACCAGGCGATCGTCCAATGCCACGTCGAGCAGTACGCCTACTTGGTCGACCGGCTCGCCCACATGCAAGAAGGGGACGCGACGGTGCTCGACAACTCGTGCTTGATGTTCGTCTCCGAGCATTGGAACGCGCACAACAGCAATCAGGTGCCGCTCGTGCTGGCCGGCGGCTTGGGGGGCGCGCTGAAGACAGGCCGCTCGCTCGATTACCTGAACTCGGGCAACGACCGTCGCAAGCTTTGCAGCTTGTATCTGTCAATCATGGACCGCATGGGCCTGGAGCTCAGCGAGTTCGGCGACAGCAAAGAGCGTCTGGCCGGGATTTGACCCCAACGCAGCCAACCTTATCGCGACCCATGCGTCACCGCGCGGCAATCAAGCTCAAGCTTTTGAGCTGCCAAGCTTTTGAGCTGCCAAGCTTTTGAGCTGCCAAGCTTTTGAGCCGCGATCAATAACCGGGCTCTTTGAGCGCGACGACCTTGCTGCGCGACTCGTCGATCGTCAGCTTGTCTTCACGGGCCAGCCAGCCGACGGCCTGCATCACCAGGTCGCGCGGCAAGTCGACTTCCTTGACGAGCTTGGCCTGACTGAGCGGGCCATGCTCGTCCAGGGCGTGCCACACCTTGCCCGCCGCCGCTCCGATTTGTTCGATCGTCTCTTCCGTGGTCATGGCCATCAGGGCACCTCTGCGACATACACTGCGAATAGAACTCCGTTGGCATCCAGTATATCGGAAGTCATTTTCGCTCCTCAAGAGGAGCATGGCCGCGGGCAGGGGAGATCAATCGCGGCCACCCGAGTGTGCGCTGATGGCAAACAAAAAAAGGGCCCGGTCGGTGCTGCGGGATTAACCGACCGGGCCCATCACCGTGTAAAAATGCTCGTGGCCCGTGGCGGGCGATAACCAACCTGGTTCGGCTGGCCCAAAGTCTAAGATGCACGGTGTTTGTTAATCGATGCGGACGACCGGCTGGTCGCTCGATGATGAACACTCTTAAAGCACTTCGCGTGCCAATAGGCTGCTAGCGGTTTTGGTTTTGTCTGTAAGTCGTTGGTGCGATTGATATCAATAGCACTCATGTAGGATTGCCGCTGGATTGTGCTAGCGGCAGGCGTGTAAATTTTACCGTGTAAATTTTACGGCCGGTTCTCTAGCAGACTGTAGGTCATGGCCTCGAAGATCCGCCCAATTTGCGCAAACTCTCGGTCATCGGCTTGGCACAGGATCAGCAGTGTGGCCTGCGCGGTGCGAAAGCCTTGCACGATGGCTGTGTTGGTCAGATCGAGATAATAAAAATTCATCTCGCAGCCAACGATCTGATAGTCACCCTGTGTTTTCTCAAAGGGCTCGGCATCGACCTGCTGGTACTCCGTTTGCATGGTGACCAGCGCCGCGTCGACCAGGTCGCGCGGTTCGATCTCGCGGGCATGCAGGCGGATGGTCCAGAACGACCCGCCGGGGGTGTACACCGTGACCGACTGCTCACCGGCCACGGCATCGCTCTCATCGAGCGTCCAGTTGTCGGGGTACATAAAACGGATGCCGAGCTTATCAAACACGGCTGGCATGGCAGCACTCTCATGTAGGGCGATCGAAAGGGTCGAAGAGCTATCGTAAGCCGTGCGGTCCAAGGCGGTAAGGGGCTGGGGCTCGGCTTGTTCGGGCCGGCTGATTTTGCTACGGTACGCCCCCTCGTGGGGAGTGTCACGCTAGCCGCGTGAGGACGCTGAATGTTTTCGCGCCAAGAACTGGGGTCTGCCCAGCTGATCGTGGTTCGTCGCCGCGCGGCGACACGGCTGGCGATCTGCTCCTACCTCACCTTGCTCTTTACGAACCTGCTCGGCACGCTGGGCTGCCGCTGGACGGGCAACGATGGACCGGTGCCGCGCTCGTTGCTCCAGTGTCGACAACTCTCGCAGCAGGGACTGGTCGCCCTGGAGCGCGGCGATTTGCAGAACGCCGACGCACTGCTCTCGAAGGCGGTGGCGACCTGCCCGATCGACACCGAAGCCCGACGCCGCTATGCCGAAGCGCTTTACAAGCAAGGGCATCGCCGCGAGGCGCTCGCGCAATTGACCAAAGCCCTGGAGCAGTCGCCCGACGATTTCGCCGCCTGGGTGCGCCGCGCCGAGGTGGAGCTGGCGGTGAACGATCTGGCGGCGGCCCATGTGTCGGCCCAGCGCGCGTTGCAACTGAATCCGCGTTCGGCGAGCGCTTGGCTCATCGAGGGCTGCTACGCGCGGCAGAAAGGGGACCTGCGTGGGGCGCTGGCCCATTATCATCGCGCGCTCAGTTACGAGCCCCATCAGCGCGAACTGCTGCTCGAGTTGGCGCAGACGTACCAGCAAATCGGCGAGCCCCAACGCGCGCTGGCCAATTTGCAAACCCTGGTCGATTCGTATCCGCCCGGAGAAGAGCCCCAGCAGATCATGTACTACCAGGGACTTGCCTTGCTGGCGCTGCAACGCAACAACGAGGCGGTCGACGTGCTGAGCACCGCGCGTGACCGTGCGCCCCCCACCCCCGAACTGCTCTACCAACTGGCCGAGGCGCAGCTCCGCGTCGGCCACGGCGCGCAAGCGCGCGAGGCGATCGCGCAAGCCCTGTCGATCGAGCCCGGCAACATGGCCTGCCGCGGCCTGTTGGAGAAACTCGACGTGGCCGAGCTCCCTCAGCCCTTGCGACGCTAACGCATCCGCCTCGCGAGGCAGCCCCTGCCCGAGCAACGCCGCAATTGGTAGAATGCCCCATTGCCACCGTCCGAGTCGGCCTGTTCCTGAGATTTACGAGCGATTCATGGGTCAAAACTACATCTATCAGATCTGCAATTTGTCGAAGAAGCACGGCCAAAAAGAGGTCCTTAAGGAGATTTGGCTCTCGTTCTATCCGGGAGCAAAAATCGGCGTGCTCGGCAAGAACGGCTCGGGCAAAAGCACCCTGCTGCGCATCATGGGGGGCGTCGACACGGCCTACGAGGGCGAGGCCCGACTCACCGACGGCTTCAGCGTGGGCTATGTCTCGCAAGAACCGCAGCTCAACCCCGAGAAGGACGTGCTGGGGAACGTCGAAGAGGCCCTCGCGCCGGTGCGACTCCTGCTGCAAAAATTCGACGAGGTGAACGCCAAGTTCGGCGAGGTCGCCACCGATGCTGAAATGGAAAAGCTCCTCAAGGAGCAGGCCCGGCTCCAAGATCAGATCGATCTGATCAACGCCTGGGAGGTTGACCGGCAGTTGGAAATTGCGATGGACGCCATGCAGTTGCCTCCGGCCGACGCCGACGTGAACAAGCTCTCTGGCGGCGAACGACGCCGCGTGGCGCTCTGTAAAATCCTGTTGCAAAAACCCGACCTGCTGCTGCTCGACGAGCCAACCAACCATCTCGACGCGGAAAGCGTGCAGTGGCTCGAACGGACCTTGGCCGACTATCAAGGGACGGTCGTTGCCGTGACCCACGATCGTTACTTCCTCGACAACGTCGCGCAGTGGATTTTGGAACTTGATCGCGGCCGCGGGTTCCCCTTCGAGGGAAATTACTCCTCGTGGCTGCTGCAAAAGCAAGAACGCCTGCGCGTCGAAGAACGGCAAGCCTCGGCGCGGCAAAAGACGCTCGAACGCGAACTCGAATGGATTCGCATGGCCCCCAAGGCCCGGCAGGCCAAGAGCAAGGCCCGCATGGCCAGCTTCGACAAGCTCGAAGCCGATGCCAAGGAAGATCGCGAACAGGAACTCGAAATCCAGATCCCCTCGGGCAAGCACCTCGGCGAGTTGGTCGTCGAGTTCAAGAATGTCAACAAGGGGTTCGACGACCGCGTGCTGATCGACAACCTCAGCTTTCGTTTGCCCCCCGGCGGCATCGTCGGCGTGATTGGCCCCAACGGCGTCGGCAAGACGACCTTGTTCAAGATGATCGTCGGCCAGGAGCAGCCCGACAGCGGAGAACTGCGCGTCGGCACCACGGTCGAGTTGGGCTATGTCGATCAGAACCGCGACGCGCTCGATCCTGAGAAGACCGTCTACGAAGAGATTTCTGGCGGCTACGACAATATCGAGTTCGGCACGCGCAAGCTCAACAGCCGCTCGTACGTCGCCCGCTTCAATTTTCAAGGGACCGATCAACAGAAGCTCGTGGGTCAACTCTCCGGCGGTGAACGCAATCGCGTGCATCTTGCCAAGCTGCTGCGACGCGGCTGCAACGTGCTGCTACTGGACGAACCGACCAACGACCTCGATGTCGACACGCTGCGGGCGCTCGAAGAGGCGATCACGAATTTTGCCGGCTGCGTGGTCGTGATCAGCCACGATCGTTGGTTCCTCGATCGTCTCGCCACGCACATCCTGGCCTTCGAAGGGGACGGCTACGTCCATTGGTGCGAAGGAAACTTCCAGGCCTATCATGAGCAACTCAAGCATCGCATGGGCATGGAAGCCGACCAGCCGCATCGCTTCAAGTACAAACGCTTGCAGCACTAGCCCGACTTCAGGCATCCTATCGCCCACGAGCACTTTCGAGGCGAGTTGCGCAGCTCATACAGGAGCCGACATGTTGGGCTTCCCAAAGCCTTGAATGACAGGGCTAGCGCGCACTCTGGGTGAGCGCTGGCTCTGAGGGGCAACGTCATTCCCGACTTTACGGTCGCGATCGGAGAATGTCCGGGGCACCTCCGCTGCTATTGCGCGTCGACCTGTTCGCCGTCGGTCTTCCAATTCCGGCCAGCCAACTGTGGCTCGAAGTCGGGATAGCCGCCAAGACGCGCAATCTCTTTCATAAACCGCAGCGTGATCTGCTGCTGCACACCGCGATCGCTCGCCTGATCGTACCAAGGGGACAAATCGATCGGCTCCCCCACGATCAGCTTCGTATGACAGCGCTGCAGCAAGAAGCCGAACGGACGTTGATCGTTCGGCGAGTCCTGGAGATAGCACGGCACGATGGGGACCCGAGCCCGCAAAGCCACGAGCGCCGCGCCAGGCCGGCCGGGCAGCATGACCTGATCGGTCGTGTTGAGTCGGCCCTCGGGGAACATGCCGACCAAGCCCCCCTCGGCCGCTAATCGCACCGCCAGCTTGGTCGACGCCGTGTCGATGCCTCCGCGATTGACCGGGATCACTTCAAGGATCCGTAGCAGCAGGCCGTAAAGGCCCCCCTCGCAGTATTCTTTGGCCACCATCCAATGCACGGGCCGATGCACGGCCAAGGCAATGAACGCGGGATCGACCGGCCCACGGTGATTACACACGATTACCGCCCCTTGGCCATGACCAAACGGCACGCGGCCAATCACCTGGGCGCGCCACAGCAGCCGCGTCGCGGTGAGATTGGCCAGGTAGAAAGGGACCTGGGCAAGGGTACAATGGGCGTACCGAGCGACGCCCAGCCAAGCGACCACGACCACCACGGCGAGCACACTCAACACGACGGGTAAATTAGCGAAACTTTCGGCTACAATGGTCATGGCACCGGGCAAGCACGGTCTCAGGGGGAAGAAAATCCAGCCGCAACCATAGCGACTACTTCACGGGAGGGGAAGATGCCTGAGCTGCCGCCGCCATTGAGGCTGGCCGTGGTGAGTGACACGCACGGACATGTTGGCTACTGCCTCGACGCCATTCGGATGCTCGAAGGACTTGACGTACACCGTGTCTTGCACTGCGGCGACATCGGGTCGGTCGACATCGTGCCGCTCTTCAAGCGGTGGCCCACGCATTTCGTGTTCGGCAATTGCGACGACGATCGTGACGCCCTGCGGCAGGCCATCGCCCAGGCGGGACAGACCTGTCACGAGGCCTTTGGCTCGCTGCTCATCGAGGGGCGCCGCGTCGCGTTTCTGCACAGCGATGATGCCGCCACGTTCGCGCACGCCTGCCGATCGGGCGACTACGACCTGGTCTGCTACGGACACACGCACGAAGCTCGGCAGCAACTCGTCGGCCGCACGCTGGTCCTGAATCCCGGCGCGCTCTACCGTGCGAATCCGCACTCGCTCGCGCTGGTCGACTTTCCTGCGTTGAATGTGACCTCGATTCCCCTGTAGAATCGGCCGCTCCTCAACAACCTTGGAGTTTGCACGATGCCCAGCCTTTACGAACGCCTCGGCGGCGTGTACTCGATCGCCGCCGTGGTCGACGACTTTATCGACCGCGTGATGGATGACCCCCGGCTGAACGCCAACCCGAAAGTCGACGAGGCGCATCATCGCGTCTCGCGCGCCGGGTTCAAATATCTGGTCACCGAGATGGTCTGCTGGGCCACCGGGGGCCCGCAAAAGTACACGGGCCGATCGATGCGTGACTCGCACGAGCATCTCGACATCACGCCAGGCGAATGGGTGTCGTTCATCGACGACCTGCACCAGACGTTCGAGCACTTTCAGGTCCCTGCCGCCGAACGGGCCGAGTTGCGCGCCATCGTCGACAGCACCTACGGCGACATTGTCAAAACGTAATCATCGAGCACGGTCCGCGTTGTTATCGCGATCCCTCAGCGCTGGGTAGTCGACTCATGGCCGCGGACCGTTATGTGCTGCTCGATCGTGACGGGACGCTCATCGTCGAGAAAAATTATCTCGCCGATCCGGCTGGGGTCGAGTTGCTGAGCGGAGTGGGCGAGGGGCTGCGGCTGTTGCTCGCCGCGGGCTGGAAGCTGCTGGTGGTCACGAATCAATCGGGGGTCGGCCGCGGCTGGTTCACCGTCGACGACGTGCGACGCATTCACGACCGGCTCGTCGAGTTGCTCGCGCCCTATGGAGTCAGCTTTGCCGGGATCTATCTTTGTCCACACACGCCCGACGAGCAATGCGACTGCCGCAAGCCGCGCCCCGGCATGATCGAGCAGGCCGTGCGCGAGTTGCAGTTCGACCCGCGTGAGAGCGTGATGATCGGCGACAAGGCGCTCGATATCGAACTCGGTCAGGCGGTGGGTGCGCGGACGATCCTGGTCACGACCGGCTACGGTGCCGAGGTGCACGCGCGGGGGGACGCGCAGGCCGATTTCGTCTGCGCCGATTTACGCCAAGCGGCCCAGTGGATCATCGAGCAGATGAGATAGCCGACGAGAGCCTCGCGCAGGTTCCGCTCTCAAAGGGAGAAGGGAACCGTTCAGCTCGACAGCCGGCGGGCAAAGTGCTGCAAACGCTTGGTGATCGCGGCGCGGTCGGCGAACGACCGTCGCTCGATGAACAGCCACTCGATCCAACTCAAACCGGACAACAGCACGTTGCAGCGATCGAAGAGCGGGACGAGTTCGCGTTCCTGCGGGGTTAAAGGCCGAGCCGAGTCGTAAACC
Source organism: uncultured Planctomycetaceae bacterium (assembly GCA_964652155.1). GTDB lineage: Bacteria > Planctomycetota > Planctomycetia > Pirellulales > PNKZ01 > CAZZBK01. The sequence goes on along the minus strand of CAZZBK010000100.1, from coordinate 8,783 downwards.
GCCAGGGCAATGTGCCAAGCCGCGATGTCGTTCTCGACCAAGCTGCCGGTCAGGCGGGCAACGTCGATCGCGATGGTCTCCCAACGCATGCCGCCGTAGTCGATCAGGCCGCTGACCGTGTCCCCCGTGAATAACACATGCTCGCGCCACACGTCACGAATACACGGCTGCAAAGCCAACGGCCGATCGACGACGCGCTGCAAATCTTTGAGCAACGCCGGAGCGCGTCGCGGAAATGCATCGAGGCAGACCCGCGCGGCATGATCGAAGCTCGGATCGTCGGTCGGCTGCAAGGCGTCGACGCACCGTTGCCACCGTCCTTGGAGCAATTGGGTGAGTCGATCGCGCCGCTCGATGAGCCCGGGCGACGGTCCAAGGTTGCAGCGGTCGGCCCTAAACGAGAGGGTCGCGTGATGGAACTCGGCGAGCGCGAGCAGGGCGGCGGTCAATCGTGCGTCGTGGGGTGGGATCCGCTGGTCGACCTCGCCCGCCAACCACGGCACGAGCTCCCAGATGTGTCCGGCGTGCTCGACCCAACCGGCTCCGGCGAGCGTCGCGATGGAGAGGGGCGCGAGGCGAAAGCCCTGTCCCGCGGCGTGTTGCAGCACCCGCTGGATGAACACGAGTTGGTCACGAACATCGGTCGCAGCCCCCCAACGGCGGAGACACAATCGGCCGCGTGGCGTGTCGAGCCGCCAGAGTTGCGAGCCGCTGAACCCCCCTCCGCTGCCGAGGAAATCGCCCGACGAGGGCTGGCAATCGGGGGCATACGCCCTGAGCACGAGCGGTTCGATTTCCGGGGTCGTCATGATGGTTGGGTTGGTTAAGCCGAGTTTGCCGGTCAACTAAACAAACCGCTTCTCGCAAAACGGATAGATTAGGTTATATTTGACGGTCTGCCCCTTGGGCTATGAGAGCTTGCGCACGAATCGAGCGAGCCAGAATCAAAAGACCTTCCCCCCTCTACCGACAGCATACGCGAAAGAGACCCACGATGAGGATGTCGACAACACTGCGATGGTTGGTTCCCAGCGTAATGATCCTGGCGCTCGGTGCTCCGGTTGGCGCGTATCAAAGCGCCGGCGACAGCAAGACGGCCGCGCCGGCAGCTGCTGCCGCGGCACCTGTTCCACGCCCCAAGTATCCGCCCTTCTCGGAGGCGACCAAGGATTTCGTACCGATCGACGGGCTCATCAAGCTGCATCGCAAAGATAATCGCCTGCTGGCCGAGTTGCCCAGCTCGCATCTCAATCGCGACTTTATCGTGCTGACCTCGATCGCGCGCGGCATTGGCGAGGGGATGCTGCTGGGCGGCATGACCTGGGGCTTTGGCGACGACTGGCTCTGGAACTTCCGCAAGGTCGACGAGAACATTCAGGTCGTGCGTCGCAACGTTCGCTTTAAGGCCAACAAGGGAAGCCCGGAAGAGAAAGCGGTCCGGCTCGCCTACACCGACAGCGTGTTGTTTGCCTTGCCGATCATGACCACCTCGCCCAGCGGCGCGTATGTCGTCGATCTGTCGCAGATCTTCATGAGCGACTTGCCGCAAATCTCGATGGTCCTGCCGGGCTTTATTTTCTCGGGCAGCAAGTCGACCTGGCACAGTGTTAAGGGTTTTAAGGACAACGTCGAGTTGGAAGTGGCTGCCACCTACGCCTCGGGCGGACAGCTCAACCTCGACACCGTGCCCGACAGCCGCGGCGCGACGATCAACATTCACTACTCGATCAGCCTGTTGCCCGAGACCGGTTATCAGCCGCGCGTGGCCGACGACCGGGTGGGCTATTTCTTGACGGTGGTCAAAGACTATTCGAAGAAATACGACGGCGACCGGTTTGTGCGCTATATCAATCGTTGGGATTTGCAGAAGGCCGACCCGGCGGCCGAAATGTCGCCGCCGAAAAAGCCGATCGTGTTCTGGATCGAGAAGACGGTCCCCTACCAGTACCGCTCGGCCATTCGCGACGGCATCTTGGAGTGGAACAAGGCCTACGAGAAGGCCGGGTTCGTCGACGCGATCGAGGTCCGTCAGCAACCGGACAATGCCGATTGGGATCCGGAAGATATCAACTACAACACGTTTCGCTGGATCACCGCGAGTGCCGGTTTTGCGATGGGCCCGAGCCGCGTCAATCCGATGACCGGCCAGATTCTCGACGCCGACATTATTTTCGACGCCGACTTTATCCAGTTCTGGCGGCGTGAGTACGAAATCTACACGCCCCAGAGCGTCGCCGGTTTGACCGGTGGGCCGTTGGACATTGCCAGCTACGAAGACGAACAGCTTCGCATTCCGCTCATGCATCGACACGGCCATAACTGCCGTTGCGAGCTGCATCGCGGCATGTCGCGAGAAATGGCCTTGGCTGCCGCGGCACTCGCCGCCACGACCGACGCCGCCCAGAGCGCCAAGGTCCAAGAGAAGATGATCATGCAAGGACTCAAGGAAGTCACCATGCACGAGGTCGGCCATACGCTCGGCCTGCGGCACAACTTCAAGAGCAGCACCATCCTCAGCCTCACCGACATCCAAGACCGCGAAAAGACCAAGGACATCGGGCTCACCGGCTCGGTCATGGACTACACGCCGGTCAATTTGGTTCCCAAGGGACAAAAGCAAGGCGACTTCTACTCGACCACGGTCGGACCCTATGACCTGTGGGCGATCGAGTACGGCTACAAGCCGTTCAGCGGCGGCGAAGCCGAGGCGTTGCAGAAGATTGCCTCGCGCAGCGGCGAGCCCATGCTCACCTATGCCACCGACGAGGATACCCGCGGCATCGACAGCGACCCGTACTCGAATCGCTTCGACCTGGGCAAAGACCCCGTCGAGTACGCCAAGCAGCGCACGCAATTGATCGGCGAGATTCTGCCGAACATCGTCGACAAAGTGACCAAGGAAGGGGACGGTTTCCAGCGGGCTCGTCAAGCCTTCGGCGTGTTGCTGGGCAACTACGGCACCGCGACCTATTTTGCCTCGCGGTTTGTCGGCGGCTTGGAAGTCAACCGCGCGCACAAGGGAGACGCCAACGGCAAGGCACCGTTCGTGGTCGTGCCCGCCGCCAAGCAACGCGAGGCGCTTAAGTTCGTGCAGGAGAAGCTGCTCGGCGACAAGCCGTTCAACGTCTCGCCCGAGGTGTATAACCAGTTGGCCGCTTCACGCTGGAGCCACTGGGGCACGTTCGACTTGTCGCGGCTCGACTATCCGATCCACGACATCATTGCCATGTGGCAGAATCGGGTTCTCGACCAGATGCTCTCGTCGCTGACCCTCACCCGGCTGCACGACGCCGAGTTGAAGGTCCCCGCCAATCAAGACGCGCTCACCGCCGCCGAACTGATCGGCGAGTTGACCAAGTCGATCTTCTCCGAAGTCGACACGCTCAAGCCGGGCGAGTACACCAACCGCAAGCCGGCGGTCGGCAGCCTGCGACGCAACTTGCAACGGCTGTACCTCAAGCGGCTCGGCGGCATTGCACTGGGCGCGCAACGCGACACGCCCGAGGACTGCCAGAGCGTGGCCTATGCCGAACTCTCGGCCTTGCAGAAGAAACTCAACAAGGTGCTCGAAGCCGACAATAAACTCGACACCTACACGCGGGCTCACTTCCAAGAGAGCGCCGAGCGGATCGGAAAGATTCTCGACGCCAAACTGACGATCGTGAAACCGTAGAGTGTCGCACGCTCCACGGTCTTGACGTCGAAGCCCAGCGGGACGGCCCCCCTTCTCCCGCTGGGCTTTCTCATGCGCCCAGGCGAACGCCATCACCCCGAGTCATGGTGTCGCGAATCGCCCCGATGGGTGGCTGGCGTTTTGCAACGCAAAACCCGGCGAGTGACGGTTGACTCCGCCTCGAAGTGAGCCGGGTTTTGCTTCGCAAAACGCCAGCCACCCTTGCGCACCATCCCTTTTCAACCCAAGTCGAGCCTCTACGAACTTTTCAGGCGCTCACGCGCCATCACCCCGAGGCATGGTGTCGCGTCAGCGTGAATCGCCGCGACGTCTCGCCCGTCACGTCGATCCGCACCGCCCACCGCTCAGCGGGCAAAACCCGCTCGACTCGCTCCCCCCATTCAATCACCACCCAGCCATCGACCGCTAGGTAATCGTCAATGCCCAGGTCGAGCAACTCCTCGGGCGAACGTAACCGATAGGCATCGAGGTGAATCAGCGGCCGTCGGCCTGGGTACTCATGCACCAGCGTGAACGTCGGGCTCGACACGTTGCGTGGATCGATCTCGAGGGCCACGGCCAAGCCCCGGACAAAGCGAGTCTTGCCGGCCCCCAGCGGGCCATCGAGCGTGATCAATGCCCGCGCGCCGAGCGACGCGCCGAGTTCGGTCGCCAACCGTTCGGTGGCCGCCTCGTCCGCCACGTCCACCGTCCAGCTCGTCGCGCTCATGCGTGTTCGAATCCTCGTGGGGTGAGCGGAGTCCGCTTGCCCGCGGCGTCGCGTTGCCAGAGGCCTCGCTCTGCGACGAACTCGCCGATCTGCGTCAGCGGTACCTCCAGCGGTTGCTCGGCGAGCAATCGTTCACATTCTTGCGGCGGCAGGGCCAGGATCAACTCAAAATCTTCGCCGTCGCCAAGGGCATGTTCGAGCGCGGTCCGTGCGTCGCGCTGCTCGGCAGCGAGTTGCCGTGCCGCGGCCGCGATGGGAATTTGGGCCACGTCGAGGCATGCGCCGCAACCGCTCGCGGCAGCCAGCCGCGACACGTCGAGCGACAGGCCGTCGCTACAGTCCATTGCCGCGTGGAGTTCGTACCGCTCGTGCAGCCGCAGCGCCTCGCAGACGCGCGGCGTGAAGTCAAAGTGGTGCCCCAATAGGCTGCCGCCGAACGACCCCGTGACCACGATCCGGTCTCCCGGCCGAGCCCCGTCGCGGCGCAACACGCCACGCTCGGTCGGTGATCCGATCGCCGTCACCGACACGACCAATGGGCCATCCCAGCAGTTCGTGTCGCCACCGGCCACCGCCAAGTCATACTGCTCGGCCAGTGGCAACAGCCCTTCATATAATTCCTGGGCCAGCTTGAGCGCGTCGTGACGTGGCAGCACGAGCCCGACGACCACGCCGCGCGGCACGGCCGCCATCGCCGAGAGATCGCTCAGGTTCACGGCCAGCGCCTTGCGGCCAATCTGCCGGGGGTCGCATTCTCCCAGGCGAAAATCGACCTGGTCCGTGATCACGTCGGTGGTCACGACCACCCGATCGGCCGGCCATTCGAGCACGGCCGCGTCGTCGCCGATCCCCAACGGCAATAGCCGATGTGGCGGGACTCGACCGCGAAGCCACTCGATGAATTCACGTTCCATAACGTCCCAAACTAGGGTCTCTTGAGCGGCATGCCAAGGGTGGGGCTGACCAACATCGCCGTCCCGGCTCCGCCCCGGGACCCCCTAAACACACCGCGACCGGCACACTCTCTCCACGAAAACACCCCCTTCGGCCCGATCGGCGACATGGCCTGCAATAAAAGCCACGCGGAGTCCGATTCCATTCTTGTGGCGAGGTCAGCAGGTCCGCCGAGACGCTCCGGAGCGAGCCCGACGAGGATCTCGAGCCGAAGGCGTCTTGGTGACCATAAAAACTTGACCTGCAACGACTTTTATTGGTAAGCTAACCTCGATTTGATTGTTCGTCAGGCGGGCTCGGCTGGCGTTCTGCTGGCACGTTCACGAGCCACTCGCTGACCAACAGAAACAGAGAACAAATACCCCGCATCGGACGGCACTCTGTCGGACGATGTTGGACGTAGCGTCGCTCGTCGACTTTTCAGGAGGCTTCCCACTGTGAGCACTGAGCTCAATCCAGACGACGTCAAGCAACCCGCCTCGGCTGCCGCCGCGCAGAGCCCTGCTCCGCCGGCCAAAAAGACTGCGGCCAAGCCGGAGTCGGGCCCGCTGGACGAGTCCGCGGATGCCGACGACGAGTCAGGTGACGATGGCGAGTACGAAGATGAAGATGCGGCCTCATGGCTGCGCCGCTCGACCATCTACATCGCCACGGCTTGCGCCTCGTCGATGTTCGTCCACATGGCCGTCCTCATTCTGATGGGCTTGTGGCTGCTGCCGGTCGTCGACAAAAGCGTCAAGCAAGAAATCGTCTCGAGCGTCGAAGAGCGCCCCGACGAGGTCGTGCAGCAGGTCTTGGACGACGAGATCAAGCCGAGCAAAGAACTGGCGCTCGTCTCCACCGCCGTCTCGGCCACGATGGGGGCCCAGGGGGCGGTCTCGGCCTTGGCCGAACCTCAGCAAATGACCCAAACCGCCGTCAGTACGGTCAGCACCGAAGTCAAAGTCGAGGTGGGCGAGGTGAACGTCTTCGCCTCCAACGGCAAACACCTCTCGCAAGAACTCCCCGAGGGCACACTCGGCGAGGCCGCCGCGATTGCCGACTCGTATGCCGAAGCCATGGACCGCATCACGCAAGAAATTCTCAACCGGCTCGCCAAGGGCAAAGTGCTCGTCGTTTGGTTGATGGACGAGTCGCAAAGCATGGAAGACGATCGGGTCGAAATTGGCACCCGCATCGACCGTGTGTATCAAGAGCTCGGTTTGTCGGCTTCAGCCCGTGGCGATGCGTTGCAAACCGCGGTGTGCAGCTACGGCAAGGGCTTTACGGTCCACTTGCAACAGCCGACCTCGGATAATGAGAAGATCATGGCCGCGATCGACGGGATTCAAAACGACCCGTCGGGCGATGAAATGCAGTGCCAGGCCGTGAGCCAGGCGCTCAATCGCTTCCGCGGCTACGCCTCGCAAGGGGGCCGGCAAATGATCATGGTCATGGTCACCGACGAGAGCGGCGACCCGGCCACGAATGTACAGTACCTCGAATCGACCATCGCCGAGGCCAAGGCGGCCCGCTGCCCGATCTATGTTCTTGGCCGCGAGAGCGTGTTCGGCTATCCGTATGCCTACATGGTGTGGCGCGATCCGGAAAAGCCCCAATTCGGCAACTACTACCTGCAAATCGATCGTGGTCCGGAAACCCCCTTCCCCGAGCAATTGCAATGGGAAGGCTTTCGTCGCCGCAACGATGCCCAGGCCAGCGGCTTTGGCCCCTATGAACAGGCCCGCATGGCCCGACAAACCGGGGGCGTGTTCTTCTTGCTCCCCAGTCCCGAAGTGCAGTTGCTCAACCGCGACAACCGCAAGTACGCGCTCGAGTCGATGCGCCCCTATCTGCCCGACCTGAGTTCCCGTGCCGATTATGCCGTCGAGCGCGACAAGTCGGAGATGCGGGCCGTGATTTGGAAGATCATCGCCGACCTGAACCCTTGGAACAAAGCCGTCGCGCGGCAACTCGAGCCCCGCATGACCTTCAGCATCGAGCCGCCCCAATTCGCCTCGCAAGCCCGCGAGAGCATGGAGCAAGCCAAGCGGATCATCATCTACCTGCAAGAGGCCGAAAAGGCCTTGGAACAGGTCAAGCCGTTGCGCGCCAAAGAGGCCAGCCCCCGCTGGCGCGCCAACTTCGACATGATCTACGCCCAGGTCCTCTCCTACGAAGTGCGGATGTATGAGTACGGTGCCTACCTCGAAGCCTTCATGCAGCAGCCCAAGCCCATCAAGAACGTGCTCGGTCCCTCTCGCCCCACCAACCGCTGGGACTTTAGCGGCCGCGACGAAATGCTCACCGAAGCGATTAACAGCGACCGCCGCGACACGGCCGAGGCCACCTTTCGACAAATCATCGTCGAACACGCCGGCACGCCGTTCGAGTCGCGGGCTAAGTGGGAGTTGGGCCGCAAGTTCGGCCTGGCCTTGAACGAGTCGCACCAACCTCCCCCTTACATTCCGCCCCCAGGCGTGGCCGCTCCGAAGCCGCCGAAGTTCTAAACCACCTCAGCCTGCTGCAACTAAGCACGCCCTTCACGAATGTCGTTGGATCAAACCCTTCTCCCCGCGGGAGAAGGCGGCCGAAGGCCGGATGAGGGTTTTGGAAACCTTCAATAGAACCGCACCGGTCTTGCCGACCAACGGGTCATATCGGTGACCGGTTGCCATCGGCTCCCGAAATGGCACAGCGTTCATCGAAGGCCAGCGAAATGTTACCTCTCAATAAGCGGCTCACCCCCTCGAGCCTGCGCGGCCTGCCGCATACGGGCCCCCGATGCTCGCACAAATTGCTTCTGCAAATAACGAACGTAGGGATAGCCCAGTTTGGTGAGTACGTGCCGCGGCCGTGAGAAGGCGCGGATGTCGTAATGCACGCTGTCATCGTGCTCCTTTTCGACTAAAAAGCGTTCCTCACCCGACTCGACATGGCCGCTCAGCGTCCCATACGCAAAACCAAACCGCCGCGGTTCGTCGATCGTGTAGACGATGCGAGCGGAACACAGGCACCAAATTCCCAGCAAGTGGAACTCGACCGCCACGGTCCGACCGGCAACGATGGGGGTGTCCGCTGGGCAGACGCGCGACCAGCCCAGATCGAATTGCTTCCAATGCTTCAGCGCAGTTCGGGCTTGTGCAAAAACCGCCTCGCCATGCCCTAACAAAAATCGCGAGTGGTCCGCTCGATAACCCGCTGGAACGACCCTCGTCGCGGTGCCGTGGACGCCCGGATACGTGTACTCCAGGGGTGTTTGATCCGCGATAAATGTTGCAATCACGTCGTCGGATGGCCTGCAAAGTAAAAACATCTCTCACTCGCTCAATGGGCTGTGTTTTTCACGGAGGAAAGTTCATCAATCTTCTCCACCGAATCATAACCGTCGGTAGCCTTCGACTCATAACCGCCATGCCCATGACGTCACTCTGCGCCGACTTGGAT
>CAZZBK010000099.1:0-22662 GCA_964652155.1 uncultured Planctomycetaceae bacterium | reverse complement strand
AGGGCATAGACCGCGCGAGGCGAGGCGAGTACATTAAACGGCTCGTTATGGGTCTCGTTTCTCCCTCTTTTTGCCTGCGGTTGTGCCATGCCCTCGTGTGTTCTCGCGTACTCCGGTGGTCTCGATACGTCGGTCATTCTCGGCTGGTTGCAAGATGAAGGGTACGACGTGCACTGTGTGTACGTCGACCTTGGTCAGCCGTGCGAGGACCGCGAGGCGATTCTGAAAAAGGCCCATACCTGCGGCGCGAAGAGCGCGCGGATCGTCGATGTGCAGGAAGAACTCTGCCGCGACTTTGCCTTTCCCGTGCTGCAATGGCAGGCCAAGTACGAAGCGGTGTACCTGCTTGGCACTTCGATCGCGCGGCCGTTGATCTCGAAGGTCTGCCTGCAAGTGGCTCGCGAAGTTGGGGCGGATGCCTACGCCCACGGAGCGACCGGCAAGGGGAACGATCAGTGCCGCTTCCAACTCGCGGCCGAGGCGCTCAACCCGTCGGTCAAGATCATCGCCCCTTGGCGGATCGAAAAGTTCCGCCAGTTGTTTCCTGGACGGACCGAGTTGATCGCCTATTGCGATCAGCGGAAGATTCCGGTCAAGGCGTCGGTCTCGAAGCCGTATTCGAGCGACGAGAATTGCCTGCACATCAGCTACGAGGCGGGCAAGCTCGAAGCGCTCGACGTCTGTGGCGTCGATCTGGTCGAGTTCGGCATGACGGTTTCTCCCAAGCAGGCCCCCGACAAGGTCGAGGCGGTCACGATTGGCTTCGAGAGTGGCGTGCCGGTGAGCGTGAATGGCGCTCGGCTCAGCGCGCTGTCGATGGTCAAGGAGTTGAACAAGATCGGCGGCCGCAACGGCGTTGGCCGCATCGACATGGTCGAAGGGCGCTTCGTGGGCATGAAGAGCCGCGGGGTCTATGAGGCCCCGGGCATGACGCTGCTCTATGATGCACACCGTTACATTGAGCAGCTCACGCTCGATCGCGATTTGATGCACCTGCGTGATCGAATGGCACCCGAGGTGGCCGAGATGGTCTACTACGGCTTCTGGTATCACCCCAAGTTCGACGCGTTGCTGGCCTTCATTCACGAGGCCCAAAAGCCGGTGACGGGCGAGGTGACGCTGCACCTCTACAAGGGGAACATCAGCGTCGCGAGCCGCAAGAGCCCGAAGAGTTTGTACGACGAGGCGATTGCCAGCATGGAAGGGGGCGGCTCGTACAACCAGACCGACGCCGAGGGCTTCTTACGCATCCAGGGTCTGCCGATTCGCGTGCAAGGGCGGACGAACCCCAGGGCGTATTAGAACACCGTCTCCGAGCGCTTTTCGTTAGCCGCGACGCGCAGCGGAGCGTGAAACGCTCGAATAATCGCAACGGTTTCCCGCTCCGCTGCGCGTCGGGGCTAACGAAGAACGATAGACTTTGTCAAACCGCACGCCACTTGGGCCAAGCGACTTGGCCGGGAATGGCGACGCGCGTGGTGAAAATGGTCTTGCCGGCGGTCACATAGAGCGTGCGACCGTCGACGCCGCCGAAGGCGAGGTTCGTGATCACGTCTTCGCTGATCGGAATGCGGCCGAGCAACTTGCCTTGCGGTGAGATGACATAAATGCCCGTGGGAACGTCGGGCGACTCGTGCGGGCCGCGGGGCGTGTTGACGCCGGCAGCCACGTACAGGTTGCCTTGCATGTCGAGCCGCATGCCATCGCCGCCGCGGCCGGGCGCGAAGTCGAACACGCATTGCTGATTGCTGGGCTTGCCGGCCGCGTCGAGGTCGAATGACCAGATCTTGCGATGGCCGCCGACGATCGGACAGCTATCGACGAGATACAACCGCTTCGAGTCTTGCGTGACGGCGATGCCGTTGGGACGCTCAATGGTCGGCTGTTCCAAGATGCGAGTCACGCGGCCGTCGAGGTCGATGCGGTAGACCCCTTCGATGCTCATCTCCATGATCGAGCGGTCGCCGTAGCACGGGTCGGTGAAGTAGACGCGTCCCAGGCCATCGACGCAAATATCGTTGGGTGAGTTGTAACGTGCGCCGTCGAAACGCTCAGTGAGCACTTCGTACTGGCCGGTCGAGAGCGTGGTGCGGGTCACGCGTCGTCCGCCGCCCGGGCCCATCTCGGAGCCTTCGCAATGATAGAGACGCCCCTGCTGGTCGAAGGTTTGGCCGTTGGTACGTCCGCTCGGCTCGCGGAACACGCTGCGCGTGCCGTCGGGCGTCAGCTTGAGGATGCGATTGCCTTCGATATCGGAGAAGTAGAGGGTCCCGTCGGCATCGACCGCCGGCCCTTCGGTGAACGTGACGGTCGTCGCTTTGTTCACGGGTTCGTCGGCCAATCCGGTCGGGCGTGGTGTGTCTTGATAGCGGGTCATCGGTTAATCCAGGGGTGAGGGGGTGCGAATGAGATTAGCAGGGAACAGGTTGAAGGCAAGTTTTCGGTTTTCGGTTTTCAGTTCGCCCCTACTCACTACTCCGCCTCGGCCCCCTCTTGCATTCACGGCACCGGTCAACGACGATAGATGACCGAAGCCTGCCCGACCCCCACCCTCGCACGAGTCCTGCTATGTTGTGCCGCGCGCTGCTCGCTTGCTTGTTGCTCACTTCCGCCACGCTGTGGGCTGCCGATTGGCCGCAGTTCCGTGGCCCGACGGCCGATGGTCACGTGACCGATCATGGTTACCCGCTCAAGTGGAGCGAAACGGAAAACATTGCCTGGAAGGTCGAACTGCCCGGGTTGGGTTGGTCGTCGCCGGCGATTGTTGGTGAGCAAATCTGGTTGACGACGGCGGTCGACAACGGCAAGCCAATTCCGCCCCCGCCCGTGGTCGTGAACCCCAACGCGGACAAGGCCAAGGACGCCAAAGCCAAGGCCCCGCCCCCCAAGCCCGAGGAGGGCAAGTCGCTGCGCGTGCTCTGTCTCGATCGCGCGACCGGCAAGGTGATTCACAACCTCGAGGTGTTCGACAAAGAGAGTCCCGGCACGATCCACAAGAAGAACAGCCACGCCTCGCCGACGCCGATCATCGAGGGGAACCGCGTGTACGTGCATTTTGGATCGCACGGCACGGCGTGCGTCAGTACCGACGGCAAGCTGCTGTGGCGCACGACCCAACTCAAATACAACCATCGACATGGCCCGGGGGGCTCGCCGGTTATCTACAAGGATCTGCTCATTCTCAGCTGCGATGGCACCGACGTGCAGTATGTCGTCGCGCTCGACAAGGCCACGGGCGAGATACGCTGGAAGTCGGACCGAGCGCAGAGCAAGATGGCCTATACCACGCCGCTACTCGTCACGGTCAATGGCCAGGATCAGGTGATTAGCACGGGCGGACGGTTTGTCGGCGGCTACGAGCCGCTGACCGGCAAGGAACTGTGGCGCGTCCACTACGACGAAGGTTATTCGCTCGTGCCCCGGCCGGTCGTCGGTCACGGTTTGGCGTTCATCTGCACGGGCTACGATCGCCCGTTGCTCTACGCGGTCAAGCTTGGCGGCCAAGGAGACGTGACCGAGACGAACGTCGTCTGGAAGTTGGACAAGGGCGCGCCGCTCAATCCGTCGCCGTTGTTGGTCGGCAACGAGTTGTATATTGTGAGCGACCAAGGCATCGCGCAGTGCTTGGATGCCAAGACGGGCGAAAAAGTCTGGCAGCAGCGGTTGGGGGGCAACTACTCGGCCTCGCTCACGTTGGCCGACAACCGCATCTATGTCAACGACGAGAACGGCAAGACGTTTGTGTTTGCGCCTGGCAAAGAGTACCAGGAGCTCGCGGTCAACGAGCTCGAAGGGCGCACGCTCTCGTCGCTCTCGTTCTCCGGCGGAGCCATCTATCTGCGGACCGACAAGCACCTGTACCGCATCGAGCAGAAGAAATAGCTTCGCTCCGACCCCGTTGGGGGGCCCGCCGAGGTCGTTACGTGCGTCAACCTCACGATGTCCGTCAAGGTCGACGAGGTTATTCGAGCGATTTTTTTTGGGGTGGCTGGCGGTTTGCGGAGCAAACCCCGGCGCATCCCCCTCAGAGCAAGGCGCATATAGGCCGGGGCTAGCTGAGCAAACCGCCAGCCACCCAGCCGCAGGGTCGTTAAGTACGACAAACTCACTACGCCTGTCAGGGTCGGCGGGGTCGTTTTTGCGTGCCGAAAAGGCGCGATTTAATGAACTTGTCTGTCGTGACTTTCGTAGTGGTTCTGGACAACGAAAAAGGTCAAAAAAGGGTCCGAGAATTTTTTGACCGGCGCTGAATCGTGACCTATGTTTTCCGAGGCTCATTTTGGCTCGACCCGGCCGAGATGGGCTCACGCATGGATGCGGCTCCCCTACATCCAGATTCCTTGGGCTCTCTGACGGACCGAAAACGTTCATTGCCAGTGGCCGGCTCGCCGGGCCACGCGCAAGCAACGAGGGCGGCGTCGGAAGCCGAGTTTCCGAGGTACGTGTTACATGCGTGTTGGAGTTTCCGCCGCTCAGGCGGTAGTCCGGACGTTCGTCCTGTTGTGGCTCGTCGTGGCAACGACGACGGCCGAAGCGCAGCTCCGCTTCACGGCCACTCCGAGCTTGGTCGCGCCCCCCGCGATCTCGAGCGAAGTTCAAGGCCTGATCCAGCGTGGCCAACAGCTCGAAACCGAGCGGCGTTGGGGCGAGGCGCTGACGCTCTACGAAGACGCGCTCCGCACTTGGCCCGAGGATAAGCTCCTCTCGCAGCGGTTCACGCTCTCTCGGATGCACTATGATCTGGGTCGACGCTATAACGACGCGTCGTTCCGCGACTCGCTCGCCAAGTTGTCTCCTCGCGAGTGCCTGGAGCTGTATGGCGAGGTGCTGCTCAAGATCCAATCGCATTACGTGCATTCGCCGAATTGGCGCAACTTGTTCGAGCACGGCGCGTTGGCCATTGAGTCGGCGTTGACCGACCCGGTGTTCGTCGAGCGTCATTTGAGCGACGTTGCGCCTGCAAAGATCGAGCATTTTTTGCGTGAGCTACGGCCGCAGATCGAGGGCTTTGCCACCCAGGCGCGTTGGGAGCAACGGCAGGCGGCTGCCGACGGGGCGGCGCTCGTCGCCCGGTTGGGCAAAGAGTCGCTCGGACTCGACGAGCCGGTCGTGGTCATGGAGTTTGTCTGCGGCGCGACGAATGCGCTCGACCCCTACTCGACCTATTTGACCGCCGGTCAGTTGAACGAAGTTTATTCGCAAATCGAAGGCAACTTTGTTGGCCTGGGGGTTGAGCTCAAGGCCAGCGAAGGGAGCTTGCTGATCGTCAAGGTGATCGCCGGCAGCCCCGCCGAACGGAGCAATATTCGCGCCGGCGACCGGATCGTCGCCGTCGACGGTCGCTCGACGCAGGAACTCTCGACCGACCAGGCCGCCAACATGCTCCAAGGCCGCGAAGGAACTTGGGTCGACGTGACCATCCTTGCGCCAGGCTTTCAGCCCCGCGCGGTACGGGTGCGCCGCGAACAAATCGAGGTCCCGAGCGTCGATCAGGTCAAAATCGTCGACGCCCCCTCGGGCGTTGGCTATCTGCGAATCACTTGCTTCCAGAAGACCACGTCGCGCGACGTCGACAGTGCCCTGTGGCGTTTGCATCGCGACGGCATGAAGAGTCTGATTATCGACCTGCGCGGCAACCCGGGCGGTCTGCTCACGTCGAGCGTGGATTTGGTTGACAAGTTTGTCGATCGGGGCGTGATTGTCTCGACGCGGGGCCGGAGCCCGCACGAGGATTACAATTACCAGGCGCACGCCAACGGCACCTGGCGCGTACCGCTGGTGGTGTTGATCGACGGCGACAGCGCGAGCGCGAGCGAGATTTTTGCCGGCGCGGTTCGCGATCACCATCGCGGCACGATCGTCGGCACTCGCAGCTACGGCAAGGGATCAGTGCAGGGGATCTTCCCCCTGAATCAGCTCAGTGCCGGGTTGCGGCTAACGACCGCCAAGTTCTATTCGCCCAACGGGCACCCGTACAGCCAAGTGGGCGTGCAGCCCGACGTGGTGGTGCAAGAGGTGGCAAGGCCGATCGAGCAACAGGTGAACACGGTCACGAAGCTCCCCGCCACGGTCGACAATGCTCTGGAAGCTGCGAAGAACGTAGCTCGTAGCCAAGTCGCACGACGATAACCGCTTGCTGAGTTGTCGTCTTACTTGATCGACACGATGAAGCTGTCGAAGTCGCTGCTGGAGCCGAACAGCTCGTCCATGATGTGCAAGCGGAGTGGATCGCTGCTGCTGGGCGAGCCTTGGTCGACCCCCTCGGGCGCGTACCAGCGATAGTGGTCGGCCTGGTCGGGGTTCGCGCTGGCAAAACTGAACAGGGCAAAAGCTGCGTCGGTCGCCGCGTTGGTTGGGTTCGTACTAAGCAGGCTGGTCGCCGAGCCTTGCGAGATTTGGTAGAAGGCCAGGTTTTGTCCGCCGGTCAAGTTCAGCGACTTGCTCGTGCCAACCGTCGCACCGGCATCGAATATCGCTTGTCGCGTGGCGAGGGCCGCTGCGAGCCAACCCACGTCGCCTGGTTGCAATCCGTTGACCGTCCCTTGCGGGTCGCTCACTTTGATGACGCCGAACTCGCCAGCCAGTTTCGTGAATGTTGGTTGTGTGGCCGCCGCGCCGTTCGTACTCGGGGCCGACAACGTGAAGGTGGTCGAGACACTCGCGCTCGTGCCCCCCGCCGGGCGAATCGTCTCGCCGCTGATCGTCGAGCTGCTTGGCCGGACGCGCAGCACGATATCGTTGTAATCGCGATCGCCGCCGCCGAGCAGGTCTTCCCAGCGGTACTCGACCACGCCCGTGAGCGGGTCAGCCTGCGTCAGCATGTGTTGGAATTTGTCGGGGTTCGCCGCATCAAAGCTGAAAAAGGCCACGGGCTTAAACGCGCTGGCAAAGCCCGGCAGCTTGTTGGTCGGATTCGCGGCCAAGAACGCGGCGCTGGTGGCGTTCGGGATCAGGTAGAAGCCCAGCGTTTGGCCACCCGTGAGCGTCACGGTAAAGTCGGTGCCCGCGGCGGTCGTGGGGCTGAAGATCGTGTGCCGCGACGCACTATTCATCACGGCCTGGGCATAGGCGGCGCTGCCGGGCGCGACGCCGCCGACGAGTCCCGTGCTGTCGTCGGCCACGTAATAACCGAGTTCACTCTGGTACGACGCGAATTTGGCATCGAGCGAGAATGTGATCGAGTTGCCCTCTTGCACGTCACCCGGCACCACATAGCCGCTGTTGTACGACGGCGCGTATTGCAGCGTGAAGGACGACGAGGTGCTGTTCGCCGTGCCAACAATGCTCGTGGCGATCGTATTGTCGCCAACGCGCAGCATGCCCGGGTTGATTTGTCCGCTGTAGCTGCCTGAGCTGCCGGTGTCGGTCATGGTGCCGGCCGCTTGGCCATTGACCAGGATTTGCAAGGTTTGGCCCGGCGTGCTGCTGGCTTGGATCAACGGTCGCGGGGCGGTCGTGTAGTTGTCGTTGGCCGACGAGCTGTGATTGCTCGACGCCGAGAGTTTCACGCTGGTCGGGGCGGTCAGGACCGGCGTGACATTCGTGATGCTCACGGTTTGTGTTGGCGCCGCGCCCAACTGACCATTCGTGAGTGATTGGATGCCGATCGTCACCGATTCGGTCGACTCGTCGATCGAGTCTTGAAGTGCGCTGAGCGTGATCGAGGCCGAGGTGGCATTGGCCGGAATCGTGACGGTCGTCGGCGCGGTAAAGTCCGTGCCGCGAGCCGCCGACCCTGTGTAGCTCAAGGTGATGACCATCGGATTCGACGACGGCCGATCGGCCAGGGCGACAATGGTCGTCGTGCCGCCGGACTCGGAAATCGACGTCGGACTCACGCTCAGCGACACGCCCGGTATTGGATCGTTGTCGAGGATCGCCAGCGCGACGCTCGAGGCCGAGGCGTTGGCAGCGAGCCCGCCGCTCACCGAGCCGATTGCGATGGTGATGTTCTCGGTCCCTTCGCTGATGTTGTCATCGATGCCGGTGAGCGTGATGGTCCCTTGCGTGCTGCCTGAGGCGATCGTGATCGAAGCCGCCGAGGCGCTATAGTCGGTCCCCGGAGCAGGGGTGAGGTTCAAGCTGACCGTGATCGCCTGCGATTGCGTGGCGTCGATGGTCGCGGTGATGGTTGCCGAGCCGCTCGCCTCGCTGAACTGCGTCACCGACGAACTCAACCGGACCGTGGGATTGACGACCAGCGTAAAGGCCTGCGAGTCGCTTTTCGATGCATTGGCGGTCTCCTGAACACTGACCCGCAGCGACTTCGTGCCGGCGAAACTCGCGGCGGGCGTGAGGATCATCTGCCCGTTGCTGAACGAGACCGACACATTCGTCGGAGCCAGATTGGTCGCCACATCGATCAGGTTGAACGACAGCGCGTTGTTCTCCAAGTCGGTCGGATTCAAATTGACGGTCACGGGCGTGTTTTGATTCGTGGTCACCGTCGCGGGGATGGCGGCCAAGAAGGGCTGGTCATTCACCGTGTCGGCCGTCAGCGAGACGTTATAGGTTTGCACGGCCGTCGAGCTGTCGCCGCCACTGGTCGCCGTGACCTTGATCTGTGCCGAGCCGCTGGTCGTGTTGGCGTTCGTCGGATGCACGCGCAGAATAGCCGTGTTGCTGCTCGTGATGATCGAGGCTGAGTTGATCGTCACGGGGTTAACGGGACCGGAGTTCTCGCCCGAGATAAACGGGCTGCCTGTCGCGGGAGTGGTCATCACCTTGTTGAACGTGTCGAAGCCGCTGACCAACTGGCCGAAAATCGAGTGATTGAAGTCGAGAAACGTCGGCATGCTGCCGAGCGGCACATCGATGTCGGTGATGAAGAACTGCGAGTCGTTCGTGTCATCGCCCGAGTTGGCGAGCGCCAGCAGGCCGGGGCTCGTAAAGGTCAAATCGGCATCGAACTCGTCGTTGAAACTCCCCTTGCCACTCGAGCCCGACAGGGTGTTGTTCGGCGAGCCGGTTTGCGCGACGAAGTTGTCTAAAATGCGCGGAAAGCGTTTGCCGTTGTAGAACCCTTCGTTCGTGAGCGTCGTGATCCGCTGCACCGTGAGCGGGGTCTCGCTATCGAACAGCCGGAAGATTAAGTCGCCGCTGAAGGCATTGTTGCTCGAGTCGGTGCCGCTGACG
Organism: uncultured Planctomycetaceae bacterium; assembly: GCA_964652155.1. Taxonomy (GTDB): domain Bacteria; phylum Planctomycetota; class Planctomycetia; order Pirellulales; family PNKZ01; genus CAZZBK01. Next base: position 13,527 of record CAZZBK010000099.1, on the reverse strand, counting down.
TTGAGTTTCCAGAGGGTCGTGCCACTGGCGATGATCGAAGTTTGGAACAGCCCGCTGTTCGAGTTGCTGGTGACGGCATACGAGTCGACGCCGTTGGTCGTGTCGGTGGTGCTGATCGGAATTAGCAGGTCTTTACCGTTGAACATCTGCAACGACGTGCCGAGCGGGAAGCTCTCGAATGACACGGTGAGCATGTGCCGCGCTTCGAGCGGCTCGAAACGCAGCGACCGACGCGCGGCCAGCTTGGCCGACGCGGCCGAGTGCCGCTTCGAATTCCACGAACTCAACGATGATAGCCAATTTCGGAACTTCACGGCCTGTGTCCCCGGCTGAATGGATAACGCGGTCAGTGGGTCAACTCGAGCGAGGAACCCCGCTGGAGATCGAAGAGTCGACCCATTCCCCTCAGCTTAATCAGGGCTGCACGGATTGCGAGAAATGCGCTCAAAATGACCGAAAATGACGGTCGTAGCGATTGAAGTTTCCCCCGCAAAAAGGGGGAGTGCCCGTCGAACGTTGTCCGCGAGCTAATCCAGCTCCGTCATCCCATGACGCATCTGCCGCATCATCGAGCGGAAACGGTTCCGCAGGTCCCACATGCTCAGAGCCTGATAGCCGTTCGCCCCGAGCGACGCAAACAGCGCCAACAACAGGGCCGTGAGGGGCATGGGGGCGAGGCTCAACGGCCCCTGCGCGGAGGTCACGTTTTCGGCTCGCAGGGTGGGGGCGAGATTTCGAGCCTCGCTGCTCGGTGCGTTCGGGTCGCGATGGGTGAACGAGGCAGGCCCCTGCGGCGGTTGGTACTCGTTGCGATACGGTGCCCCGCCCGGATTTGCGCCCCAGGCCACGTAGGCCGCGCGGGGATCCACCGGGCCGGGATATCCCGAGTTGTTGTAGCCACTCGTCGAGGTTCCGAGCGGGCTGACCGCATAAGGGACCGTCCCATAGTTGGGGTTGGGTGCCGTGGGGTTTGCGCTCGTTGCACCATAGGCGGGCGTGGTGGCGCTGCCGTAGGGGGTTGTCGAGGTGCCGTAGGGAGTGGTTGCGTATTGGGGCGTCGTGCCGTAGCTCGGTGTGGTGCCGTAAGGAGATTGACCGTTCCAGCTCGTCGTGGCCGGCGTTGCACTGTTCGGAGTGCCGTAAGGTGCCGTGTTCGAGGCCAGCCGGACCGGGGGAACCTCGCCCTGATGCGGCAACGGTCCTTCCTCGCTCGTAATCCGGTAGCTGCGCATCACTTGGATGTTCGGCGGCAAATCGCTCGAGATGTCGTAACCATCCTTGAGCGATTCGAGCCGCTCGGGCTCGATGCGAATGATATAGCGAATGCCTCCGCCGGCGACCGGTTCCCAACCGTAGTCGATTCCCAGGGCCGACGTGGCTAGCAATAGTGTGACACCAATCATGTGTGGGTCTCCCTCCCCTGTGCGGCGAGTTCTCAATCCTTGAGCGTCTGTTATCCGCTGACCAGCGGCGTCTCTTGCGCCGGTCGACCTTCGGTAATCGCCAGTTCGTTACGCAACATTACCAACAATGTCTGAAAAAAGGCCACGATCATCGGGCCCAGCAAAATGCCAATGGGCCCCAGCGCTTGCGCGCCTCCCAGCACGCTCAGCAGCGCGAGCAGCGGGTGCAAATTCGACTTGCCGTGCAACACCATCGGTTTGACTATGTTGTCGGCCAGCGACACAACCACGATACAGTACAGCCCCAGTCCGATCGCGGCGCCCGTGCGCTCGGCGCTGAAGTACAGCCACAATACGCACGGGGCCCACACCAACGTCGAGCCGACGAACGGCACCATCGCAAACACGCTCGTCAACACGATGAGCAGAAACACGTTGTCCAGGTCGGCAAAGTAATAACCCACCCCGGCCAGCAAGCCTTGCCCGAGCGCCGCGGCCAACATCGCCAAGATCACCGCTCGGGTCAAATTGCCAAACTCACGCAATAGCTGCTGCTTGTACTGCTCTTTCATGGGGAATAATGAGCTAAACGTGCGGAGCAATTCCGGTCCATCGGCCAGAAAATAATACAACGAGATCGCCATGATCGTGAGCATGATCAGCATTTGCACAACCGAGCCGATGATCTGCGCCGCCTGCCCGGCCAGCGATTGCCAGCGTTCTTGCAGCAAACGCTTATAATCGAAGTCGACAATCTGACGCAGCCCCTCGTCGCTTTGCAACGCCTTGGGGAGCATCGACTCGATGCCTTGCAACATGCTCTCAACTTGACCGGTCACTCGATCGGGCGTCAGCTCGTGTGTCAGCCGGAGCGTCTCGCGCGCCGCGCGATAGCCGACCCAAATCGTGGGCAACAACACGATGAGCAACACGCTGGCGGTCGTCAGTCCGGCCGCCATCCGCACTCGGCCCCTGCACACAGTCAGGAAGTAGTCGAAGAGTGGACGAAAGATCACGACCAACAGCATGGCCAAAAACATCGGTAGGATGAATGCGCTCAGCACCTCGTACGACAGCACCCCAAAAAGGATGATGACGGCCAACAGCACCAGAAACAGCACGACGCGATTCATCGAACCAGGGACTCCCACAGAATGGTTCCAGGTCGAGTATTGTACTTATCTTGCGCCGTAAGCCCATATCAGTCCTTGAACGTAAGCGCCCCCTCGACCACAATCTCGACGGATTCCTTTCTCACGCTCGCTTGCCCATGTTGCGAAAACTCGCGCCCCAACATCGCCGACTCCTGCTCACGCTCGCCAAGCTAGCGGTGATAGCACTCGTTGCCTGGGGCATTCATCGCTCGGCTCAACGAGCGCTCGCTGATCTGGCTGCGCGGAATTGGAGTCCCACTCAGCTCCAGCCTGCGCCGCTCATCCTAGCCGCCGTCTTTTACCTCGTAGGCCTGTTGCCCTGCGGGTTGTTCTGGCGTCGGGTGCTCGTGCGGTTCGGACAACATCCGGGCTGGCTCGAGACGCTGCGGGCGTACTACATCGGGCACCTCGGCAAGTACGTGCCCGGCAAGGCGCTCGTGATTATCTTACGGACGAGTCTCATTCGCTCCGAGCGAGTGAGTAGCCTGGTCGCCGCGGCGAGCGTGTTCTGCGAGACCCTGACGATGATGGCGGTCGGCGCGTTTATTGGCGGCGCGGTGATCGTGATGCGCTTTCATGAACGCTTTGACCTCGCGCTGGCGGCCCTTGGGTTGATGATCGTCGCGGGGCTCCCCACCGTGCCGCGCGTGTTTGTAAAATTGGCATCGCTCGCCGGCATCGGACGACGCGATCCTGCGGTGCTCGACAAATTGCGACAGCTCGATTACCGCACGCTTGCCCTGGGGTGGCTGTCGATCGGCGCAGGCTGGTTGCTCGTGGGAGCAAGTCTGTGGTTGGTGGTGGTCGCGGGAAATTTTTCGACCGGAGAACATTCCACAGAATGGATCGTTTGCACCGGCGCGGCCTCGCTGGCCGTGGTCGCCGGGTTTATGTCCTTAATCCCCGGCGGCTTGGGTGTCCGCGATGCCGTGTTGATGGTCATGCTCGCGCCCACTTTCGGCGAGGCCGGGGCACTCGTCGCAACCGTCTCGGCCCGGCTGCTTTGGCTAGTGGCCGAGCTAGGAATTTCAGCTATCCTATATGGGCTCGGCGGGAGACGCTCGTCGGCGACTGTGTGACCCCGGAGATTTGCATTCTCGATCGGGTAGCCCCGACAACTTGTTGTCGGGGTCGCGTTAGCGACAAGAGGCGAGGCTTCGTTGGGGTTCTGTACCCTCTTGTGGCTGCGCCACCCTGACAACAAGTTGTCAGGGCTACTCCGAACGCGCCATTGCAGCTCTCTTAACCATTGACCGGTTTATCCCGTTGTGAGCGCGTTGTGAGTAAATTGTCGATCGTCATTCCCGTCTACAACGAGGTCGAAAGCCTCGCGGCCCTGCACAGCGAAATTTCGGCCGTGGCCCAGGCGCAAGGCTACGAGTTGGAAATCATCTTTGTCGACGACGGCTCGCGCGACGGTTCGTGGGACAAGATCAACGAGCTGGCGCAGCAGGACCCGAGGATCCGCGCTCTGCGCTTTCGACGCAACTTTGGCAAGGCCGCTGCACTGAGCGCGGGTTTTGCCGCCGTCCGTGGCGACTTCGTCATGACCATGGACGCCGATCTGCAAGACGACCCCGCCGAGATACCCCGCTTTCTGGAAACTCTCGGCGAGCAATACGACGTCGTGAGCGGGTGGAAGAAAAAGCGTTACGACCCTTGGCACAAAGTGGGCCCCTCGCGGGTCTTCAACTGGATGGTCAGCCGACTGACCGGCGTCACGCTGCACGACCACAACTGCGGCATGAAATGTTATCGCCGCGAAGTGCTCAGCGAGGTCCGCCTCTACGGCGAACTGCATCGCTTCGTGCCGGTGCTCGCCGGGGCCCGCGGCTACCGTGTCGGTGAACTGGTCATCAACCACCGCGCGCGACAGTTCGGCCACAGTAAATACGGCGTGCGGCGGTTCATCAAAGGCTTCCTCGACCTGCTCACGGTCAAGTTCCTCACGGGCTTTGGCGATCGCCCGCAACACCTGCTCGGCTCGACCGGTTTGTTTCTGATCGGCTTTGGGATGTTGATCGGCCTCGCAAACCTCTCGTTGAACTCGGCCCATTCGCAGAGCTTTTTGGCCGGCGTGGTCGCCACGTTCGGCACGCTCCTGCTGGGCACGATGTTCTTCGGCATCGGCCTATTGTGCGAAATGATCAACTATCGCCAACTTCGCGAGACCGATACCTACAGTGTCTCGGATCGATTGAATCTCTAAACACGCAACACGTTGGCCAACGTACGCACTCCGCTGCGTGAGCGCAGCGAACGAACAGCTTCCTCACCCCTCATCCCGCGCCCCACACCCCTACGCATGGCTTCCCACACTCAAGTCCGTCGCGGTATCTATCTGCTGCTCATCGCCCTGGCGGTGGGCAATCTGACCGGCCGGATTCTGGCGGTGAACTCGGTCGACACGGTACGATTGGAAAAATATCTCAACGATGAAGAGAAGAAAAAGCCCGAGGAGCAGCGCAAAGTCCGCAGCTTGCAGCGCCCCTTTCTCAGCGGGAACGATCGCAGCCGTTGGTGTACGGTTCGCGCGCTCGTCGAGCACGGCACCTACGCGATCGATCAGGTGGTCCAGGAACCGAACTGGGACACGATCGACATGGTCAAGCACGATGGCCGCGGCAATCCCGCGCCGCTCCCCGACGAAGGGCATCTCTACTCGAGCAAGCCACCGCTGCTGGCCACGCTCGCGGCCGCAGAGTATTGGGTGCTGCACAAGCTCACCGGCAAAACGCTCGGCTCTCACCCCTACGAACTCGGCCGGTTCATGCTCATCACGTTCAACGTGATCCCCTACGCCATCTACCTCTTGCGCCTCAGCCGGATCGTCGAGCGTTACGGCTCGACCGACTGGGGGCGTATTTTCGTCATCGCCTCGGCAAGTCTGGCGACGTTCTTCACCACATTCGCCACGGTGTTCAACAATCATTGGCCGGCCGCGTTCGGCGCTCTGTTCGCGCTCGATGCCACGCTGCGCATCGTTTGCGAAGGGGAACGACGCTGGCACTGGTTCTTTATCGCCGGGCTGAGCGCCGCCTTCGCCGCGGCCTGCGAGTTGCCCGCCCTGTCGCTCACCGGACTTGTCGGCGCGTTGCTCCTGTGGCGCTTTCCTCGTGCGACGTTGCAGGGATTTTTGCCCGGGGTGCTGCTGGTCGCGGCGGCCTCGCTCGGTACGAACTACGCGGCCCACGGCACCTTGCGTCCCGCTTACTCGCAACGTCATGAAGCCAAGGCAGGTTGGTACATCTACCAATACCGCCGCGGCGAGCGCGTCATCGACAGCTACTGGACCGATCGCGGCAAGCAAAGCCCGATCGATCAAGGCGAGCCGTCGCGCGTGGCCTACGCCTTGCACGTGCTCGTCGGCCATCATGGCATCTTTTCGCTCTCGCCGATCTGGCTGCTGAGCGCCGCCGGGTTGGTCATGACGCTCCGGCGACGCGAGCACGAGACGTGGCACGTCGTTGCGCTCATCACGACCGCCAGCCTCGTGTGTCTGACGTTCTATTTGCTGCGGCCGCTCGCCGATCGCAACTATGGGGGCATGACGAGCGGGTTCCGCTGGGCGTTCTGGTTCGCCCCATTGTGGCTCTTTGCCATGCTGCCGGCTGTCGACACCCTCGGCTTGAGCCGGCGCGGGCAGTTGATCGGCGCGGTGTTGCTCGGTCTGAGCGTGCTCAGCGTCAGCTACCCGATCTGGAACCCCTGGACCCAGCCCTGGCTGCTGAACTGGTGGCTCGAACAAGGCTGGATCGGCTTGGGGACGCGCTGAGGTTACTCGCCCTGCATTCGTTCAGTTAGCCGCGACGCGCAGCGGAGCGCGAAAGATCAGCCTCACCGATTGACCTTCTATACGCGCTCCGCTGCGCGTCGCGGCTAACGAAAGACGATTTGACTACGGTCGACTCACGCGCGAGGTCCACCAGTCGCGAACCTTCTTTTCGGCCGTCGAGCTCTCCCAGGAGTACAGCGGCGGTAAGTCGCTCACGGCCAATAAGACCGGCGGGCTATGCAGCTTCAGGCCATACGACTCGGGCGATTGTTCGTAGCGCTGCAACAACAGAGCCGCAGCCGACGCGCCCAGATCGCGCGCTTCTCCCTCCGTGGCGAACACCGCTTGCCGTCGACCCAAGAGTTGCACGAGCCGTCGGTCTGCCTCGGCTCCGCGCGCACGATTCAGGATGCTCAGCACGCTCAGCCAGGCGAACTCTTCCGAGATGCTCTCCGCTTGCTTTAGGAATCGGCCGTCGTCGAGCGCCTCGATCAGGCTCGCCACCGCCTCGATTGTCCCGCGCCGCGCAAGCATCAAGCACAGCACGCCATGATGGCTCAGGCCGCGCGGCACCTCATCGCCAGGCGATTCTCCCAGCATCACGTCGTCGATCTTGGTGAGTAACTTGGGCCCTTGACGCGACAGTGTGTCGGGATCGAACCAGGCCAGCAGCCGCAACTGTTCCAGCGACAACGGCGCGCCGCGCTCTAGCCAGCGTGACAGCGTGCGGGCCGATATCTCGGCCAGGCGTTGCGCCCCGAGCCGCTTTACACGCGGTTCGTAGGCCAGTCGGGCCCGCGGGGTGGGCAGATTCACCAAATGAAACGCCGCCGTGTTGCGATGCGGGTGCGGGAAAAACTCCCCCACCGGATAATCGCCCGGCTCGAGCGTGTTGCCGCTCACGCAATGGGCCGTCCGGTCGTTAATGCGATCGAAGTGACTGGGGCGCACCGCTCCGGGGGCCTGGCTGGGGACGTCGACCAGCAGATGTTGGATCCCGCCGTGCTTGCCGAGATCCCAAAACTCGGCGACCATCGCCGGCTTGGTCCACTGCAACAGTTCGTCGAGCCGGGCTTGGGCTTGGGACGGCAGGTTGGCTCGCTCGCTGGCGGCCTGTAACGCCGAGGCGATGCGGGCCGTCTCGACGCTGTGTGCCAGATGAAGCCGCAATTGTCGTTCGATGAGTTCAACCTGCTGGGAGGCGCTCTCCTCCGTCGCGTCAGCCGAGACCAATGGTTCGATGAGTGCCGTCAGTCGGTCGTCTTTCAATTCCACGAGTGGATAGCGCCGCTCGTCGTCAGCGAGCCAAGTTTGCCGAGCCGACTCCCAGTACTGCTCAATGTCTTGCCGCAGCGGTCGGTCGAGTTCGCCGGCCTCAAGTACCAACAATAGGCGATCGAGCAGCGTGGCCGAGACATCCGCGCGCAGCACGAGCAGCTTGAACTGTTCGTCGGCGGCAATTCGTTCGCTGAATTTTTGGCTGTCGAGGGCCGCGACGAGGTCGTCGATCTGGGCGGCTGTGACCGGCGCGTTCGTGGCGAGACGCGGCAACTTGGCACCGAGCCGCTGCAAGGCCTGTCGCGTCTCGAGTGGCGTGTCGAGACGTTGCAGCCACGGTTGAGCCGCGGCGGCCAGCGGCTCGTGATTTGCCTGATCGTCGGCGAGCCGTTCCAGTCGTTCGAGCGCGAGTTGTCGCACTTCAAAACGGTCGTCGTTGAGTTGCTCGAACAACGCGCGCAGATCGGTGTCGGCTGCCAGCGCAAGCGTGCTAGCGGCGACGAGCATCAGGCATGCTCCGACAAAGATCCGAACGGTCATGGTGGCACGGACTGGCTTTACGTTTGGAACGGGGTGGAACGCGAACGCCGCCTCCATGATATCCCCCGCTGGCAAACCCTGCCACGCGAATAACGAACTTGACGCGACCGTCGCTTTTCGCGATAAGCCGCCTCGATTTCGAGACCATCTCTCTTGCGGCGAAGGTGCATGATGAAAGCGAAGCTGGCGCTGGCGGCTCTCATGATCGGCGGACTCGTGGCCCTCTCGGCCGCACGATTGCTGGGCGACGATCCGCCCGCCGCGGGCATCAACTCGCTTGGACTCAAGTCGCAATTGGAAAAGGGACTGCGGGCCCGGCGACCCGTCGAGTTCACCTACATCGCCGACGTCGTCAAGCTGGTCGACGACGGCAAGTTGCCCCGTACACTCGTCGACAGCGCATTCGTCTACGCCCGGCTCAAACCCTCGAAACAGATCCAGCATTTTCAGTTCTCGTTGCGCGCGCGGGCTCAAAAGCTGGGCATCGTCACCCCAACGCTCGACAATCAAGCGGTCTATCTCCGCTGAGCCGCGCCACCCTTTCTTTCCAAGCCGGAGGCGTGAGCCCCCGGATTAGTTGGCCTCGCCATACGCTGAGTTATCCGGGGACTCACGTCCCCGGCTCGGATTCAAACCCGGGTCGGATTCAAACGCACGGCACCTGTATCTCGCGCCGCGATCGACTAGAATCAGGCCATCTAACGTATTCGTGCTGTCTCACTCGGCGGAGCGCGTCAACGATGGGTTTTATTGACATTCAATCGGTCCCTGAAATCAGTCCGGTCCCCGGCTGCCGAATGCGGACGCCATTTGGTCAGAACCTGATGCTCTCGTACCTGCAAATGGACGAGGGGGCCGAGGTACCGATGCACAGCCATCCTCACGAGCAGGGCGGAGTACTGCTGCACGGCCGCGTGCAACTCACGATCGGCGACGAGACCCGGATTGTCGAGAGTGGCTCGTTGTTCTTAATTCCGCCGAATGTGCCGCATCGCGCCGTGGCGATAGGCGGGCCGGCAACGGTGCTCGATGTGTTCAGCCCTGTTCGCGAAGATTACGCCGAACTGGCCAATCGCTATATCCCAACCGTGTCTGAGCAGCCTTAACGAGCCATGAGCGAGCGAAAGCCTTTGGCCGTCACGATGGGGGACCCGGCCGGCGTGGGCCCCGAGCTTTGCTTGCGGCTCCTGGCCGACGAGTCGCTCGTGGCCGAGTGTCGCCCGAGTGTTTATGGCGATGTCGCGGTGCTCGAGCGCGTGGCTCAGGTGACCGGCTTGCCCTTCAACGCGGAGCGGGTCGTTGACCTGCGGCAGATCAAACTCGATCAATTCACGCCTGGCCAAGCCAACGCGGCGACGGGTGCCGCGGCCTACGCTTACATTCAACGCGCCATCGACGACGCGCTCGCCGGCCGAGTTTCGGCCGTCGCCACCGCTCCCATCAGCAAAGAGGCTTTGCACGCCGCCGGGCATCGCTACCCGGGTCACACCGAGATTTTCGCCGAGCGATGCCAAGCGGCTCGCTCCTGCATGATGCAATACTCGGACGAGATCACTTGTTCGTTCGTCACGACACACATTGGCTACCGCGATGTCCCGCAGCAACTCACCATCGAGCGGATCGTTGACGTGATCGAACTCACGGCCGCCGCGATCGCGTGTCTGCGGCAGGAAACACCCCGGCTGGTCGTGTGCGGGTTGAATCCACACGCCGGCGAGCATGGCCTGTTCGGCGATCGTGAGGAGGAGCGGATCATTATTCCGGCGATCGAACGCGCTCGAGCGTGTGGCGCGATCATCGAAGGGCCCTTGCCGGCCGACACGGCTTTCTTGTTGCCCAAACGACGGTCGACCGACGCCTTTGTGTGCATGTACCACGATCAAGGACACATACCGGTCAAGGCACTCGCGTTTGATACAGCCGTGAATACGACCCTTGGTCTGCCGATCGTTCGCACGAGCGTCGATCATGGCACGGCCTGCGATATTGCCTGGCAAGGGGTCGCCTCGCCGAGTAGCCTCTTCTCGGCCGCGCGACTCGCTCTGCGATTGGCACAAAGCAAGCCACAATGATTTAGGTTCGCGTGCCATGCTCACGTCTGCGTGAGCATGTGATCATCTCGAAGCACGACCACGCGGATGTGGTCAACGCACGATTGATATGAGAACCGCCGCTATGACGGAGGCGTTTCGCGGCAGGCTTGAATGAGCGCAGTCGCGCCTTGAGCGATCAATTCCTGCGCCAGTGTTTCGCCGAGCGCGGCTGCGTTCTCGGGCGCGTCGACCCCCTCGGCCGACAAGCGTGTCTTGCCGTCGCCGCTGAGCACGACCGCCGAGAGCCGCAGTTGACCGGCTTCGATTCGCCCCCAGGCTCCGACTGGTGCCAAGCACCCGCCGCGAATGTTGAGCAGCAGCGAGCGCTCGGCCAACACCGAGGCGTGGGTCGCCGGATCGTTGAGTACCGCAACCGCCGCGCGGGTCGCCGGGTCGTCGCCACGGCCTTCGAGACCCAATGCCCCTTGGCCGACAGCTGGCAGGATCAGCGAGCGTGGCAACAATTGCGTGACATTCTGGGCGAGTTCCAAACGTGTGACCCCCGCCTCGGCCAGGATCAAGGCGTCGAACTCGCCGTCGTGTAATTTCCGGATGCGGGTTTCAACGTTCCCGCGAATGTCGATCATCTGCAAGTCGGGCCGGGCGTGCCAGAGCTGCGCGCGACGCCGTAGGCTGCCGGTCGCGATGACCGAGTGTTGCTTGAGTTCGTCAAACGACGCGGCCTCGCGCGCGATGAGCACGTCGCCGAGCGGTCCGCGCGCGGGGACGGCGAGCAACGCGAGCCCTTCGATCGGTGCCGTGGGGAGGTCTTTCAGGCTATGCACGGCCAGGTCGACCTCGCCGGCCAATAGCGCGCGTTGCAATTCCTTGGTGAAGACTCCCTCGCCCCCCGAGATCGAAGCGATCGGGCCGACCTGCTGACGATCGCCCCTCGTCGAGATGGGGATCAACTCGACCTCGACCCCGTGCTGCTGCAATTGCGCAGCGACCCAGTTGGCCTGCCAACGGGCCAACGCACTGCCACGGGTACCAATCCTCAACGCTGCACACATGCCGCTGCTCTCAAAAAATAGAAACCACTATTATAGATGCCGACACCGTTTCACGCGAGTTCCCAAACCGAGCGGTAGGCGCTGCGTTGTTCGCAGTATTCGAGCATCCGCGCGTAAAAAGGCTCGTTGGCCAGCGTCGCACTATCTCCTACCACGATCAGCTTGCGACGCGCTCGGGTCCAGGCCACGTTCATCCGCCGCGTATCGCTCAAAAAGCCAATCTCGCCGCGCGGATTGGCTCGCACCAACGAGATGATGACCGCTTCTTTCTCTCGTCCCTGAAAGCCGTCGACCGTGTCGATCTCAAGGCCATCGAGCGTGATGAGTTGCCGCAGCCAGCGGACCTGCGCGGCGTAGGGGGTGATGATCGCGATATCGCCCGCTGGCACACCGGCCTCGATGAGCGATTGCAGTAGCCGAGAGACCACCTCGGCCTCGCCTGCGTTGAACAGGCTATCGCCGTCGGGCTCGTTTTGTTCGTCGTGCCCTGCACCGGCCGTGTCGATGAACTCAAGGGGAGTTTCGGTCAGCGGCAGTGAGGTGATATTGCTCAGCTCGCAAAGCCGATGCGCGGCGACGGACTCGTGTGCGACGAGCCCGTCGTCGTAGAACTCGGCCGACGAAAAATCGCTGATGTGCTCATGCATTCGATATTGCACGTCGAGCCGGCGCGCGACCGTGGGTCCTTGCAGCTTGACGATCCGTTCGAACAGGCTGACCCCAAAGCCCTGGCGTTGCGCCTCGGTCGAGATGACCGTGGGGGGCAATTGACAGTGGTCGCCGGCGAGCACGACACGATCGGCGCGTTGCAGCGGGATCCAGCACGGCGGCTCGGTGCTCTGGCACGCCTCGTCGATCACGACCCAGTCGAACATGCGTTCGCCGAGTAGTTGCGCGTCGAGTCCGGTGGTCGTGGCGCAGATCACGTCGGCCGTGTCGAGTATGTGCTGCACGGCGGCGTGTTCGAGGCGTCTCGCATCGGACAACAGGGCCTTGGCCTCGTCACGCAGCTGCCGCTTTTCTCCGACGGCGGGCTTGGCGCGCGTGTACTTGCCGGCCTTGCGGAACAAGGCCCGCGCGTCCTTGACCAGCTTGCGCGCCACCTGTACGTCGTTGTGCTCGGCGACCAACACGTCGAGCGTTCGTGCGCGCAGTTCGGCGAGCACCCGGGCCGGATGCCCGACGCGCACCACGCGCTCTCCCGCCGCGACCAAGCGTTGCAGCAGGTTGTCGACCGCCAGATTGCTCGGCGCGCAGGCGAGGACTTTCTCGCCTCGACGAATCGCTTGACGAATCAACTCGACGACGGTCGTGGTCTTGCCGGTGCCGGGAGGGCCGTGGATCAGTGCCAGTTCCTTGGCGCTGAGCGCCCAGCGGATCGCCGCCAACTGCGAGGCGTTCAAGGAGGTACTGAGCGGTTTCAACTCACGCTCGGCCGAGAATTCGGCGGCCCGCTCGCCGAGCAGCACACGCCTGAGATGCGCGAGTCGATTGCCTCCGGCGCGCTCGGCGGCCCGCAGCGCCGCGCGTTGCCGCTCGGTCACAATCTCGTCTTGCGACAAGTTGAGCCGCCACGTGTCGGCCTCGGGCAACTCTTCGCTGTCGGCGATGACGACGTCGATCGTGGTCTCGCTGCGACGGCTCACGATGCCCCGGACATGCTCGTCCGAGCTACCGTCGTCCGGTACGAGCACCACGGGTGAGCCGGTGTCGAGCCGGGTCCAGGGGAGTCGGAGCGTGCGGTTACGCTTTCCGAGGGTGACGACCCACCGGCCGGCCATACCCGCGTCTTCCTCGTAGATGGCCAGGTCGACCAAGGCTTGGCCTGATCGCTCGGCCTCGCCCCCTCGGAGCTTGGAAATTCGTCCCACCAGACGCTCGGCCGTGGCTTGGCTTTCTTGTTCGAGCCAGCGTAATAACTGGCCAAAATGAGCCTCGGGGGTGACGGAAGTTAATGATGCCATGATATTTGCGGTTAGCGGACCAGACCAGGAAACCAAGGGCCCCGGGTTGCCCCTGCGGGCCGAAAAACCTACATTCCCAATGGTAAGCAGCGTAGTTTACATCAACTTTGTGGCATGCAATGGCACTCTCCTCGAATCACCACGACGCCTCCTCTCAGCGTAGCAGCTTGCTGCGCCTTGAACATGTCGGCAAGACCTATTCGATGGGAGAAGTCTCGGTCGAGGTGCTCCGCAACGTCGCCTTGAACGTGTACGAGGGGGAGTTGTTGGCCATGGTCGGGCCCAGTGGCTCGGGCAAGAGTACCCT
>CAZZBK010000098.1:0-22804 GCA_964652155.1 uncultured Planctomycetaceae bacterium | reverse complement strand
CTTTGGCCCTGAATGGCGAGATGAAAACGGCCAGTCCACGGTCAGGTCGATCGTATCATCCAACCCAGGGTCGTGAACGGTACCGGAAACATGAACGGTGCCCCCCTCATTCATCGTGGTCTTATCGACGGTGATCGTTACACTGGGGGCGACGTTGGCGATGACGATGTTGCCGGTCACCGTTGTCGTGCGGTTGAATTGATCGGTGATGACCGCGCTCACCGCATACGTTTTGTCATCGCGGTACTTGTGGTGCACCGCCAACTCGCCGGATGAGGCAAACAGATTCGCGCCCGTCGAAGTCGTAAAGTCTCCCCAGTCGACGTCGTAGCTCAACTCCAGTGAGCCGTCGGCCGCAAACGGCACGGTTGTAAACGGCAAGGTCAGGTAGGCCGTCTGCCCCTCGTTGACACCGGCGGCGGCGAAGGCCTCGTCGCTGACCGATGGACTGATTTGCACCATCGGCGTATCGGCAATCGTCTCGATGGCAGAACCGTTGACCGTGCTCACGGTGTAATACGCATCTGGGCTGGGCGTGATGGCGAGGGAGAAACTCTTGTCGGATCCGTTCGATGAGTCGGCCTTGTGATACAACGAAACGGTCAACGACGTTTGTCCTGCGGTGAAGTTGGCCACGCCGGTCAACGACCCGCCCAACAATTCGGGGTTGAGTTCGACGCCAATTCCTTGCAGTGAATAGGCGACGCTCAGCGCGGCGTCGGTGGCTCCGCCCGAGCGCGACAGCGTAAAGCTTGCGGGGGACGAAGTGCTCCCTTCCTTGGTGCCGGAGTTGGCCGCGGTGACGCTGATGATCACCGGATCGTCCTCGATCGTCACGTCGGTCGTGATCGTGGCGCTATCCAATTGATAGTGGGTATCGCTGGGCAACAGGGTGAAGGTCAGTTGCTCATTGTTGCTTTCGACCAGATTGTCGTTCGGGGCGACGAGCGAAATGGCGGTCGTTCGTTCGCCGGCCTCGATCACGACGGAACCGGTCGCATCAGAGAGCGTATAGTCGTTCGAGGCGGCGGGATTCCAGCCGCTCCCCGCGACCGAGTAGTTTACGGTTAACGGCAACAGCAGATCGCCACCATCGCGATGGATGGTAAACATGGCGGGCGACGACGTTTGCCCCTCGAGTACATTCGTCTTAGACGCACTCACCGAGACCACGGCAAGATCGGTGATGTCGACCGCCGCCGATGCCAAGTCGGCATCGACCGTGTAAGGGGCCGTGTTGGACGGCACGAGGGTGAACTGGGCCGTTTGTGGACCTTCGGCCTTGCCATCGGCCAACGCCGTGATGGTTACGACGGCGGTCGTGTACCCTGCTACAAAGGTCACTTGGCCATCGGGCGAGGAGAGCGTCGCGTCTGGAGTGGATGCATCCGTTCGCAGACCGCTTGTCGAGTAGTTGACGGTCAAGGGGCTGCTCAGATCTCCACCGTGGCGCGTTAGGGTCACCACGCCGGGCAGGGTCGAGTTCCCCTCGGTGGTTGCTCCTACGGTGGTTTGGACGCTGACCAGTGGTAGGACGTCGGTGATGATGACATTGGCCGTGGATTGCGTTTGGCCAAGTTCATTCTGATAGAGCACATAGGGGGCGACGGAGCTGCTCTGAATTTGGAAGGCGACCGTCTCGTTCCCTTCGCGGACGTTGTCCGCAGCCGGTGTCAGGATCACATCCAGCGAGGTGGCTCCGCCGGGGATCGTGACGGCCGTGGTGCCCGCGAGCCCCAATGCCCCGCTCGACAACGTGAAATTGCCCGTCGCGGCATTGGGGTCGTTGGAGTGTGCCGCGAGGGTGACGACCAGAGCGGCATCGGTATTGCCCCCGATGCGATAGAGCGTGACGGACCCGGTATCGGGCTCAGCGGTCTCCAAGCTGGGCTCGGCGGCGGAATCGTCCTGACTCAATATCCACACTTGGGGCGCCACGTCGGCGATCGTCACCGTGGCCACGTCGAGGGTGTTATTGTTTTGGGCTTGGCCAGCCGTACTGTAGGCCAAGTTGCTGGTCAGTAACTGCAACTGCACTCGTTCCGGCGTGGCTTCCACCACGTTGTCTGCCCGCGGCATCACGATCAGGTCCAGCGAGGTCGTTTGTGCCGGAATCGTAATGGCCGCGGTCCCGTTGTTAACAGCGAGCTGTTGATTGTTGAGCAGCAGCCAATAATCGGTGTCTAAAGTGGCGCTCGCGGAGCTCTCCGAGTTGATGGCAATCTTCACGACTATATCTTGATTGACATCGCCTCCTGAGCGGCTGAGCGTGAACTTTCCATTGCTGGATTCGCCGGTGTCACGGTTGGGCTCGGCGGCGGTGCTCGTGGTGGCAACCGAGATTTCAACCGGCACATCCGTGATGTAGATCGTGGTCGCACTGGTCGCGCCTAAATGGAAATGCGCGGAGTCCGCGGTGGCCGACAACAGGGCGGCTTCCGTCGGTTCGATCACGTTATCGCCACTCGGCACGAGTAGCACATTGAGACTCGATGTGCCGCCGGGAATCACCACGGAAAACACATCGTTCACCGGATCGATGAAAGTTCCGTCCACCTGCAGTTGATAGTCACTCAGATTGGCGGCGACGGAGCCTGTCAATGTCGGTGTCAGTGTGACGGTTAAATTTGCCGCCGTGTCACCCCCTACGCGCTTGAGCGTGAAAGAGCCGGCTGTGGGAGTGGGGTTGGCGGTACTAGGTTCGGTGGTGTAGTTTTGCCCCGGGACGAGCGTGACGACCGAGGGTTCGTCGTAGATTGTAATGTGCGTGGTGTCGAATGGAACGGTGCCGTTGTCGCCAATCGTATAGCTCGTATCCGCTTGCAGTTGAATCGTAACATTCTCAGCGGACTCGATCACGTTGTCGGCGAGGGGGACTAATGTGACAGCTACCGCCGTTTCGTACACATTGAATGGCACGCTAAAGGTCCCATCACTAGCAACCGTCAGCTCACTGCCATGCGCCCAGAGCTGGTAATCCAGTGGCGCCGTGAAGTTCTGGATTTGAAGATGCGCCGTCACGTCGCTCGATTCGCTTCCCGCGCGATGCAGGGTAAAGCCGCCCTGATTGAGCAGAGCTTCCGAAGCGGTCCCATCGCTCGTTGTCACCCATACCGAGAGGGCGGGATCATTGATCGTGAGCGTCGCTACAGATGAGGAACTGTCGACATGATAGGCCGCGTGTCCCGACACATCGGGCGTTGGAGCGCTCAACTGCAACGCGAGCGATTCGGAGATTTCCACGGTCAGATCCCGCCTGGTTGTGACCCCGAGCGTGGCGGTCGACTGATCGGGAGCGAAATCGATCCAACCCGAGGTGGAGGAGAGCGTGTAGTCACTGCTCGTCGCGGACGAATTGTTCCAATCAATGGAGTAGTACGCCCTCAGCTCAGCGCTCAGATTGCTCGCGGTGCGGGTGAACGTGAAGTTGGTCGAATCCCCTTCGGTCACGCTGCTGGAATCGACCGCGATACTCACCTGCGGCAGTTCGTTGACCGTAATCGTGACGCTGGCAAGCGTCGTGTCGACACCCCCGGAGGCAGTTCCCCCGTCGTCCTGGATTTGAATGGTCAACGTGGTCTCGCCAAAAGCGCCCGCTGCCTGCGTAAAGCTGAGCGTACCATCATTGGCGATCGTCGGCTCGGCCGTAAACAGGATCGGATTCGTGTCGCCCACAATCGTCAGCGTTACGTTCTGGCCTGACTCATTTGCTGGGCCCGCGACGATTCCACTCACCACCACGGGCGAGTAGTCTGTGTCGGCAAACACTTCGTCCTGGGTGATCAGCGTGCGACTGGTGTAGCTGGGGGCGTCGTTCACCGAATTGATCGTGATCAAGAACGTCTGCGTCGTCCGATCTTGGCCGCCGTTGGCCGTGCCGCCATTATCGGCGAGTTCGACTGTCACGACCGCCTCGCCATGGGCATTGGCACCTGGCGCGTAAGTCAGCGTGCCGGAAGAACTGCGACTCGGTTGCGTGGAGAACAGGCTGTTGTTGGTGTTGCTGACGTTGAAGGTGAGCGTCTGGCTTGATTCATTGGCCGCTCCGCGCGAGATCGAAGTGGCCCAACCGGGAATTGTCTGCGCAGGGGCATCTTCGTCGATGGTTTGGTCGCCAGCCGCAGCGAAGCTGGGGGCGTCATTGACCGAGTGCACCACGACGGCGATCGTGGCCGTGTTGCCGCTGCTGGTCCCATCGTTAGCGTGATAGGAGAAATAATCGGTGCCGAAGAAGCCCGCGCTGGGCGTGTACGTGAATTGGCTGCCATCAAACGACACCGCACCATGTGCGGCCGAATGGTCAATGTTGATACTCAGCGTGCCCCCATCGGGATCGGAGATGCGATCCGCCAACGATAAGTCCAGCGGTGTGTCTTCATTCGTGCTCAAACTTGCAGCCGCCGCGCGGGGCCGATCGTTGGCCGACGTCAGGGTGACACCGCGCGTGGCGATGTTGCTGCTAAAGCCGTAGACATCGGTCACGGAGAAGCTGACGCTGCGCGACAACGACGCGGGTTGGTCGTCGAGTGGATTGCCGCGATACTGCACGCCACGCAGATAGGCTTGGAACGTAGCGGCCGACAAGCCGGTGGCGTTGACCGCCGTCACGGTCAGCACACCGCTGGTGGCGTTATAGCTGCCGACCAAGTTGCCCCGATTCGTGAACACCAGCGATTCTTCGGAGGAGCCGCCGGTGAGGGTGAACGTGGCGGAGCGGAGCGGGATGTTCGCGGCGTCGCTGATCGACAGGCCCGCGTCAAGCGTGATGGGGGTGGAACTATTCTCGACATACACACTGGCGGCCGCGGTCCCGGCAGTTACCTGCGGCGCGGCCAGCACGGAGAACACCAGCGCGTCGCTGTCGGTTCGCGCGGAGCCACTCAAGCCGCTCCCCAGGTCGTTCGTGGCGATCGTCAGGGCCTCGCTCCCGGCATAGTTCGTATCGCTGCGATAGAGGAGACCGTCCGCACTGGCCAGCGTGGTGTTGAGCGCGCTGAGCGTACCACTGATGGTCAACGTGCCGGTCCCTTGACCGCTTACTTGGCCACCACTCACGCCACCAGAGACACCGGTGTTCACGGCCAATGTTCCATGTACGACACTGAGCATTAGGCTCAAGGGATAGTTGTCCGCATCATCGTCGCGAATCGACAAGCCGTTGAGAACGCGTTCGATCCCGCTGCCGCTGGCCGTCACATTCGCGAGCACATGGATCGGTGCATCGTTGATCGGCGTGATCGTGACCGTGCGGCTGACGAGGTTGCTGGGATGATGATCGACGTCGGTGACCTGGAAGGTCACGATCCGATCGAGGGTCGTGGGGTGTTGTTGGGCCGGATCGCCATAGCGGACGGTCTGCAACGCGCTTTGCATCTCGAGTGGCGTCGCCGCGGCCGAGGTGGCGACCAAGGAGAGCACGCCGGTCGTGGCGTTATAGTTCCCCGTAATGCCGCCGCTATTCACAAACGACAGCGATTCGCTGCTCGACGCGGAGACCAAAGTCACCGCCGCGCTGTACACATTCCCATCCGCGTCGTTGAGTTGCACATGACTGTCGACCACGACGCTGGTCTGGTTTTCCCAATAGCTGGTCGAGGCCGAATAGGGATCCGCGACGAGTGTCGGCGTGGCGCTCAGCACGACGCGCGGTTCGAGTTTTTCCAGATGCAGCGCGAAGTGCTGGACGCGCCGCCGCAGCCCCGTGCGCCGTCGGCGTTGCGCCAGACCCAGCCACTCCCGCCACCGACTCTTCGCACTGATTGCGCACATGCCCGCGACTCCCTCTAGAACAGTTAATCTGCTCCTTGCTGACCGCGTTGACCTCACGAGTGACCGGAGGACTTGATCCGCGCGTCAGGCTTCATGGACTGCGCTCGCCGCAGTCGAGGAGAGCCTAGCGGCTCCGCTTGTCACTGGCAATAATATTTTTTCAGGGCTGTATAAATTCGACTGTTGCACTATTTACCTTGTCCAACTGTCGTCTCTGCGGAAAACACACGGTTATTGGAGTTTCAAAGCGTTCAGCGGAACCTGTGGGATTAACAACCCCCCCCTCGCAACGCTCGAATTCTCCCGCAGTCGCCGCATTTTGAGTCGTCGATAACGTGTAAAAGTATAACTGAGTCGCTCCGTCATTGAGGTCAAGAACGCGGGTTACGTCCAGCGTATAAAATGGAGTATTATCACAAAGCGGTTGAACAGAATACTCATCGACGGCAACTCCTCGCCGCGGGTTGCGGTGTCAGATAATGGTTCAATGATTTGCTTGAACTCACTATGCACATGTGTTAGCTTCAGCGCCACGGCACGAGGGGCCAGGGGGCACCTCACCGCGAGGCACGGCTTGAAAGCAGCGCATTACCGCGGCGTTTTTGGGCCATCATGAGCAAGATTGCGTGCAGGGCGCAGTGTGAATTGCGCGCTGCACGGCCAGTAAGATCCGTCGTGTGAGGAAGGGGGATGCGATGTCGTATCGTCGGCCATGGTCGCGACAACAGCAGAGATGGCAGGCCTTTCTCGATTGGCTGGGGATCCGGAATCGGACGAGCAGGCGCCGCCATCGACTGAGCATCGCCGGGGTGCTGGGGGAACGTCTTGAGCCGCGCTGGATGCTCAGCGGTTCGCCGCCGCAGGCCGTCAATAACACGTATTTTGTCGATCAGGGCGCGACGCTCGACGTTGCCGGTGTGCTGCCGGCGGTCGATCCGATCGTCTATGTGGCACTCAATGGTGCGACCGACGAACTCCGCGGCGTGGGCGTGTTCACGCAAGGGGATGCCCTGTGGAGTGCGCTAGCTCCCAGCGGACTTACCGGCAGCCTGTCGCTCAGCGGTACGGGGGGCGGCAGTGTGGTGACCGATACGGTGAATACCGATCCGAACGCGATTTCAGTGGCGGCTTGGATTCGCCCAACGCGCGCTGACAACACCCTGCAGGCGCTGGTCACCCAAACAGGGACCAGTTCTTTTGGTGTGTATTTAAGCGATTACAACAATGGCCTGACCATTCGGGCACCAGGGGCTTATCTTTACTATGACGCGATTCCCACGCTGGACCAATGGACGCACATTGCGGTCAGTTATGAGCAGGCCACCCAGGAGGTCCAGCTCTATGTAAACGGTCAAGCTTGGGCGCAGCCGCCGGTGGCCGATTTATCGGTCCTGTCCCCCGCCACGAGTGCCGCCACGATTTCGGCCCCACTGGTGATCGGCTCAGATCAGGCGGGGAGTGATTTCAGTGGTCAAATCGCCGCGGTCGGCTGGTGGAACACGACGCTCGAGGCGACGCAGGCAGCCGCGCTCGCGGCAGCGCCCAGTGTGCTGCTCAACGATGCGGACTCGGACGGAGATCCCCTCTCGGCGGTATTAGTGAATGACGTCACGCAAGGGACACTCAATCTGCAGACCGATGGCACGTTTAGCTATACGCCGCCGACGGGTTTCTTCGGCACGACGACTTTCACGTACTTGACGTTTGACGGTTCCAACAGCAGCGCTCCGGCCACCGTCTCGCTGGTCGTGCAGGGCGAGCCTCTCGTGACGCTCCCCGCACCGGCAAGTGTGGACGAAGACACGCCGCTGGCGATTTCGGGCCTGCAGATCGACCATGGCGATGAGGCTCCGCTGAGCGTAACGCTCAGCGTGCTGCATGGCTCGCTGACAGTGCCGACCGACATCAGTGGCGGCTTGACGAGCGAGCAGGTGATCGGCAACGGCGCCGCGCAGTTGCTGCTCGTCGGCTCGGCGGAAGAAATCGCCGCCACCCTCGATGCCAACAACGGCTTGGTCTACGAGGCTGATGCGGGCTACTCGGGCACCGATGCGCTGAGCGTCACGGCTGAAGATGACATGGGGAGTTCCCCGCTGGCGACGCTGGCGATTACAATCGACGCGATCAACGACGCGCCGCAGCAATTATTCCCTACGTCAATCGACGTGGCGGAGGATACCGTCAATGAGATCACCGATTTGGCAATCGTTGACGACGATACGTGGGACGTGGTGGTGACGTTGTCGGTGGCGCACGGCGAGTTGAGCTTGGCCACCAGCGTTGACGGTGGTCTCACGGCTGGTCAGATCGCCGGTAATGGCTCAGCCACCGTCAGCGTCACGGGGACGACCGCGGCGATCAATGCCACGCTCGCTGCGGCATGGGGGATTACCTATCGCCCCGACGACGATTACCACGGCAGCGACACGCTGACGATGACGACCACCGATGTGGGCGACGACGATCCGCTCAGCGACACCGACGCGCTGGCCTTTACGGTGAGTGCCAGCAACGACCCACCGCACATCACGGTCCCCAACGACGTGGTGCAACTCGATCTGAGTGGCGAGGTCTTCGTGACCGGGATCTCGCTCAGCGACATCGACGCGGGGAGTGACGACGTTCAAGTCACGCTGCACGTCGCTCATGGTTCACTCACCCTCAACGCGGCCGTGAGTGGCGGCGTCGCCAGCGACCGCATCACCGGTAATGGCGCGGGGTCGGTGAGCCTCACCGGTTCGCTCGCGGCCGTCAACGCAACGCTGGCTGCCGCCGATGGCCTGAAGTATCTCGTGAGCAGTGGATATATTGGCTTCGATACGGTGACCATCACCGCCAACGATCTGGGACACAGCGGCGGTGCGCCTCAAACCGATGTCGCGGGCATCCAACTCCGTTCCGGGAATCAACCACCGGTCAACTCACTCCCAGCGGCGTTTAGTGGCGACGAAGACACGCCCATCTGGCTAACCGGCATCGCGGTCAGCGACATCGACACCTCGGGGGAGGACGTGTTCGTCACGCTCAGTGTTGTACATGGTTCATTGACGCTAGCGACCGCGGTCAGCGGCGGAGTGACTGGTGGCCAGATCGGTACCAACGGCACCGCCACGATCACGATCACCGCGCCCCTCGCCGCCATCAACACGACCCTCACGGCAAGTAGCGGGTTGGGCTATTTGGCCAGTGCGTACTACCACGGCACCGACGCCCTGACCGTGGAGACGGATGATTTGGGGAGCGGTCCCGGCGAGCCGTTGGTCGATATCGATACGGCCGCCGTCACGGTCAACTCGATCAATAACCCCCCCACCTTCATGCTCCCCACACCGTTGGGGGTGAATGAGGATACGCTCGTTTACGTGTCGGGGTTAGTGGTGTCGGATGTCGATGCCGCGGGAGGTCCGCTACGGGTCACCCTTTCTGTGCTGCATGGCAGCTTGACACTCAATTCGACGGTGAGTGGGGGCATTCCGTCCGGCCAGATCAGCGGCAATGGTGGTGCAAGCGTCACGATCAGCGGCACGCTCACGCAGATCAACACGACCCTCGCCGATGCGATTGGGGTGAGTTATCTGACCGCCGCCAACTACGATAGCACCGATCAATTGACGCTGCTCACCAACGATCTGGGCAACTCGGGAGCCGGCGGTTCGCTCACCGCTACGGATACCATGGCGCTCACGATCAATCCGATCAACGACGCGCCCACCAACGAGCTGCCGGCGGCTTTTGGAGGGGACGAAGATACGACGATCTGGATGACCGGGCTGTCAGTCAGCGATATCGATTCAGGTTCGCTGGATTTGGTGGTTGTGCTGAGTGTGGAACACGGCACACTGACTCTTGACACGACGGTGGGGGGTGGCCTGGGCTCCAGCCAAGTAACCGGCAACGGTTCGACTGCGCTTTCGATGACCGGCTCACGCGCGGCCATCAACATCACGCTCGCGGCCACACATGGACTCGGCTATCAGGCAGTGGCCGATTATGCGGGAACCGACGCGCTGCACATGGTCACCAACGACCTGGGACATTATGCAGGGGCAGCCTTAACTGCAACCGCGAGCGCTGCGCTGTCGGTCAGCGCGGTGAACGATGCGCCGACCGTGTCGTTGCCATCGTTGCCATCCACGTCGGAAGACACGCCGTTCAATCTGACGGGTGTTTCGCTCAGTGATATTGACGCCAGTGGCTCGAACCTGTTCGTCACGCTCAGTGTCGCACACGGTTCGTTGAGTTTAAGTTCGACCGTGAGTGGTGGCATCAACTCGGTCACGAACAACGGCAGTAGTTCGCTCTCGTTCTGTGGCACGCTCTCTCAGATCAACACCACATTGGCTGACGCGGCCGGACTGAGCTACCTAGGGTCGGCGAATTCCAACGGCAACGATACCTTCACGGTATTGGCCAACGATCTGGGAAACACGGGGAACGGTGGCGCGCAAAACACCACAGCGACGCTGCCGATCATCGTCAACGCGGTGAACGACGCACCGGTCACCACCGTTCCAGGTTCTCAAACAGCGAGCGAAGATACCACACTGTCCATTACAGGGATCTCGGTCAATGACCTGGATGCAGGCAGCAGTCCACTGCAGCTCACGTTGGCTGTGGCACACGGCGCGATCACCGTGAACGCCAGCACCTCAGGAGCGGTGGTGGCGAACAACAACAGCGCCAGCGTCACGCTCTCGGGAACGCTCGCGCAAATCAATACGGTGCTCGGCTACTCCAATGGCATCGGCTATCAGGGCAGTGCCGACTACAACGGCAGCGACCTGCTGAGCATCACGACCAACGACCTGGAAAACATGGGCAGTGGTGGCGCGCAGACCGATCTGCACACCATCGGTCTCACCGTGAGCCCTGTGAATGATGGACCGACATTTAGTCTCACCAGTGAGGTGGTCAACGAGGATACGACTACCGTTCTCAGCGGCCTTTCGGTCAACGACGTGGACGCTGGCAACTCGACACTGCGCGTCACGCTTGGCGTCGCACATGGCGTGCTGACTTTGGCGACGAATGTCTCGGGCGGGCTCACCAGCGGCATGATCAGCAACAACGGGACCGCCTCGGTCAGTTTTACGGCCACGCTCGCGCAAATGAACAACACGTTGGCTGCTTCCACCGGCCTGCAGTATCTTGCCATCAGCAACTACAATGGCACTGAGATATTGACGCTCACCGCCAACGACGTGGGCAATTCAGGAGCCGGCGGAGCCCAAGTGACCACTTCCACCCAAGCGATCACCGTCAATGCAATCAACGACGGTCCCAGCGTTGCCGTTCCCGGTCCTTCGATCATCAACGCCAGCACCAGCACGGCCATGACGGGTATCTCCGTTAGTGATATCGACGCTGGTTCGAACAATATCCTCATGACAGTTTCCGCTTTGCATGGCAGTCTCACCCTTTCGTCCACGGTCAGTGGTGGCATCACGTCGAGTCAAATCGGCACGAATGGCTCCGCCAGCGTCACCATCACGGCCCCCCTCTCGGCCATCAATGCGACGTTTGCGAACAGCCATGGCTTGAAATATTTGGGCTCGTCGAGTTATTCCGGCAGCGACAAATTAACCGTATCGATCAACGATCTGGGGAGCACCGACTACCGCGGCACAAGTGCGCCTCTAACCCATTCCGACACGGTGGGGATCACGCTATTGTCATCGGGTTATTCGCTTAGTGGAACCGCGTTAACCATTACCGGTTCGTCCGAAAACGATGCCATGGTCGTTTCTTTTTCAACGGCCAATTCGATCACCACCAGCCTTAACGGGATCGGCTTTGCCTTTGATCTATCACGGGTCAACACCGTCTCGATCAATCTCGGCGCGGGGAGCGACTCCTCGACCATCACCGGACGATCGGGGCTGAGCGATACGGTCTCCCTCTTTCCTTATTCGCGCCAGGCGAGTTCCATTTCCTCATCGACCGGAGGGATTTATTCGATCAGTTTGGCCAATAGCGAAAATATCTTCTACTACGGTGACGCGGGAGACATAGCGTATTTCAACGACTCCTCGGGAAATGATACGTTCACGAGCACCCCCGCGAGCAGCACGGCCACGATGAAACTAAGTGGTGCTTCGTCCCCCTATTCATTGATGGCCACGGGGGCAGGAACCATGTACGCTTACGGCAACAACGCGGGGACCGACACGGCCAACATGTATGACTCCAGCGGCAATGATACCTTCAGCATGCTGGCTGGAACGGGCGGCTATTCGATCATGAGCGCCGCGACGCCTGCGTATCTGCACGAGGCCATTGGCTTTAGCAATGTCACCGGAACTCGGCTCTCGGGTGGCACGGATATCGCAGCATTCTATGGGAATTCATTGCTGGACGATCACTTCGATGCCTTTCCGAATGCGACCACCAGCAGTGGTTACAGCCGCATGTATGGAACCGGTTACGACAACAAAGCCTATGGCTTCACAACCTATAATGCGTTCGCGAATGCCGGCGGTAATGATATTGTCAACTTCAATGCCGTGGCGGGGGTTACTGACACGTTTTATGGGACCCCTGGATCGACGGCTCTGTTGACCTCCTCGAACTATACCATTCAAGGCTATTACTTCAGAACCGTGTATGCGTGGGGAAATACTTCGGATAGTGGTGATATCATGCACTTCAATGGAACAGCCGGAGTGAACGATACGTTTAGCGGAGTACCTGGTTCGACAAGTTCTTTGACGGCAGGCAGCAATTCGGTCAACGGATTGTACTTCACCACGATGTATGCTTGGGGCAATTCAGAAACGGGCGATACGTGCACGATCTGGGATTCGAATGCCATCGACGTGTTTCAGGGGGTCGGCAGCTACGACGATATCATCTATAGCATCATCTCTCGCTCTGGGGTGTACTTGATTCAAGTACTGAACTTCGACTCAACTACCGCGATCAGCGCGTTTGGCGGTTCTGACACGGCTTATCTGTTCGGGGGTAGCGGAGCCGATAGCTTGGTATTGTCGGGCTCCAATGCCACCATGACGCTCTCCAATGGGCGCAAGATCATTACCTACGGCTTTGCCACCCTCTGGGCTAACCCCGGAACAGGCAGTGACGTGACCCGCTCCGGCACCTATGCCGGGACTTACTATGGTTCGGGGGTATGGGCCTAATCTGTCGTCGATGCGAACCGTGACCCCGAGAGGGCTATCCTGGCGGCTTTCCAACCTCTGGATTGATTAACCACCCCTTCGCAACCATTTAATATACGAAGAAAAGTTCATGCTCGACGAACAGGGTTGTGCGAGGCTAAAATGGAGCCGTCTTGGCGCGGCTCAGCGGAGTATAACGGTCGATGCCACAGCCGTTAAGATGCGGCGAGGTTGCTGTTATCCAGGCCGGGAGGCGGGGCTGTTTCAACGGGCAAACGACTAATATTCTATTGGCAGGGCTAATTCATGCTTGCAATTTTAGATCGTTGGTGGCGGCTATCGTGCCGGGTCGTTGGATCATGTCGAGTCCGTCGCAAGTCATCGCATCAGGTTCATCGACGATTCCGTTTCGAGCCGCTCGAAGACCGTCGCGTGCTGTCGGCCACAACCGTAACGGTTTCCGGAAACACGGCCACGATCACGTCGACGGATCTTAGCTCGTCGTTCAATGTGCAGGTCGATGCACTAGGAAATATGGCGGTCATCGCCAACTCGATACCGGTCGATCCGACCCAACTGGGTGGCGCGACGCACTTGGTTTTCGACATGCCGCTGGCGAACGGCAGCCTATCCGTCAACTGCGCCTCGGGACTCGCCGAGCAGGTCAGCGTATCTCAGGATTATGTGACGTATGAAAATCCGACGTATTCGTTTACCGCGCTGCATCCGGTAGACGCTACCATTTTTGGACAGTCAGAAGATACCTTGCTGACCTATAGCAACAATCTACCGACGGATCCGGTCACCGTTGATCGATCGTCCACCGTGCTCCAATACCCCGGTGGGGTCACCTATCGCGGACATAGCGCGGGGCATGAACTCAACTTCAGGACACTCAGATTCGGTTCGGCCTACTCCTTCTCGCAACAGAGCAAGAATGACCACATCATCATGCAAGATGCTTTTTTTGGAACCTCCACGTTCTATGGCACTCCGGGCGTCGGCCTCATGCATGCCGGTGGCTATTTCTATCAAGCCGTCAACTTCACGGGAATCAGCGTGGTTTGTATCAGTATGAATACGACCGTGAATCTGGTCGGTACGGGACTAGGAAATACTTTTACGGCCAATCCAGGCAATAGTGAATTAGAGAGCAATGGACTGAAGATCTCGGCGTTTTCTGCATATAATGTCAACGTACTCGCCGGCACGGATCATGATAAAGCCGTGTTTTACGACACCCCAGCTCCCGATCAGTTCTATGCCTTCCCCACGCTGGCTTGGATGAACAGCGGTGATGGCGCTGTGCGGACGGTAGCCAACTACAGCGAGGTGTATGCCTTCGGCGGCACGGGGCAGGGACACGATACCGCTCAATTACTCATGCGTTTACCGGGCAGTGCACCGTCCGGAACCGTAGATCGCTTTGCCGGCATCACCGGTTACGGGTTGATGACCGACGATCATACGTATTTCGCCCAGGCGACCAATTTCCATAGCGTGTTGGCAAGTTCGCTCGGTAGTACCGATGACACGGCTGCGTTTTATGCCACCAGCGGCAACAATACCCTACAGAACATTCCCGACATCAATTATTTCGCGATGTCGGGAGCAAGCTATCTCAACCAAGCACAAGGTTTTGGTAATCTCAGTGCCTACGCCTTCGGCAATGGCACGGACGTAGCCAACCTGACGGGCGGTAACATCCGGGTTAATGGAGACTTCGCACAGCTCATCCCGACAGGCGGTGGGGGCAACCCGTTCGGCACTATCACCGTGTTCGGATTCGACCAAGTCACCGCCATCAAAAAATCGGTCGAAGATCGGCTCTACCGCGACGGCCCGATCAAATACGTGTTAACCCTCAGCGGCAGTTGGTAGTGCTGTGGTATTCTTTGTCACCCGCACAATTTCGTTGAATGACTTATCATTGATTGAATCCGGCTTACTCGTGGACACGACCAGACCAAATTCAATCATTTGCGAGGCATAGCGGTAAGTAACTTTGCAGCATGCACTTACCGCACATGCTGCGGCCGAGGGACCTGCCGTTGAAGTCAAAAGCCCAAAAAAATTGGCGTCGTGATGGGGATGTCGCTCGCGCTGCGAACTCACCGCTAAAGAAATGCAGCCCGATTTCCGTGAACGTAGCAACTCCGTACCGCACCTCCCTTGCACCTGCTGCACCAGGTGCGAGAGAGGGCGGTACTTCAATCCGGCGGTCAACTTCGGTGCGACTTGTGGCCGCGTGATGGGCGAATCTCACCGGCATGCAGACTTTGTAACAGGCTGAAGATCAGGGCCAACCAAAAAATCGTCCATGACTCACACAGGCAACCGAAGCACGCGGCGAAAATCAGCGCCCCATTGCAGTAGGCTTGATTCAGTTTCTGACGGGCGGACATGCAGTGTCTCCTCTTAACGCCACTCGCTAGCTGGCGAGCAGAACTTGCTTGCTTGCTTGACCGTGACCGTGACCGGGAGGTTTGACGTCGCTGACGCTGCAGGGCTTGCAGCCATTGCCCGGCAGCCGTGCTCGCCGTCCGCAAGGCAGCACACAACTCCATTGCTTGTTCGATTGGAAGGGGTTCCTGCGGCTCAGTTTGCGATGAGGTGGTCGAAGCGCGGAGGCGAATGACCTCTGCGGGTATCTCCGGCTGCTGCGCGACACGTGACTCCGACTCGCTCGGTGAGCTGACGACAATCGGGTCTTCCGTGGCCTGCAACACGCTGTCACTGGACAATAACGCCCAGCAGTAACGACGCTGACCCTCTCGGCAGATAATGGGGGCGGTGGGACCGTTGATTTGCAGTTCGCGAAAGCCAAGTTGCACCGCCCGAGCCAGATATTGACGGTTTGAACTCAGTCGCACCGGCGTGCCCTGCAATATCGAGTTGCTCAAGATCAATTCGCTCGTGCGGCTGGCCGTGGCCCCTTGGGCTCGCAGGACAACCCGACCATTCAGGTCCAGCGTGACACGACCCTCAGAGGTGTCGTCGGCTGGCAGGCCTGGCAGAGTCTGTGTGAGAAACGCTGCATCATCCGGGGCGATTTGCAATCGTGCGGCCGGTTCACTGCTTGGGAAACAATCATCAACGCGTGGAAACCGTCCCTGGGTTTCCACCTGCAGGGAAATCTTCCACGGAGACACTTGCAGCGTCACCCACTCGCCAGCCAACCCGACACCGATCGAATCGCGGGCCAGCAACTCCTTGCAGCCGAGCAGTGGAATCCCCGGCAACAGCAGGCTCGTGTGCCAGTGAAACACAAAGCCGCCTTGAATGAGGACGTGCCGACCATCCGTGGCGGCAATCTCACCACTTGCGGCCCGTAATTCGACGCACCGCAGGGCATAGCGAGTGGATGTATCGTCTGTGGTTGCCACCGCCTCGCGAAGTGCGGACCAGAGTGCCGATGGATTGGGGGTGAACACTTGGGGCAGTTCGGCGCTGGGCAACTCCGGAAGTGGGTCAGGCAATTCTCTTTCGACCAGTTGAGGTACGCCCCGATCGGTCCATTCGATGATGAGCTGTTGATCCACTTAAGAAATGTGGACTGGTTCTGCTGAATTTCCTCCAATTATCGATAATAGGTCGATGGGCAAGACGAGTTGTTGCGGGATGTATTGTCCGGTTTGGCAATACTCGAGGGCCACGGCCGTGCTGGCCACGCGGACCCGCAGTTCGGTTTCGTTGGTCGTGAGCTGTACAAAGGCCTCAGCGGGGGCGAGCGACTTATGCAAGCCACTCCGTCGCAACAGTTGGTGCAGCTGGCGAGCAAAAGTTCGTGGGATCGTAATCAAGTGAATACTCCTTGGTCAGAGATGAAGAGGATCACCGGCCCCGGCGGCCAGGGCCGGAGATCTCCGTTGTCAGATGCTGGTGTTACGCGGCCTGTGGAATGCGTCGGCGGCGATACGGCCGTGATGGCTCGGCGTGCGGCGGTTCATCCCAATTCACCGTCAATGGTTCTCGTTCGGGCATCACGATCAGGCCGAAACCTCGCCGACGGATCGTGTGCAACGACTCACCGGTGGCCTCGGAAACTTCACGTTCAAATTCCGCTTGGGTCATAGCAAAACTCCACGTAGTAATAAGGACAGAATCAAACACAACCGGTGACGTGGTACGCCCCGGTCGCCCGGAGCGCGCAGCGGCACGCGGTCGAAGACCAACACGGCGAAAGCACCTGGCCGGGTCTATTAAGCCCGGGCCAAGCGATGGTCCGAAAGCCACGCGGCTTCGGCTAGCAGAGCGTCGCTGCGGCGCAAGAACGGCCCGAACACAGGGCCTTGAGCGGGGGTCAGGTCGGCGAACCACTGCCCCTGCGCATCGGGCTCAACATGACTGGCTCGCGTGATGGCCGGAGAACCGAGCGCCGCCAAGTTGATGGTTTCATCATAGAGGCAGCGTACTAGGCCCGTGGGTGAGATATACAAGTCCATCAGGCGGCCTGCTCCTGGCGTCGGCGCAGGATGTTGCGCCGCGGCCGTTCGACCAACAGCCCGTCTAACACCGACTGCACGCCCGAAAGTTGCGTGGCGACCTGTTGCCGAAGCGATTGGCTGTCGCGCAACTGTTGCGGCTCAATGCCACGAACGGTTTGCTGAGCGCGATCGACCAACTGGTCCAACTCGGCGCTGGACCTAACATTGAGGTGGCGGAAGCGCTCAAAGAACTCCCGCAGGTTCTCGATCGCCGAGTCCCTAAACACTTTGGGCTTGCCGTCGTCGCTGCCGCTGAGCCGCTCGGTCAGATGCTCAACGATCTGGTGCAGTTCGGCCATGAACGCTTCCTCGGCGAGTCGCACCGCCTCGTCGAACCGCGCCGCCACGCGGCTGGCCTCTTGCTCGTACAGTTGCGGGCTGAGTTGGCGCAGGTAGTCGGGTGGCTCGACGCTGGGAAACTCCCAGCTCATGCCGAATAGGCCGCTGAGCGAGTCGGGATAGTCTCCCGGATTGAACAGCCGGCCTAATCGTTGCCGGGCAGCCGCCTTCAATTCGCTGTAGTGGTTGTCGAGGTCGGTGACGGCCGTGGTCAGATCGTGCTGCAACGTCGTCATCTGCACATTGAACAACGCGATGTCGCCTTGGCGGATCAGCCGCATGCCCGGCTCGGGGTATGGCAGGCTCATGGCTTTCCAGAGATGCTGGGCTCGACCACGCACCGCTGTCACCGCCTTGAACGCCGGGTGTTGGGTGTCGAGCAGCTTCTTGGCGGCACTGAGATAGTTGCCTTCCGCCCCGAAGGACTCGGCCGCTGCGGATTTTGTTCCTGGGAAAGGCTGCGGCGAACACCGAACCAAGTGAATGATAGCCGCACAGCGGCCATCGTGGTCCGCAAGCGTCGGGCAGCGGATGAATCATTCAAAAGTGGGGTCAATGGGGACATAGGATCTCCGTGAAAAAGGGTGGATGACTGCGAGCAGAATGCTTGCGGTCGAAAGAGAATCACTTAATATGAAACCATGCGTTGATGGTTCCTGCCCCACCGTCAACGACAGGCCACCTTAGGTTCTGCCCCACCTCGGTGGCCGATTTTATGCGCGGATCTGAATTAATCGCGGATGGGATGATGCCTTCGGTGTGTTAAACCGAAGCAGGCTAGATCATGCGATGCAGGGCAGTGTTCCGAATTAACAGTCGAGTGATGGTGAGCCGACAAATGGATTGAGATCAAGAGACAATGCCTCTTGTTTAAACCGTTGATCACCGTATTTTCCACGGCGGTGTCTCCATTAGAAGGAAGTGAGTGATCCTGGACAGCATTGTGCGGCTGGCGATTCCATCGCCCGTAATCCTGGATGGGGTGTGGCGACTGAGTGGTTCAAGGGGTGGAAAATGAGGTTCGCGACGAAGATAGCCTGCGCGGCCCCTGTGTTTGCCTGTGGAAAACTTCGCGGTTGGCGACCAGTCACGGACTGCACCACGGCACGAGTGGGACGGCAGTTGGAAAACGGAGTGAATTTCGCACCTGCCAGAGACGGCGGGGGCCCTGCATGTTAAGATGCAGGACTTGGCGAGCCTGGGTCGGCTCCTGGCGCAATCCAAATGTGAAATGTCGGATTACTTTCCGCGGTTGCTTGTCGATCTAGTCCGCCATGAAAACACAACGTCAACCACTGGGTATCATCGTGAAAAGCCTCACCGTTCATACTGCGGCTTTGGTTCTCTTCGTGCTCACTATTTGTGCACCCACACTTGCCGCAGAACCAATCGAGGTGTTTCGCACAGGCCATGAAATCATCGTTCGGCTTGATCGATTCGACCTGCTTCGCGAGGCGAATCCCGGGTTGAGCGCAGAATTGAAGCTGCGCGGAGAGGGAAGAGAGAAGGAACTTCTGATCGATCTTTCGGACGCGGCCGTCAACGGCACGCTTGTGATCGATCTCGCGAAGTTCGGCCACTGTGCGGGAATCAGCGTTACGGTGAAGAACGCTGTCGGAAAGACGATCGCAACAATAACGACTTCGCCTATTTTGGAGGCTCCGGTCGAAAGCCGCATTCCAGTCACCGCAAACAGTTCCTTCGCCTTTATCGAACCGGGGACCGCGATGAGTGCCGCGGCGGCGAGTTCAAAGATGAGTGTGCCGAAGATTCCACTTCCCGATCTGAAGCAACTGCGAACAATTCAAATCGATTCGCCGAGGCGCTCGATCTCGAAGCAGGACATCACATTTCCCGTGATAACGGAGGGCGACGCTCCGCTTCGTGGCGGCTGGGTCTTGAGCCGGCAGACCGCCGCGCCGAAGGATCCGACGAAGGCCAGCTTGTATATCAGTTACAAGAAGGCGATCTATGAGGGTGCGAAACTGACCCGATGGCAGAAGTTCCTGGTAGAGGTCCCGATTCAAGAGTCCTGGGGAAAAGGCCAAGGCGACGAGACCGTGAACATCGGCAACGACGTTCAGGTGCATGTCACGAGCGAGGTGAAGGAGAAGGATTGGAGAGGTGTTCAACGCAACATCCTCGGCGAGGGAGACGACGATCTTGGTCAGACGCTTTCCGCCGTTGATGATGAAGGCCGCATCTATTTTATCGCCGAGTATCGCGTGGTCCGGTTCGACCCCAATACGAAGAGGTTCGAAATCTCGCCGCCGTTCGAATTGCAGAAGTTATGCCCCGGCGGTGCCACGATGAAGGGCTCGCCGGGTTGGTTGAGCGGAAACTGGACGATGGTGTGCGCGCACGGTCGCGTGTTTCTCGTCGACATCCTCGACCTGAAAACGGGACCCAATCCGGGTGTCGACGTGCCGCAACGACGGATCGGCGGGGTCTTTTCCATCCCGCAAGACTGGCGTGATGAAAAGGCGTTTTCTGCCGACGTTCGCCTGCATGTCGGGTCCTGGGAGACTGCCACGCCTACGCTCTACAAGACCGGCCCGACGATCGGCGCTGCGGCGGACGAACGGAAACTAGGCAAGCCCATGGTCACCGAAACCGGCCTCTTAATCCTACCGGCGGGAAAGCAATCTGCCGGCGGTCCATGGCGGCTTGACCTCGACGAGCAAGGAAACAACAAAGCGTTTGGGGAAGTCAATTCGCTCACCGATACCGTCTCGAAGGATGGCCGCACCAACTTTGCCCCCACACAAGAAGCGAAGCTTAACGGCGTCAGCAAGACCATGTTGCACGTCGTCGGTACTGGCTACGGTCGTCGCTTGGTCGGGGCTGCGGGAACCGATGGACTGGAGATTCCTCGCGCTTCCATTCGACAACTTTTGATGAGCGACGGGTGGAATGCCTCGATGCTTCATCGGCCCTCGTCGGAAGACAAGTATTGGACTTACGCCGATGCTCCCCAAGGGACCGTGACGGTGAAGTACGAAATCGTCGAAAAGCTCAAAGCCAATCCGGATGCGCAAGGTCCGTTGGCCGATGCATTAAAAGGTGGACCGAGCCTGGGGCCTGTCTTTCTCGTGACGCCAGTTCCCGGAGTGGCGGATAAGGCGGTTGGGGTGAGCGACTATGCGATTTATCCTTTAGCTACCTTTGACTTCTCAAGATTGGAAGACAAACGGGCCGTGATCAAAACGTCGTTGCCGAGCAAGGCGGCGCTCGCCGTGGGTGTGGGCCCCTACGACTCTGCTTGGGTCAAGCAAGGTGACGAGCAATGGCTTTATGTCACCGGCTATACGGGCATGACAAGGATCAAGTATTCCGTAGGGAATAAGGTCCTCGATGCGATGAAGTCTGAAATGTTCCATTTGCGGTTGGCGGCCTCACCGGTCGATCGACATGCCCGCGCAGGATTGAAGCAGTACGATCGAATCTTCTCTGTGTTCGACGGCCGGTTACTAGATTCCGGCACTGGACGTTCAGGCCGCGGTGGCACACCGTTTTCGACAGGATTGGAAATCTTCGATCCGAAACTCTTGGGTGCGGACGCGACGTCGGGCTCGGCTTCGAGTCAAACGGCCGCCTATATGAACCGCTGCTGCGGCGCTCTGGCGACTTTGCAAAGCCGGCTGGTTTGGAACGCACACGACGGCAGTCGTCGGCAGGAAATCTACGGCACTGGTCAGCCGAATCGGGTTTATGTGGAAGAACTCGGAGCGAAGGACCAATCGCTACTGCCGAGCAACTTAGACGAGAAGATATTCTGCTACGAAGTCTCTGAACACGAAGGGCTACGCGATCTTTTCGGTTTTTCGTTACCTCCCTCTGCGAACGGCACGAGTGTAGGGAGTTCTCTGGGACTCTCCCCTTGCAAGCGATTTCTGTTGATCCTGACAAACGACGGAGCGCTCCATTCGTACTCCATCGCCGCCAAGCAATTCATCGACGGTGTTCGCTTGCAGACTCCTGCTGGAGACGCTGTTGCGACGATCGGCTTTCGACGACCGGGCGAGCAGATCATCACCTCGCCCGACGGCGGACAATTCTTCGTCACTGCCCCGGCAGACAAAGAAGGCGCAACGGTGCAGTTCAATCGCATCGTGGTCGGCAAGGACGGTCGCTTAAGCGTCGAGCCTTACCTGGGAATCAAATGTGCGGGCAACG
This sequence comes from uncultured Planctomycetaceae bacterium, assembly GCA_964652155.1. GTDB lineage: Bacteria > Planctomycetota > Planctomycetia > Pirellulales > PNKZ01 > CAZZBK01. The sequence goes on along the minus strand of CAZZBK010000098.1, from coordinate 915 downwards.
ACGACTGGCAAGATCTTGAGAACTGCGTTCGCTGCTTCATGCCGGATATCAAGAACAAAGATGGATCGGTTGATTTCATTATCGGCTGGGACTCGAAGGATCGCGAACAAGCGAAGCCGTTTGTACGCGTGATTAAAGACTTCATTCCCCCGACCGCAGGCCGATAACGAAAGCACCGGAGCCGACGCGGTTTCGTTTCGAGCGATCGAACCGGACCATGCGAAGCCGGCCGAAGCGTGTTCAGTCCTACCGGAGCACAGTCCGAAGGAGGCTGAATTGGAAACACCGGGCAAACGTATCTGGACATTTGCTCGTTGTCTCACCGCGTCGGTCACTTAAACCGACGCACCATTCTCACCTCAGTTCGTCGACGCATCCCGTTGCTCGCGCCGCCGTGACGAGCCTGCTGATTGCTCACTGCGATAAATCCCGGCCTGGTCGGCACTCAAACACCGCCCACTGGCCCACTGTCGTAATCCTGTAATTCGTTCCGCTGCCGTGACCGCCACGGGCACCACGTTCTGAGCCGCTTGCACCAACGGCAAGTCGAGTAATGCAGCTAATCGACAACAACCTTTGATCTCGGCCCCGGTAAACTGCGAGTCATCCGGCAGGCGTTGTTCACCGAGCCCGTACTGTTGAAGGTACAGCTGCCAAATGGCGTCTTTCTCAGCCTGGCCTGGCAGATCGACAAAGAACACGCCATCCCATCTCTCAGCTCGACTTCAGCGACCGACCACGGTGATTCCAGCCCCAGAAGGTGCCGGTACAGTTCCTTGTCTTGCATGTGAGTTCTCCTTCGCGGAGAATTCTACCAAATCCACAGTAAACCCGGATGGACCTCTTATTCGCTTCAATGATCTAGCAGCCTGTTGATTTTTTGCCCGGGGCGCTATGCTATCGGCGAGGCGTGAT
>CAZZBK010000097.1:0-22855 GCA_964652155.1 uncultured Planctomycetaceae bacterium | reverse complement strand
GTGTGATACACGTCGGGCAACGTGAACGTGAGCGCGGTCGGTGCGTTAGGCTGCAAAGGCTCGGGTCGTTCGAGGCTGCGGCGGAATTTGCCACGCATCACCTCGCCCCGCACGAGTTGTTGATATCCGCCCATACGCACACCGGCCGGGTTTGGGTCGGGGTCGGGAGCATCGCCCGGATAGACGTCGATTAGCTTGACGATCCAATCGGAGTCGGTGCCGCTGGTCGAAACGTACACTTCGGCCATGAGCGGACCAACGAGCGTCAGCGGTTCGCTGAGCGGTTCGGACTCATACACCAGCACGTCGGGTCGACTTGCCGCAAAACGCTGATCGGCGGTCATGAACTCGGGGATCAGACGAAAGCCGGTCTTGTCGATGTACGGAACCGGCTTGGCAGGGTCGCTCGTGTACTCATCATAGGACGGTTCGCTGGCCGTTGGAGGCGCAAAGTCGAGGCGACCTTGGGGATGAAGGTAAATGTCGAGGGGCTTGGTTTCGCGCGGTGGCCAGACGGCGTGATCGCGCCACACGTTCGTGCCGGTCTCGAACATCAGCGCCTCGCTTGGTCGATATTCGCCGCGTCCGTGCAGATGATATTCGAAGAACGGAAACTCGATTCGCTCGCGGTAGTATTCGGCCGTGTTGGCGTTGAACGTGACGCTGCCTAGCGAGTCGCCGCGCCCTTGGTTCCAACCGCCGTGAATCCAGGGGCCCATGACAAGCGTGTTGGATGTTGTGGGGTTGGCTCGCTCGATCTGATGATAGGTGGCGAGCGTGCCGTACAAATCTTCAGCGTCGTACCAGCCCCCGACGATCAGCACCGCGGGGCGAATGTTCTTCAGATGGGGCAGCAGGACCGTGCGCTTCCAAAACTCGTCGTAGGTCGGGTGTTGCATCACTTCAGTCCAGTAAGGCACCTCACCTTTGAAATAGCGGCTCTCGGCGTTGGCGAGCGAACCCAAGCGGAGAAAGAAATCGTAGCCGTCGGGGGTACCGTAGTCGCGTCGCGGCGGTGGTGTGCTGGTAGGACCCGAGCGCTTGTAGCCTTTGAGCGGCGAGTAGAAAAAGGTGTGATTCAAAAACAGTGCCCCGTTGTGGTGCCAGTCGTCGCCAACGAAGGTGTCGGCGATCGGGGCTTGAGGTGTAACGGCCTTGAGGGCCGGATGAGCGTCGATCATCCCCGCCGCGGCGAGCCAGCCGCGATACGAGGTGCCGTAATGGCCGACCTTGCCGTTGTTATTGGGAACGTGCTTGACGAGCCAATCGATGGTGTCGTAGGTGTCGGTGCTTTCATCGATGTCGCGTGGGCACGACTTGTTGGGCTGATGCGGACGCATCACGACAAAATCGCCCTCCGACATCCAGCGGCCGCGAATGTCTTGGTAGACGAAAATATATTTTGCGGTCGGAAACAACGGTGACGGCCCGAGCGTGGCCGGGAATTGATCTTCGCCATAGGGGCGAATGCCCGACTGGGTACGGATCATCAGCAGCGGGTGGTTTTGCGCGGTGTCTTTCGGTGAGTAGACGGCGGTGAAGAGCTTGATGCCGTCGCGCATCGGGATTTGATATTCGCGCTTATCGTAGTGGGCCTGAATCCAGTCGAGCCCTTGCGCGATGGCGAATTGCGGACACGCGACGCTGAGCAACAACATGAGTCCGAGCCAGACATTTCGCATCGCGGGGCCACGCTTTCCATGCTCAAAGATAAAACGATCGGTTACTTGCTGACGGCATGTGGGCCATCAGAGTGCGGCACCACACGGGTCAAATCGACGCTGAGGATCGAGGGGGCCGCGTAGCGTTCAACGTGCTCGACCACAAGCTCGACGCCCCGCGCGTGACTGACATAAGGCGGCTGCCGGGGATCGTATAGCGCGTCGGTCAGGTCGCGGGCCAGCACCACGTTTTTGCCCAGCCGGGTCATTTGGCGAATGCCAAACGAACGGGCCAGGATGCAGTAGTTGGTGTGCACTCCCATCAGCACGAGGTTTTTGATCCCCTCTTGCTCGCAGAAGTTGTAAATCTCTTGTCCGCTGTCGCTGATGCCATCGAAGCCGATGATGTCGAGCGCGGCATGTTGCCGCGAATGGCGTCGCACGACGGGCCCCAGCACGGCATCGTCGCAATCGAGCGCCTTGTCGACGGGGAGCAGTTCCGGTTCGCGCAACGGGTCGCGATCGCAGCGGCGCTCGATCGGAAACGGCGAGACGGCCAGCTTGGCCTGTTCCATTCGCGTGCGGTAGAGCGTGCCGGCGTAAATGTTCATCGTCTCGCTGGGCGCATGAATGATCATCACGCCCCGGTCACGCGCGGCGGTCAGGACTTGGTTCATCCGCGGTGCCATAACTCCAACGCGCTGCGCTGCGATCTTGCAATGGTGGTCATCCCACATGTCGCAGACAATGATCGCCGTCTCGGCCACGTGCCAATCGACGCTGCGCTCGACGACGTTAATTTGCTTGGTCGCCGGGTCCTCGCGTCGCTCGCGCAGTTGGAGCCGCAAGAGGCCGGGAACCCGAGGGCGATTGGCAAGCAGCGTCGGCTCGATTTGCTGAGCTTGGCTCAGAGTTGGCAGCAGCAGGGCGATGAACGCGAGCCCGGTGAGAACTTGCCGCATGGGATGCTCCTTAACGTTATTGGGCGGTCACTTGAGGTGCGACAGCAGGCCTTCGCTGCGCAGCCAATCGACGCAGCGCAGAGTCCATGTCGAGCAGGGATGGCCAACATCGCGGACGCCGAAACCATGCTTGCCCTCGGAGTACACGTGCAACTCGCTGCGTGCTCCGGCCCGCTTGAGGGCCAGATGAAAGGTGATGCTGTGTTCGTGCGAGCTGATGGGGTCGTCGGCCGCGTGAATGAATAGCAGTGGCGGGGCGTTGGCGATTGCGCGTACGGTCGGCGACAAGTCGCCTTGATCGTTCAGCTTGAAATAGCCCGAGTAACACATCACGCCAAAATCAGGACGACAACTGACCTGATCGACGGCGTCGATCGGCGAGTAGGTTCGCTGTTCGAATCGCGTGGCAGTCGCGCCGACCAAATGGCCGCCGGCTGAGAAGCCGACCATGCCGATTTTCTTTGGGTTGATGCCCCAGTCGGCCGCGCGGCTGCGGACGAGGCTAACCGCCCGCTGTGCGTCTTTAAGCGGTCCGTCGGGTGGGAGTCCCTTGAGGTCGCCAGTCCGTCGCGGGCAGCGATACTTGAGGATAATGCCGGTCAGGCCGATCGAGTTGAGCCACTGGGCCACCTCTTCCCCTTCGACGTCCCACCCCAGCTTGTGATAACCGCCGCCGGGGCAAATGAGCATCGCCGCGCCGGTGTTCTTGTCTGGGGCCGGTCGATATATCGTCAGCGTCGGTTGAGACACCTTGGTGAGCCAATTGGTCGGCCGACCAGCCACGGTATAGGGCTGAGCGTTGACGATCAGCTCGAAGAAGTGTTCTTCGCCGACAATGCCCACGTCGTCGGCGGGTTTGCCAGGCCAGACGTCGCACACGATCGGCTCGCTGGCCTGCGCGAAGGTTGCCGACGGCAGGGTGAATAACAACAGCAGGCAGACGTGGGTGATGCGCCTCATCGCGAGTCCTTCAGCAACCGATCAAGGTCGACGAGCGAGGCATCGTAGGATTTTTTGGGTGCGCCGCGAAACATGTAGTCCGCGCGTGGCGCGCCGACCAGAATCGCCCGCTCGACGCTAAAAAACTTGCCGCTGACATATTCACTTGTGCCCAGGCCGCCGATCACCAGCGCCGCGTTATCGACGAGAATGATCGACTTGCCGTCGGAAGTGTTTTCGAGCAGCCGCACCTTCTTTGAGTACCCGACCAAGCCGGTCGTCGGCGAATAGCCGTAGGCCGAGTCGAAACTGACCTCGTCGAGTGGCTTGGCCTGTAGGTCGGCGAGCTGTTGTTTGAGGACAGCGACGAGTTGCGCCTGGGCCGGGTCGCGCTGCAACTCATCGAGGCGCTGTCGAAGGCCTTCGATGCGCACGACACGGCGGCGCTGCTGCTCAAGTTGATAGGCCTTCACGCTGGGGGAATTCACGTCTCGGATCGTCGGCTGCGATGCTGCTGCTTCTCGCGCAGCGCGAGCCGCCGCCGCAATGGCTTCGATGCGCTCGGTTGGCTTGTCAGCGGCCAACAAGGCGGCGTACGTTGCGACCACGGTCAGTCCGATGAGCCAGCGCATATTGGCGATCTCGTTTATTTCTCGCCACACGCGGCTAGGGCCATCACGGCGAAGGCACTGCCGGCGTGGCTAATAAAATGCTCGTTATCTTTATTGAGTGAGCGCGTGAACCAGCGTCCGCTCTCCCGCTGATGCGTTTTGAGCCAAGTCACGCCCCGCGCCACGGCCTCGTGATCGGCCGCGACGCCGCTACGACGCAAAACATACACGACGAACCCAGTGCCGTAGCCGTCAGTCGTGTTCAGGTCTTGCTGCTTGTCGTCGCCTCGATCCCAAGGGTAGAGAGTCGCAAACCCCCAGCCGCCGCCTGGGCGCTCGGCCGCAAGCAGTTCCTTGATCCACTTGGATCGGTCGACTGGCGTGATCAAGTTGTCGACATAAGACGCAGCCCAGAGAATCATTCCCTTGTGATGCAAATCGTTGGGCGGATGCTGCTTGAGGAACGCGCGAATCTTGGCCAAGCCGGCCTGGGCCGCCGGGGTCTGCGCGTAGCCGTCGGGAGCGGCTCCCGTGGCGATCGCCGCGAGCGTCACGCCGTAGTGTTCGTCCGACTCCATTGGGGGCCAGCGACAACCGATCGGCCACTTCCAATCGCCCGCCTCACGCTGCACGGTCCACATCCGGTCGAGCGACACGCGCGACAACGGGTGCAACTTCTGGGTCGATGCCGCGTCATTGAGCGCCAAGGCCGCCGCGATCGCGACGATCTCGGCGTCGAACCGGGGCCCCACTTCTTCCCAACGCAGACTGATTAACTCCTCGGCATACTTGCGCACCTCGCGATGAGCAGGCGCGTCGGCCGATATCAACGGCCGGGCCATCAAATACGAAATGTTCGTGTGACACGTAAAGCATTGCCACGACTGCTGCCAGTCGAGCGCCGCCGAATCGAGAAAATGGACCGCCTGCGGCAACGAGAACTTGTGCGCCAACGGTTCATCAGCCCGGTTCGGAGCGGGCGCTACCAGATTGTCGAGCGTGACCGGCTCGGCGGCCACGAGCGGTGAAACGAGACACCCGAGCAGAGTCATCCAGGTGATCGATGAACGGAACGCCAGCATGGTACGTACGCCTTGTTGCGAAGACCGGACTCATGGATCATGCGAGGGGGAACTCTCGTGCGATGCTGATTTACGAACTCGACTCCAGGCCGTTGAGCGTGCCGGTACTCGAACCAAACTGGTCGGCCTCGATACCCATCCGCTGGAGCATGCTGACGAACAAATTGCTCAGCGGCGGATGATTCTTCTCGTCAAAGGCCAAATGCTGGCCGTGTTTGAAGCCGCCGCCGGTAAGCAGCACGGGCATGTTCTTCACGCCGTGCGTGGCGGCATTCCCTAGGTTGCTGCTAAAAAACACCATCGTCCGATCGAGCAGCGACTCCCCTTCTTCTTGGGTCTGCTTGAGCTGAGCAAAAAAGTCGCGTAGGGTCTTCATCTTCTCGATCTCGAGCGCTTTGAGCTGCGCGATCTTGGCGGGGTCCTGGCCGTGGTGCGACAGGTCGTGATGCCCCTGGCTCACGCCCAGGATCGGCGGCACGCCGCTCGTGCCGAGCAGTTGCAATGTGTAAAGTCGCGATGAGTCCGTCTGAATCGCCAGGTGGATCAGATCGAACCACAGTCGCGTTTTGCCCACCAGATCCGTGCTGTTCATGACGTTCTGGGGCGGCTTGACGTCCACCTTGGGCTTGGGCTTCTTCGACCACGCTTCGGCTTGCGCAAGGCGCTGTTCCAACTCGCGCACGCTGGTGAAATACTCATCGAGCTTTTCGCGGTCGCTGGCTCCCACGGCACGCTGCAACCGCTGGGTCTGATCGCGTACGGCATCGAGCACGCTCTGGCCATCTTGCAGCCGGCGGGCCTGTGCCTGCACTTCGTCGGGTCGGCCGTCGAGGAACAGCTTGGCAAACACGCTAGACGGGAACGGCTCGGCTGGCACCGCCGCGCCGCTGCGGGTCCACGAGAGCCCAAACCCCTCGCAGGAGAGTGTCAGGCTGGAAAAACGCGTCTCGCCTCGCAATTGCTCGGCTGCAAATTGATCGAGTGAAATGCTGTTGCGAAATCCGGCACGTCGCTCCGGATGCGGTGCCGACGTGAGAAAGCTGAAGTTCGAATCGTGACTCGGGCCAACGTCAGGGTGCGCCAGTCCCGAGATCACCGTAAAGTCATCGCGAAACTCCTTGATCACCTCCAGGTACGGCGACAATTCGTAGTCGCGGCCAGCCTGTTGCGGAAAGAAGAAGGGAGGATGCACGCCTAACGGCGTGTTGATGCACACCATGCGGCGCTTGACGCTCTTCGCGTTCGCGCCGCGGGCACTACGCTGCATGGCGTCGAGCAGTGGAAGCGCGAGCGTCACGCCCGCTCCCCGCAGCAGTGTGCGGCGCTGTAATCGCGAGGTCGATTTGAGCATGAAGTCGGGAGCAGGATTCATGATTCGATCCATTCAGTGCTAAAAAATGCTTCGGATAACCGCCGCACTACTTCTTCAGGAACAAGGAGCTCTGCACAACCTCGTGAAGCAAACTGCGCAAGCCATAGTCCTGCTTGCGAACCACGCCGACGATCCGTTCGATCTCCGGCTTGTCGACCGCCGTGGGGGCCGCTCCCGTCGCGTAGGTTAATAATTTGGTCGCCACCGCGCGGGTCAATTGGTCTTTGTCGCGCAGCAGCAATCGCTTGAACTCATCGACGTTCTGAAAACGACTGCCGTCGGAGAGCACGTCGGATGGGTCGACCGGCTTGCCCCGATGATACGCCATCCGCCGACCGTCGATAATCACCGTTGCGCCACTGCCCGTCACGCGATAATGCTCGCGCCAGCCGCCAATACAGTCGAAACTTTCCAAGGCGAAGCCGGGCGGGTCGATCGTCACATGGCAACTGGCGCAGGCGACGACCGAACGGTGCTTGGCCAACTGCTCGCGAATCGTCGACGCGCCGCGAATATCGGGCTCGATCACCGGCACGTCGTCAGGCGGCGGCGAAGGGGGCGTCCCCAAAATGCGATCCAATACCCAGGCACCACGCAACACCGGCGAGGTCGTGGTCCCGTTGGCGGTCACCTTGAGCACGCTGGCCATCGTAAGCACGCCGCCCCGATGACTGTCGGGAGGCAGCAGGGTGCGGCGAAACTCCCAGCCATCCAAGCCATCAATGCCGTAGTGCTTGCCCAACCGGCCGTTGAGCATCGAGAAGTCGCACGACACAAAGTTGGCGACGCTCAGATCGCCTTTGAGCAACTCCTCGAAAAAGAGTTCGGTCTCGCGAATCATCGACACCTTGAGCAGGTGGTCAAACTCGGGGTACAGAATGTGGCTCGGCTCGGTCGAGTCGATCTCGCGCAGCGCCAACCACTGGCCGACAAAATTTTCGGTCAATGCCGTAGCCTTCGGGTGCTTGAGCATCCGCTCGACCTGCTCGCGGAGCGTCGCGGATCGTTTCAACTCCCCTTTCGCGGCCAGCGCGAGCAACTCCTCGTCGGGCATCGTGCTCCACAAGAAATACGACAACCGGCTGGCGAGCGCAAAATCGTCGAGTGGCCCGGGATGTTCACGCAGGAACAAAAACTCGGGCGAGATGAGCACCCCTTTGAACGCGGCACGCATCGCTTGCTCGTAGGTGTAACCATCGGCTTGCTTGGCCTGCACGATGGCGACGAACGGCGTGACGTCGTCGCTCGTCACCTCGCGGCGAAACGCGCGACGCATGAAGTCGCGTAACAACCGTTGAGCATCGGTGAGCGGGTCGGCCGACACCACCTCGACGCGATCGCTGAAGTTATAAATCGGGGCGGGCTTGCGATCCAGTTCGCCAAATATACCCCGGTGACTAGCGGGGGGCCATTGATCGTACAGCGGCCCTTCGACCTCGACCCAGTGGACAGCCAAGCCCGGACCGTCCCATGTGTCCGCGCCAACTTTGTTCACTGCTTGCGCCGACGTGAGGCCGTAGGGTAGAATGCTGATCGTGGTGCGCGGCTCCATGTACCGCACAAACTCGACGACGGTCGGCTCATCGCTTTGGGCGTCATAGTAGCCAACCAGGCCGTCCTTGCCCGTGAGCCGTGAGTTGCCGGCGATCACGCGATAGGTGACGCTCTTGCCCGCGCTTTGATAGCCCGACGCCGAAATGCGAAAGCGATAGAAGCCACCTTCCTGCGGATAAAACTTGCTGACGCCAACATTGTGCCAAGCCGACGAGCAGAAACAAACCACGGTGTCGTCCAGAAAACGATACACCTTCTCGGTTGTCGTGCGGACCGGATGCGATTCTTTGAGGCTGTATCGCTGCTGGAGTTTGAGCGGCGGCTTGGGGCGATTCGCAATGGCCAGGTTCAAGGCCGTGTCGGCGGCCTCCAGGTACTTCTCCATCAAGAACGCCGATGTGTGATGCGCCGCGCCGGCGTTATCAAATCCGTTGGCCATGCCGTCCTGCGGCAGTTGTTCGCGCAGGTTGGCCTTGATCCCCAGCAGGTCGTTGATCGTGTTTTCGTATTCGAATCGGTTGAGTCGCCGGAGCACCGTGCGTCCCGAGCGATTGCGAAGCTCGTTTTCCGCGGCGGTCACGCGCCCCGCAAGCCAGTCGGCGATCGTCCGCACCTCGTTGGCTGGTGGACGGGGTTTGTCGTCCGGAGGCATCGCGCCGGTCTTGAGTTGCTCCGCCACGGCAAGCCATTGCTCGCGATGAGCTAGTTTTGACAGATCGACCGAAAGTTGATCGATCCGGAATTTACCCTTGGGCTTGTCGTTGCCGTGACACGCTTGGCAATGCTTGGTTAAGAACGGTTGGATTTGGTCGTTCACTCGTTGGAGGTCGAGCGCGAGCGGATCGTCAGCGCGCAAGGATGATGGCAGGCCGAATAAGAATACGACGGCGCTCACGAGCAGCGTAAACGCCCAGATCATCGACCGAGAGGTAATCATGGCGGTGTGCAAAGCACGAGGAGTGCGGATGGCAGGTCGGCCTACTTATTCTAACGGATGGGCGGCTTGAACACGAAATCATTTTCCACCAGGCAAGGTCGCCTGGCCCTGAATTACGAGGCCGTGCATGGCATGTTGAGGTCGAAAGTGGCTAAAATAGCTCTCCGCGAGTCAGCCGCGCCATAACGTTCCCTGCCCAGTGATCACGAGGTGTCGACCATGCCAGCCGTGTCGGTCTTCAATCGTCAGGGGCAACTTGTCGGCCCCATCGAGTGCGCAAAGGTCACCCTGAGCGATGAGCAGTGGCGCGAGCGGCTTTCGCCCGAACAGTTCCGCGTCCTCCGCAAGCAAGGGACCGAGCGGCCGTTCTGCGGCACGCTGTTGGACAACAAACTGGCCGGGGTTTACACCTGTGCCGGTTGCTCGTTGCCGCTGTTCGCCTCGAACGCCAAGTTCAACTCGGGCACGGGCTGGCCGAGCTTCTTTCAGCCGATCGCCGAAGGCAATGTGCTCGAACATCGCGATGCGAGCCACGGCATGTTGCGGAGCGAGATCGTCTGCGCGCGTTGCGATGGTCACCTAGGACATGTCTTCGACGACGGGCCGCGTCCGACCGGTTTGCGGTTCTGTCTCAATTCCGAGTCACTGCTGTTCACGCCCAACGATGCCTTGGCCGCGCTCGCCGAACCTGCGGCCGACGCTGGCGCAACAGAACATCAAGCGTCGTCCTCGCTCGTTCTCGCCGGTGGGTGTTTCTGGTGCACCGAAGCCGTTTTCGAGCAGCTTCTCGGCGTGAGCGATGTCGAGAGCGGCTATGCCGGCGGCAGCAAAGAGACCGCCTCGTATCGGCAAGTCTGCGAGGGAAATACGGGTCACGCCGAAGTGATTCGCATCACATATGATCCGCGGCAGATCACGCTCGACCAACTGCTCGACGTGTTTTTCGATGCCCATGACCCCACGCAACTCAATCGCCAAGGGCATGACGTCGGCACGCAATACCGCTCGGCGATTTTTTATGCCGATGCGTCACAACGTCAGGCTGCTGAACAGAAAATCGCCCAGCTTGAACAGTCGCATAAATTCTCGCGGCCGATCGTCACCACCCTGGAGCCACTCACGGCCTATTACCCGGCCGAGCCCTATCATCAAGGCTATGCTCAGTTACATCCCAGCGAGCCTTATATTGCGATGCATGCCCTTCGCAAGGCATGTCAGGTGCGCGAGAAACACAGCGGCCTCGCTCGCAATCCATCGTCCTCTTAAGTCCTGCTCCGAGGGTTCATCGTGGGCCGGTGTCGCCCACTATTTAACGATTTGCACCGAGGCGTCGTGCAGCGCCTTGCGGATGGCCGAGCTGTCGCCGCGGGCTAGTCCGGTGCGCTGAATGAGCAGAATGGTAAAAACCCCTTTGTGTGGGTCGATCCAACCCTGCGTGCCGTACGCGCCGCCATGACCGTAGCTGCCGCGCGACAAATTCTCGGTCGCACCCTGGGGCTCGCCGACCAGACCAAAGCCATAACCCCATTGGCTGCCGTCGATGAAGCCCGCCTTCAACTCACCGGTATGATTGCGGGTCATCTCGGCGAGCGTTTTCTCGCCGATGATCCGTTGTCCGCCGAGCGTACCTTGGTTGAGCAGGCATTGGTAGAGCTTGGCAAGGTCGTCGCCAGTGCTAAAGAGTCCACCGGCAGGCACAGGGTGCATGGCCTCGGTGGTATAATCGAGCACGCCCCCCGGCGCGGCGAGCAGCTTGCCGTCTTTGCGGTCATACGTCACGGCGAGGCGCTTCAACTGTTCGGCCGTGGGGTACGGTGTCGTGTCGACCATTCCCAGCGGCGCAAAGATGTGCTTCGCCAAGTACTTGTCATACGATAGCCCCGAGACCACTTCGATGATCCGTCCCAAGGTGTCGATGCCCGGGTTGCAGTAGCTCCATTTCGACCCGGGCTCGAACATCAGCGGCGATTGGCTGATGGCGATGGTCGTTTCGTTGAGCGTGCGATTGCGTTTTTGGTACACGTCGGCCATGCCGCGAGGGTAATTGGGCAGGCCCGAGGTGTGCGTCAATAAATCGCGCACGGTGATGGCCCGCGCCGGCTTGCGGAGCGTAACGGTGTCGTTGTCGCGCGCCGCAAGCAGCATCTGCCCTTGAAAGTCGCTCAGGTACTTCTCGACCGCGTCGTCGACGTAGACCTTCCCTTGCTCGACCAGTTGCATGATGGCCAGTGCCGTGATCGGCTTGGTCATCGAAGCGATGCGAAAGATCGTGTCGCGCTGCATGGGGCGTTTGGCTTCGATGTCAGAGAGCCCGAGCACCTGCACGTCGACCACGCCTTGCTTGTTGCCCACGAACGTCACGACGCCCGACAGCTCGCCGTTCTCGACAAACGATTGGAACGTCGCTGTGATGTTGCTGTTGTCGGCCCCAGTGACCGCAACCGGAAACACAATCAGCGTGGACAATAGCAGTGCGCAGAACCGTCGTCGTTGCATCATGAGCCTCGACATGTGTGAATCGTCCGTCAGGAACAAAAATCTGTTCCAACTACCCTACCGCACTACCGCGACGAATGCCAGCGCGTGGTCGTTGGGCTACGTCGCGGACAGCGCTTGGCGGAGCGATTTGAGTAGCGCCTGATACGCTTCGAGCCGAAAGGCGTGAGCGGCGGAAAGCTGTGCCTGCACGGCGTCCATGACCCCAGTCGTGCTTGGCGCAGGGGGCGAAGCCGAGGTCGACGCGAGATTCAATTGCAAAGTGCTCGTGAGCTCCGCGATGATCGGGTCCGCGGCGGCACGCTGCTCGGGCGTAAGTGCGCTGCGGTCCGCAATCAATTCCTGCCACAGGTTGAGCATGGCCCAACTCCATTGCCGGGCCGACTCGAAATCATGTGCCTGACGCCGGCCCAAATCGATCCAGTCCGCCAGTCGGGATAAATTATCGGCGCGACGAAGTTCTGCCTGACGGAGGGTTTTTAACTGCACGTCGAGACCCGAGAGGCTGTCGATCGCGGCCTGATGCACGACCTCGCGGCGGCCAAATGGCTGGCGATTGAGCGCCTGGATCAGCGGGGCAAGCGCCTGCGGGCTCTGCGCGTCGACAGCCGACGACAGACTCACGGGCCACGCGCGGAGCGATGGCCGACCGGGGAGCATGCCCAACGACCGTGACGTTCGGTCGCTGGGCACGCGCAACTCATGATGACACGCCGCGCAGTCGAACAGTGCCAGCTCAGGCCAGACGGTCACCGGATCAGCGGCGTCCTTGGCCTTCGGGTGTCGACCGCCGTCGGACACCGTCTCGTCGGCGAGCATGCGCACCGCTTCTCGCAAAGCCACGGCGCTCGTGGTGAGCAGCGCGCGAGCGGCATGCGACTCGTCGGCGCGGAGGCCGTGACGCTTGAGCAGATCCGGACGCTCGGCGAGCGGCTTGCCATGACTGGGCATGGCCTGCGCGAAGATGTCGACATTGAAGCCGCCCAAGGGAGGGTGACCCGCCGCGTACATCTCGTGCGTGATCACTTTGCCCTGTGCGGCATGCCCCTGGTGACACGACAAGCACAGCTCGGCACGTTTGATCGGCTCACGCGCGTCGTAAAAGCCTAGCGACTCACGATACTCGTTCGACTGCTCGGGCCAGTACTGCTCGGGGTTGTTGTCCTTCGGCTTGTGATGTGGGTCGTTCCATCGCGAAGCGGGACCGTGACACGCCTGGCAACTGACACCATGCTCCAAGAGCGACTTGCGCGGTGGGAGCAGCGTTGGTGGCGCGCCAGCCATGCTGGCCGGCTCGACCTCGCAGGTGCCGACATGACAACTGAGGCACCGCACGTCTTTCGTCACGTCGTAGCGGAGCAGCTTGGCCATGCTCTGCGCCAATGGCTGCTTGAGCACGGCGTAGGCTTGAGCGTGCTTGTCCTTCTTCTCCCAATGCGTCCACTCGGTCAGCGTGACACGCGCTCCGACGTTGCTCACGTCGGGTTGGGGGATCTTCGCGCTGGAATGGCAAATCTGGCACTCGTTGTCAGAAATGTATGCCGGCTTCATGGAGCCGGCGGCGGGTGCTTGGGCGCGTGCAGTCGTGAGACTCACGAGCGAGACGAGGCTGGCGAGAACGATGCCAAGAGCGCGCATGGTTATTTCTCCCCCTCGTCGAGCAACCGCTGGATTTGCTTGAAATCGTCGGTCAACTTCAAGGGATCGAAGTCGCGCGGGCTTAGGTAGAACACCGGAGGCGCGGGGGCGGCCCGGTCGTTGTTCTCCGTGACCTCGCTAGGGAACCGCAGCGTGCCGCGCACGCGATCAAGTGCCGCTTGCAATTCGACCGACGGTTCTGGCTGTGCAAGGTTCAGCGCCACGCAAGCCAGGTACAACTGCGCGGCGTCGTCCCAGTGGTCGAGTCGCGGCGCGGCGACGAGTTGGCGGAGCAGTTGCTTCGCGGCGATGGCGTCGAGCGGCTTGTTGTTGAGCGCCGTCACCAACGGCGCGAGTCGATCGCGTGCGGTAAGTGCGAGAGTCCGAGCGGCCAGCGGATTGGGCGCGGAGCTTGACATGACTTTGGCCAACTCACTCAGAGCGTTCGCAGCCTCGGGGCTCTGCTCTCGCTCGGCGAGCAACGGCGTGAGCGCGCGATGCCAACTCCCCCAACGGTAGCCGCCGACGCGATGCGCGGCGTCACGTTCCTGCAGCGTCAAGGCACTCTGTTGGCTGCGGGTCATGCCGCGCAGGTCATGGTGACAGGCGAAGCAATCGTACTCGGAGAACTCGGGCCAAACGGTCGTGGGTTTCGCGGCCGCCTCGGCAGCCCGGTGCGCCAGCAGGTCCAGAGCCGCTTGCGTGGTGAGGAGTTGCCCGAGTCCCCAGGCTTGGGCCTCGTCGTTCGACCGCTTCCAATGCGCCGGCATGAGTGCCTGATACGTGGCCAACTCGAAGTTGAGTCGTGGGTGCCCAGCCGCGATCATGTCGTGGTTCATGTCGCGCGAGACGCCGTCGGGACCCACGCGCGGCGAGCCCACGTGACACTCGACGCACAACGCCCCGCGATGGGCGAGGTCCTTGGTGTGGATCATGCCGGTGCGGTCGTTGTATTTTTCCGCGCTCGGCAGCGTTGCCCAGCTTTTCAAGGTGTGCACGGCAATCCAATCACGCGCGGGACCGTGACACGCCTCGCAACTGATGCCGTCGACCAACACGTGCCTGGGGACACGCTGCTCGGCGCTGCCGGTCGTGGCGTGACAGCCAAGGCAGCGGCGATCTTCAAACGGCTTCGCCTGTTGTACGTCGTCGAGCTGATCGAGCCGGGCGACGATCTGCCGCGCGGGGAGGTCGAAGAGCACTCGATACGCGCGGGCATGCTTGTCGCGCGTGGCCCAAACGCTGTACGAACTTTGCCACGCCTGCGGTGCGTGGAGCGAACCACCGTGACACGCGCTGGCCGTGCAAGAGCCGACACCCAGGTAACGCGACTCGGCGGCGGGCAGTGCCAACGGTTCGGCGGCAGACGAGTTGAGCGCGGGGACCTGGGCACTCAGTGGCGCGGTAAGCAGCAGCCACAGGACGCTGAGCAGGGTGAAATGTGTCACTCGCCGCATGTGAACCTCGAATGCCCCTAAAGTCTGGTCGTTGTCCGTCCTTGTGTTTCCTATCGGCCGACGAGCGGTGCGAGTTCGGTCCGCTCCCAGGGCGTCCTCGTCAAACGTTCGTACCAGTCATGCAGGGCGGGCTCGTCGAGCTGCGCACGCTTGATTTCCAGCGGCGGACGCTGCGTGCCGTGGTCTCCGCCATGATAATCGTGACATTCGACACAATCGAACCGCGCAGAGCCGCGGAGCCCTTCGGGGGGGCGATCGTTGTGGCATCGCAGGCAGACACTCCGCTGCGGAATGAGTAGGTCGTGGTGATCGAGTGCGGGCTCGCGTTCGCCTGGCTTCCAGCCGCTGGCCAGATAGTTTGCCGCGGCCTCGCCGGGCGCGACGTGACACTCCTCGCAGCGCGAGGCGCGGTGCGCGGCGTGATCGAATCGGGCGTGTTGATACCAACGCCGCGGCACTTGGACGGCCGCAACCCGAGCGCGCGTCGGCACGTCGTCGAGTTGATGGCACTGGATGCAACGGCCGCGCAGGAAGGTCTCGGCCGAGGCGAGCTGCGTGGCGATAAAACTCGTGGCGTCGGCGCGAGTTACCCGAGGCGGCTTGCCGGGAATCTCACGCACGCTCGCCGCACTTCGCTCGTCAAGCGTGGGGTGGTTGTCGAGAAACCGCTTGGCCAGCGTGCTCTCCAGTTGCGCCAAGAGTTTATCGGGCGGGAGCGCGTGCTCGATCGCGGTACTCGCGTCGGCCGGAGTGCCCGTGGCCGGAGAAAAATTCAACGGATGGCACGCGCGGCAGTGTTGATTAAACGACACCGGGGCCATGTAAGCCCCCGCCGAGCGCTTGCTGGCCAGTGGGTTGGTGAGGCCCTCGAATCCCGCGCGCCGTGGAGTGGGGCTGGCCAACTGATGGCAGGCGCTACAGTTCAACTGGATGACGTCGTCATCACGGCCGCCGGGAGTACGGTAGCGGTCGCGCTCGCCCGAGGGCAGATCCGCAAGCCGCAGTGGTTTGCTGCGGTCCTGGGCTCCCCAATTCAAGCCGGGAGCCAAATGCCGCCGGTGCGAAAACTTCAACTGCCCAGGGTCGCGCTGCACGCTGCGAAACTCAGGGTGGCTGTCGGCCGTGAAGCGCGTGACCTGGGCGTTGTTAAACGACCCGCTCGTGAGCAGCGTCTCGGGCTTGGTTGTGTGCCGGGGCAAGTCGGCATGACAGGCGACGCAAGTTTGATCGGCCATGCGATTGAGCCGCGCGGTGCGCCCCTGGTGCTCATGGTGACACGCACTGCACTGGGCGATCTCGCTTGTGAGCTGCGTGGCATGGTGCTCGGTCGTGCGGTGGCATTTCTGGCACTTGGCGTCGATCTGATTCCGCGCGTCGGCCGTGAGCTGCCAAGCGTCGCTGCGCAAGGCCACCAGCGGCGTATGACAGGCTTGGCAATTGGCTTCCCAGGAGGCATGGACCGCGGCCAAGGGGCCGGGCGAGTGTTGTGTCGCGCCGTGCGACAAGCCCCACGCCGCCCAGGCCAGCGCCGCACCACCGACGAGCAGCGACAGCCACAGCTTGCCGCGCGCAAAACGATCGCCGCGCCGGTAATAGTCCAGCGAGATGCGGGCGGCGCGTTGTTTGCCTGTCGGCGGCGAAGCCATGAGTTATCCGTACTGCAGCACGTAATAAATATGCACAAACATCAACAGCACCAGCGCGGCCGAGAGCGGCACGTGGACCCACAGCCAACTGTAAAGCCAAAAGTGGATGCGCTCTTGTGTGTCCCATTGACGGCGTTGCTGGCAGAGGGTGGCGAGCGTGTCGATCGCGCCATGCGCTGCGGGATCGACCTCGCCGCGCAATAGCATGAACAACTGTTCGGCGGCGGTCGCGCGTGAGAGGGGCGAGCCACCTCGCGCGCCGTGCAATAGGTAGGGCGCGATCTGGTCGTAGAATCGCTCGCGGAGCGCCACGGACTGGAGCACGACCTCGCCGACATACTGCGGCTGCAACACCTTGCCCCGGATGTGACCGGTGTTGCGAATGGCGCCGATCGCCACGTATTGCGGCGGCGCCTCATCGACCACGGCCTTGCTATGCAGCGGCTCGATGCGACGTTTCGGGTCGGCCCCGCATAGGGCGACGATCAACTCCTCGGCGCGCAGGCATTCCTGCCGCGCGACGGAGCTGATCTGTGAGTAGATGGTCTCGAAGCTGACCTGTTCGAGCATCAGGCTTGGAAGATACTGTTGCAACACGAGTCCCGCGACGCCGCTGGCGATGACGGACAAAAACAGCAACAGCAGGGCGATGCCCAAGGGGCTGCCGGGCACGCCCCCGTGCAGCACGATCAGCGGCACGCTGAGCAGTCCGAGCCAGATGTGGGCCCGCAGCCAGGTTTGTGCCCGGCCGATGCGCCAGGAGCGGACTTTTTTTCGCGGCCAGAGCAGGAACTCGAAGAGAATAATCAGGCCGCCGCTGATGCCAAAGACGAGCCCCGTGGCCGACCCGCCGCCGGGCCAGCGCGGACTCGTCAGGCCGACGAACACGTACCACCCCACTGCCGCGAGGGCCGCAACGACCGCGAACACGCACCAACGACGATGCAACGCAAAGTGCTTGCCACCCAAGAGCACGACGAGGGCCTCGCAACGAAACGGCGAATGGATGGGCACCATCTAAGCGTGTGCGGACGAGAATGTCAATTCCGCCTCGTCGTGTGTGGCGATCAACGTTACTTGCTCAGCGAGGGCAACTCCTGCGAGGTGCGGTACATCGGATCGAACGGATTGTCGCTCGGTTTCCAGGTCTGACCCCGGAACAGATACATTCGCTGTTGCTCGGCGAGGCTGAGTGGCCGCGCGCCGACACGACCAAACACGGCGATTTGGTTCCCTGACTCGTCGATGGCCCGATCGCGGTCGACCCCTTCGGAGATCGCACGCGCTCGGCCCCCGTGATGCATGGGGTAGTGTGCGATCAACCGTGGCGTGGGTCGCGGACTGAAGCCGGCGTTGCCCGGTGTGTCGGGAGACGTGAGCTGCACGACCCGCAGGCCGTTGCAACCGTCGGCCAGGTAGGCGAACTCGCTGGTGTAGGTGATGCCCAGCTTGACGTCGCAGAGATCGTTGATACACCCGTCGGCATCGAAAATCTGATCGAGTCGCGGCTGTTCAGGATTCGTGACGTCGACGATCGCGAGCCCCTCGGCTCCGCCCGCAACGTAGGCATAGGTCCGCGCGACATACACGTTGCGGGCGTCAGCAAGCGGCAGCGTGGCTTTGTGTTTCGGTTGGGCAAGATCGATCACGTCGAGTACTTTCAAACCTTCACGATCGCACACGAAGGCGTAGCGGAACTGCACTTGCACCACGCGGGGCTCGACGAGCACGTCGGGTCCGATGACCGACATTACGATGGGTTGTTTGGGGTCGGCGAGCGAAATGACCACCAAGCCCGCGTCGCAACAGACATAGGCATACGTGCCCACGATCGTCACGCTTCGCGCGCCGCACAACAGCCCGTTGGGGTTGAATGTCACCGCCCGCTCAAGGAAGTTGTTCAACGGGTTGCCATCGAGCAGCGTGCCGGCTCCAACCAGGATCAAACCCTCGTACAGGTCGGTGACGTACAGATAGGCGTACACTCCGTTGACGGCGGGCTCTTTGTTCTCGGGTTTTTGCTTGCGCGTGGGGTCCGGGGCGATCGTGGTTGGCGCGGCGACGCAGGTCGCATACTGCGTGGGGACATAAAACCGCTGACCGAGCGGTGAGACCGGCGCGGTCGTGATTCGCTCCGAGAAAGCTTTGTCGTCGATGAACGCAATGTCGAACACCCGCAAGCCACCCGTGCCACAGGCGGCGTAGAGATACTCGCCGCGGGCCTGCACGCTCAGGACCTCCGGTTTTCGCAGCGGATGAGTCACGAGGTCGCCAATATCTTTGCCCGGGTGATGGTGACCGTGTTCGAGCCGCCCGCCGCGCGCGACATGCTTGGCATAGTCGTCGGGATAGGCCAGATGATGCAGCGTCGAGCCGATGACGGCTTGTGGCTCGGCTTGCTCGGTGACCGTCACGGCGTTGAGACCTTCATGTTCGGCGGCCACGTAGCAGTACCGGCCCATGAAGTTGACGTAGTTCGTTCCTTGCATGAAAAGTTGAGCCATAATCGCGTTGTTGTCGTCGCGATTGGAGAGGTGACAGTCAGAGCACATCTTGGTCTCGTTCGTCCCGGGACGATAGTTGGCCAGGCTCTCGCGCGTGTGCGGCGACGTGTTGCCGCCGCGGACTGTGTGCGGCACGTTGGTGCTGAAGGCGATGCCGCTCAGGCCGTCGGCCGAGATCGTCTGCTGCTGGACGTAAATCGACTCGCGGTTCTGGTTGTACGAACCGACATGGATGGCGCACGAGGAGCGGGCCGGCCCGATGCGGTTCTTCGTGACGTCTCCGTCGCGCGCCAGCATATACACGTCGTCGCGGAGTGTCTGGAAGTTGTAGGACGTGTAGTTGCGGCTGACGTCCCCCTCGTTGTGCAAGCTGGGCATCTTCTTGTTCGCCTTCTGCGGCAAGTGACATCCAAAGCAACTTGGGTTCCACGCGCTATGGCAGGCGATGCAACTCATCGACTGGTTCTGGTGCGCGCATTGTCCTTCGCTCGGCTTCCCGCCCCAGGTCAACGCACCATCGGCATCGCGACGGATCGTCTTGGCAAAGTGAGAAAGGACATTGTAGTGGTCGTTGTCGGGGTCGATCGTGTCGACCGTCTGGACCAACTCCCATTGCAGGTCGGGCTCGACCATCGAGTTCTGATAGATTTTGTCGCCGCGGCGCTCGAAGCGCGGTCGGCCACCATAGGCCCGCAGGGTCGACAAGTCGCGTCCCCCTTGGGGCGACGAGGTGTCGCTGGCCGGTCCGCTGGTGACGAGCGTGGCGCGCTTGTCCATCGTGCCGTGGCAGTCGATGCACTGAATCTCGATCGCGGCGCGGACCTCGCTGTACAGGTTCGTGTTGCCATGCACGTCTTGCGAGAAGTGACAGTCAATGCAGTGCATCCCCTTCTCCATGTGGATGTCGAGCAAATGCACGGGCGTCTTGTCGCGATCGGGCGTTGGGTGCTTGAGCGAACTTTGGCGATGTTGCTCCTTGAGTTCTTCGGGGAGCTTGACGGCCTTGCGGAGCGATTCGTTCGTGGCTTCCTCGACGGTCTCGCCGCGATGGTCGAGCAGTTGGCCAGCACGATCACGCTTGAAGACGGCCCGGAACGCCCAACCGTGCCCGTGAAAGTCAGCGAACTGCGTATGGCGTGTTTGTGTGTTCAGATCGGTGAGGTTTTCCAAGAACGTCGGATCGGACCACAGGCCCTTGGCCGACGTTTCGTCCGGATTCGACATTTGTGCCTGGGTCAGTTCTTCCGATGTTGGATATTTTTGTCGTTGCGGGTACATGAGTTCGCCGTCGGTCTCTTCATCCCACCACATGTAGCCGATGTAGCTGTTCATCACGTTTGTGCCGGGATGGATGTGACAGACGATACACTGGCTCGTGGGGATCGCGTTGCCCGGTGCAAAGCGATGCGCGATCGGGTGGCCGCTCTCGTGTTTGGGGATCGTCGGGTCACGGTCGAAGCTCAGGCCTTGGTGGCCAAACTTGCTGTAGGGGCCCGAGTGGACACTTGATCGATCGTTGGCATAAACGACGTGACAGGCGGTGCAACCGCTGCTGCGGTAGTCGCCGGGATGATCGTTCGTGCCCATGAAGTTCAACGTGGGGTCGAGCAGTCGAGTCTTTTGCAGGCCGATCATCACGGGGTCGGTTCGATTGTCGGCCCCCAGCCCTCGATTGCTCAAACGCGCTCGAGGCCGACCCGGGGGCTCGAGCGGTTCGACGATGCCGGTCTCAGGTCGAAAACGTCCACCGCGTTCAAAGATGCGCAGGATGTTGCCTGGCTGCGAGACTTCAAAGCGAGGCAGTGGATCGAGGTAGGCGAGAATGCCTTTCGTGGCGATTTGTTCAGGGGTGGGGGCCGGAATCGTCTGTAATCGCTGCGGCACGCCGGTCATGCTGTAGCTCTCGCCGTATCGAGCGTGTTTGTCGGGCACGCTGCCGTTGTTATATAAGGCTGCGCCCCACAGCATGCAGCCGTGGGTCATCATGCTCTTGCGGACCGCCAGCACCTCCTTGGCATGGCACGCGCCGCAACTAATGTGCGCCACCCGCAAGTCGCCCGGGTTGACAAAGCGGATGAACTCCGGTGACTCGTGATTGAGCAGCGTGTACGAACGGACCGGGTTGGCCGAGGTCAACCAGGCGTTGGGAAAGCGCGGCAGGACATGCGCGCACTCTTTGGTTCTGGCGGTCGGATCGCCACCGTGACAGTCGCAGCAACCGAGTCGCACGGTGTCTTTTCCGTGCATGTCTTGCACCCCTTGGTGGCATTGCACGCAGCCGAAGCTCTTGACATTGGCCTGCTCGGTCGATTGCTGCAGCAAGTCGAGCGCCGAGAACGCTTCAGGAAATGGAAAAGGATCGTTCGACACACCATGCACGGGGGGCGGCAGCGGAGCCGGCGGAGGAACCGTCGAACGCAGCACAGGATCGTGCAGCGCGCCGTGGGACGCGACCCGCACGGGTGGCGCGGCGTGCGTGACGCTCGTCAGCAAACACAGCAACGACAAGACAAGGCCGCCCACTCCCTGCTCCCAGCGGGCGAGGGGAGTTAGCATCGCCAGCCAGGCAAGGCCCAATCGATTTGTTCGTTGCTCGTTCATGCAGACACGTCCTTGTCGATGGATCAGTACGTCAGCGCGATCTCGATGAAGCTGGCAAACAGTGTCGGCACCACGCCCACGAGCGGGTCGTAGAGGTCGTGGAAGCCGCGTCCCGGCGCCAGGCCCGAGATACCGCCGATGATGATTACGTTATTATTGAGCAGCGGGCGGTACTCAGCCCCCAGGCTCAGGTCGGTCCCGATGTGTCGGCGAATGCCGCTTTGCAACGTGAACTGTTCGAGCACATTGGTCGAGTCGAACCACAGGAGGTTGCAGTTGGCGAGTACGCGCAGCTTGGGCGTGACGTCGACATCCATTGCGAAGTTGAGCAACTCCAGTCCTGGGTTGACGTAGTTGGCTTGCCCTTCGATTTTGCTCGAGCGCAGATGGGGAACCAGGCTGAAGCGGTTTTTCAGATTCACGCCGTTGAGCTTGATCGACTGACGCTGCCAGAAGCTGAATTGTCCGCCGGCGAAATTGGGGTTGTCGAAGATCGCGTCGAAGCCCCGGCCAATCGGGCTGTTGATGTCATGCTGCCCCGAGGCGTAGAAGAATGACGTGCTGAAGCGGACCCAATCGCGATCATAGGACAATTCGATGGCGGCCATGTCGGCGCTGATCGAGAGCGGTTGGCCCGCCATCGGGTTGAGCGAGTCGGTCCCCGACACGTGATAGTAGGCGTGGTTGATATTGAGCCGGTTGATGTGACCGTCGCCGGCCCAGCCAAAGTAGCAGGTATTGAGTTGATGCGGTTGGAAGATACCCGCCGCGTCCGGTCGCACCAAAAAACCATTTTCGTCGAACTGAAAGGTCGCCTCGTCGCGGTTGTAATGAAAACTGAACTGTGTCGTGTAGCCCGGGAAGATAAAGTCCTGCCGGAAGTAATTCGCCATCAGCAATTTCTGCTGGCGACTACGAAACGTGTTGAGCGTGCTGTTGGTTTCCTTCTCGGCCTGGTCAAAAAAGGCGACGTTGAATTGATCGCGGTTCGACAACCGCGTGCCGAACAAACGCACGGCGCGGTTCGTGTCGGCAAAAATGAATCCGCGAAAGTCACTCAGAAACGGTTGCGACCCGACCCGTAACGACATGAAATCGTAGTCGGGACTCAAGTCGGCCAGCTTCGTTTCGACAAAGTACTCTTGCAGCGCGTAATGGCTGCGATAGCGGTTGCGGCCGTCGAGCACGTTGTTGGTGACGATGCCGAGCTCACGCGTGTGCAGATAGTTTTCGTTGGCGATGCCGGTGACACGCAGTCGCCAGTCGGCCGGCTTGAAACCCGCGTCGCCGTGCGAGATGTCGAGCGTTGTCGTCGTGAAGTTGGTGAGGAACGTCTGGTTTGGATTGCCAAAAAAGTCGTATTGGCCTGGCTCGTTGCTGCTGTCAAAGGGGTGC
>CAZZBK010000096.1:0-22973 GCA_964652155.1 uncultured Planctomycetaceae bacterium | reverse complement strand
GCAGCCGTCGGAATTTGACCATCGCGGGTGAACGGGAGAGAATATCCCTTCCTGGCACAGCCGATTAACCTCTCTGCACGCCCCCCATGAGCGATACGAAACAAGCTTTTCGTTCAACCGATTTAAGGCTGCCCGACGAGCTTCGCGCCCCGCTCCAGGCCCATCTGGCGATACTCAAAGAGCGGTACCTCTCACGTGGCTGGGCGGGCCGCGCCGGCTTCGGCTCTCGACCGGCCGTGCTCGTGATCGACCTGGCCGAGTTCTGGCTCACGCCGTCGGCGCAGATCGGCAGCGACTTGAACTCGGTCGTCGACGCGACCTGCCGTGTGCTCGCCGCCGCGCGGGCCACCCACACGCCGATCTTCTTCACGTCGTTCGACTACGACCCGGCCCATCCACGCTCGCCGCACGACCGCAAGTTGCACTACAAGCTCCCCGACGATGTCGGCAGCATGTTCCAACTCGACAGGCGTTTGGGTCGCCGCGACAACGAGAAGATCGTGCTCAAGCGGTTTGCCTCGGCCTTCAAAGGGACCTGCCTGCACGAGATGCTCACCGGCCTGGGTATCGACACGCTCATCGTCTGCGGCGTGAGCACAAGCCATTGCATCTACGCGAGCTGCCGCGACGCGACCGACAGTTTTCGGGTCATCGTGCCGCGCGAGGCGGTCGGCGAGCGCTGCGAGCTGATGCACGAAGCGTTCTTGTTCGACATCGACGTCGACCTGGCCGACGTCACGCCGCTCGCGAATGTGGTGAGCTATCTCGAACAGCCCCGCGCGTGTTCATCTCCAGCCGGCGGCTCAGCTGCCGCTCGTTGTTAACGTCCCAGCCTGCGGTTGTACAGATACCACTCGACCACGAGCACGCCGAGGGCGACGAAGGCCAAATACCGCCACCCCTCGCGTCGCGCACTCTGCCATCCGGTCTCGCTCGTCACCGTCTCCGCGCCGATCTGCACGCCGCCGTCAGCTCGCAGTCGCACGTCACTCTCGGCCGCATCGAGCAAGTTGACCGCGAACAAAGTGACGGGCACGCCGGATGTATGCACTTCGTACAGACCGACACGTGACGTCTGCGAAAAATGCACCGACCGGCCCGGAGGCCCCGTTAGCTCGAAACGCTCGTGCGTTGGTGTCTCGACGGACAGACGTTCCTGGCTGGCGTCGAGGGGGAGCCGAATCGTCTGCCCGCTGCGGACATTGAGGGCCGTTGCCGCGCCGCTGCCGTGGGCAAAATGTTCCAACACGTTGAGCACGAACACCGGAAAACTCAGCCGCAACGGCCAGTTCGTGCCCACCTTGTCGGCCCCGATCAACTCGATGCCCAGCACGGCGTCTTCAAACGTGTCGCGCGGGGCCACGGCAAACAACGGTCCTCGATCGCTGTCGATGAGCACCGTTGCGGCGCTGGGCAGCTTGAGCGGCGTCCCTTCGGCTAGTAGTACATCACCCATCTCGACCAAGTGCATAAGCGGATGGGTCGTATCGACGTCGATAATCTGCGGCGCTGCGACCGTCTCTAAAACAGACCAATTCGCCAGCGGTGGCACTCGACCAATCGACAGCGTGTTCGTTTGCGGCAACTCTTTAGGCACACAGCGATCGTAAATGATCAGTTCACACGCTCCAAGGGCGGCGATGGCCTGATAGCGCGGGTCATCGAGGTACGCGGGGGACTCGACTTGCAGTTCGACCAACTCGGCCGCCCGTTGCGTGTTGAGCGCCAGCTTGAGCGGCTCGTTCCCCGGTGTGATCAGCAGAATGCGTGACCGCCGCGGCGCGCCGAGCACGACAATGGCCCGATCGTCGAGCGACAAATGATCGTTCGGGTCACTCTGGATGCGCAGTTCGAGCGTGTCGTCGCGCTCCGTGAGGTCGAACGTCATGCCGCGCCCTGAGTTAGCGTCGAG
Source organism: uncultured Planctomycetaceae bacterium (assembly GCA_964652155.1). Lineage (GTDB taxonomy): Bacteria > Planctomycetota > Planctomycetia > Pirellulales > PNKZ01 > CAZZBK01. Next base: position 21,061 of record CAZZBK010000096.1, on the reverse strand, counting down.
CGAAAGTTTGTCGGCGTCGAGCAGCGTGCCGTCGCGGAGGAGCGTGACTTCAACGTTTACACGCTCGGCACTGAAGTTTTCGACCCGGGCGAACAACGGCCGGGTATCGCTTGGCCCCTCGCGCTCGGCCACGCCGAGCGCCGTGATCGCCACGTTGCGCGCGGTCGTCGAGCCGATCGCGATCATCTTGATGGAGAGATTGCGCAGGCTGAGATCCTGGACGTCGGGAAACTTGCCGTCGGAGAACACGTAGACCGTGGCGTGTTCGGAGCGTTCGAGGGGCGCGTCGTCGTTTACGACTGTTGAGTGGCTGCTCTGCGTGAGTCCCGCCGCGGCACGGAGCGCTTCGGCAATGTTGGTGGGTCGATCGGTGATCGCGATCGACTCGACCGCGCGGCGCAACTCGTGACGGTTGTGCGTGAATGACTGGGCCACCTGCGCGGCGTCGGCAAAGCTAATGACCATCGCCACGTCGTCGCCCGTCATCTGATCGATCAGTTCGATCGCGCGGCGTTTGGCCTCGTCGAGCCGCGTGGGCGTAACGTCTGTGGCCTGCATGCTTGCCGAGTTGTCGATGAGCACGATGCTGCGGCCGACAGCGCGCTGCGAGCCTTGCCAACTCGGCTTGAGCAGCGCGAGGATCACGAGCAGCACGAGCAATAACTGCAACCAGAGCAACAGACTGTTGCGCAGCTTTTGCCACAGGCTGTTCACATGCAGGTCTTCAAGCGTCTGCCGCCAGAGCAACGTGCTGGGGACGATCAACGGCTGCCGCTTGAGTTTTAAGAAGTACAAGGCCACGAGCGCAGGGGGCACCGCGAGCAGCGCCCCCCATTGCCAGCCGCCAAGCATGTTGGACCAGTCGGGCCACATCAGCGGACGAGCCCCCGTTTGCGCAGGTAGTTGGCCACGAGTTGATCGACGCTCGTCCGCGTGTCGGCGAGCAGATACGAGATGCCTCGGCGGGTGCAGTAATCGCGCGCTCCCTGCGTGAACGCCGCGAGCGTTTGCTGGTAACGCTTCAGCAGCGGATCGCTCACGGTGATCTCGGTCACCTCATCGTCCTCGCAGTCGACGAGCCGCAGGTCGCCTCGCACGTCGGGCTGCAATTCCTCGGCCGACAAGACCTGAATCACGTACACGTCCAACCGTTGGGCGAGCAAATAGCGCAAGGCCTCCTGATAGCCCTGTTTGTCCAGCAGGTCCGTGATCAGCACCAGGATGCCTTTGCCGCGATTGCGGAGGCAGAAGTTGCGCACGCCCTGGGTGAGCTGAGTTTCACCGCCGGACTCGAGTGCGTCGAGGTGCGCGAGCATCCGCCACAAGTTGGCCCGGCCGCGGAACGCGCTCCCCGGCTGCTTGGCGCTCTGTTGCAAGGTTTCGATCTGCACGCGATCGGCGCGAACCAGACCGATGAACCCCAGCGCGGCCGCGAGTTGCTTGGCGTAGGCTAGCTTGCTCGGGCTACCAAAGCTCATGCTCGCGCTGCAGTCGATCAGGGCGTAAAAGTGCAGGTCCTCTTCTTCTAAGAACAGCTTGAGGAACAGCCGATCGAACCGGGCGTAGGTGTTCCAATCGATGAACCGCAGGTCGTCGCCGCTCACGTAGGCGCGAAAGTCGGCAAACTCGACGCTCTGTCCCTTGCGCGTGCTGCGGCGCTCCCCTTTGAGGCTCCCGCGAAAGATTTTCCGACTCACCAACTCGAGCGATTCGAGTCGGGCGAGCAAATCCGGCGAGAGCAGCGGCGAGGACATGGGAGGAAGTGCTAAGTGCTAAGTGCTAAATGATAAATGAGCAGCAGAGAGAACGGAAAATCGAAAACTGTAAACTCTTAACTTTCTTTCTCTGGCACCGCTTCCAACACGCGCAGCAGCACCGTGTCGGGCGAGATATTTTCAGCCTGGGCTTCAAAGTTAAGTAACACACGGTGCCGCAGCGCGGGCAGGAAGACGCGGCGGATGTCCTCGAAGCTGACGTTGTAACGCCCCTCGAGCAAGGCTCGCAGCTTGGCGGCCAGTGCGATCGTTTGCGCCCCGCGCGGGCTTGAGCCCCAGCGGAGCCATTGCCGTGCGGGTTCGACCGTGAGCGGTCCGTCGGGATGCGTGGCGAGCGTGAGCCGCACGATGTAGTCTTGCACGTGCGGGGCGATAATCACCTCGCGGACAAGTTTCTGCCACTGCCGTATTTCCCCCCCTTCCATGACTTTCCGCGGCTGCACGACGAGCCCTTTCGTCGTGCGATCAAGGACCGTCGACAGTTCCTCGCGCGTCGAGTAACCCACCACCAACTTGAAGAAAAAGCGATCGAGCTGCGCCTCGGGCAGCGGGTAAGTCCCTTCTTGTTCGAGTGGGTTTTGGGTCGCCATGACAAAGAACGGCTGCTCGAGCGGATACGTCTTGCCCGCCACGGTCACGCAACCTTCCTGCATCGTTTCGAGCAGGGCCGACTGTGTTTTAGGGGTGGCTCGGTTGATCTCGTCGGCCAAGCAAATCTGCGTGAAGATCGGTCCGCGCTGGAACTCGAACATCCGTCGCCCCTCGGGCGATTCGACGATCATGTTCGTTCCCAGGATGTCGGCCGGCATCAGGTCGGGCGTGAACTGGATGCGCGAGAATTTCAGGTCGAGTGTCTCGGCGAGTGTGCGCACCAGCAGCGTCTTGCCGAGTCCAGGCACCCCTTCGAGCAAGCAGTGGCCGCCGACGAACAGGCAGGTGAGCACGCCATGCACGATGTCATCGTGCCCCACGATCACACGGCCAATCTCGTCGCGCACCGCGGCGTATCGTTGGCGAAACTCGTCGGCCTGTTGCTGCATGGAATCGGCCAGGGTCATGCGTGCTCCTTCAAGAGTTGTGCGGTTTGTCTTGGTCGCGGTTCTGCCAGACTTTCTGTTTGACCTTGAGCAGTCGCTTCGTGTAATCGTCGGCGGCTGGAGTGTCTTGCGGCGCGAGCGCGGCAGTCGGCGGCGGAGTCGCGGGAAGTGTTGTCGAACTCGACGCGCTCGTTTCGAGCGGCAAGGTCGCGTCGAGTGTCGTGGATATCTGCTCCGGTTCAGCACGAAGACCCGCGTGTCGCTGTGAGAGCGATTGCGTAACTTCCTGCTTGCGGCTGCGGAGGCGATCGAGATAAATGGCGGAATCGCTCGCGACTGGCGTGCGTCGCCAGAGCCGGTCGCGCACGTTCGCCGTCAGCGAGGGTATCCAATTGAGGTTCACCGCCACGCGGCGGATGAACACATCGCCAAAGAAGACGAGCCCCGCGATCCACAGCAACGTGGGCCAGGCGTCGCTCGTGCGGCGCGACGCTGGCAGATCGTGACGAAACGAGTTGACGGAGAGCAGCGCGTCGAGTTGGTCCTGACCGCTCGGGTCGCGAATGACCTGCCCTCGCTCGCCGTGCGGCGGCTTGAGTTCCGCGAGGCGTTGCAAGAGCCGTTCATCGGCCACGCGGTCGCGAAACTCGCGTGAGTAGGGGACATTGATGCCCATGCGCAGCGGCGCTCGCTCGGGGCCGGCACCGAGCGCCATGAAGTAGCTGCCCGCCAATTGAGCCTCGAACGAACCGACGTAGCGTCCTGGCGCGACCTGTTTGAGCGGCAACGGCTGGGATTTCATGGCGGGGTCGATCACCGTGCCGCCGAGGTCGAGAAAGTTCAGGAACTCGTCCTGGCTGTCGAGCGCCGTGACGACAAGCTGCATGCGGCCGTCGACCAGATCGCTGGCCACGCTGAACTGGCCTGTCTCGCCGCTGCTGCGCATTGACCAGCGGACGAGTTGCGAGAAGAGCTTGTCATAGCCGCTCCAGGTGTCCCAGGCCTTGGCCCACCGCGCGCCGACGTCGGAGGTATAGGCGGCCACCTTTCCCAGTCCGTAGGTCCAACTTGCCAAGATCGTGTCATTGTCCGGGAACCCCTTCAACGGCGGCGACTTGATCGACACCTCGACAAGGGGATTCGATTTGACCGTGGTCATCACGAAACCGGTTAGCGGCGGCACCTCGGCTCCCAGGCCGGTTGTAACTTCATGCACGCCGCTGAGCTTGGGGATCACGCCGCGTTCGTCTTCGTAGATCAGCGGGCGGGCCACGCGGCGAGCCTCTTGCATGAAGATGCGTGGGATCGCGTGCGGGTCGCGGACGGCGTAGAACTTGCCTGCTCCGGCGCTGGCAATCCCCTGCAACAACGGTACGGCCGCGTCGACCCCAACGGCGACCGTGGTCGTCGTGATGCCCAGCTTTTGCATGCGGGCGGCGAGCGCCTCGTACCCTTCGCCCATTGTCTGGCCGTCGGTCAATACGATCATGTGCTTCATGGCCGCGGTGGCCTGCTGAAGTCCGCGATAGCCTTCGATCATGCCGGGCATCATGTCGGTGCCGCCGCCGGGAGCCAAGCGCGCGATGAGCCGCGCGATCCGCTCGCGGGCCGCAGCAGGCTGCATGGGCACGAGCACGTGAGCGGCTGAGTCGAACGTGACCACGCCAACTTGGTCCCGATCGCCGAGCACACGCACCGCCGCGACGGCTGCCACGCTGCTCATGTCCATTTTCAGCCCCGTCATCGAGCCCGAGCAATCGATCACGAGCGCCAGCGCGCCGCTGGGGATGACCTTGGCATTTTTGATCTCAAAGTCGACGGGCATTGCACGTTCGACGGGCGTATTGGCCCAGCCGCCGGCTCCAAAGCTGTTGGGGCCACCGAGCATGATCAGGCCGCTTCCCAGGTCGTGGCAATTACGCTCGAGCATGGCGACTTGCTCTTCGCTGAAATGTTCGCGCGGCACGTTGGCCAGCAGCACGGTATCGAAGGGCTGCAACTCGGCGAGCGAGCCGAAGGCCTGGTCGCTCGGCTGGATCGTGACTTCCAGATTCGCCAGCCGCAGCCGCTCGACGAGCAGATTGTGCTCGCCTCGATGGTCGCGGTCTTCGATCAGCAGCACCTGTCCGCTGCCGCGAATATGCGTGTGGGCCGTGGCCCGATTGTTCTGCACGAAACCGTCCTGACTGGGGTCGTCGCTCACGAACCGGGCTTCGTAGTTGTAAAAATTCGGTTGATCGATCTGCTCGCGGAGCGTGAACACCCGTTTGCCCGGCGGCAGTTCGACACTCTGATCGCTGATGACCCGGGGCTGATCGTCGGTCCGTTGGCTAACGATCAATCGGCCACGGACCGTCTCGGCAGGATCAGCGGTCGCCTGAGAACGGAGGTTGTTGAGCACGATGCGCAGATCGAACGGTGTCCCTTTGCGGACGTCGGCCGGTAGCGTGATTTTCTCGACCGCCACCTCTCCCGTGGAACGATAGACGACCGGCACAACGTCGATGCCCACTCCCCCCTCGGTTGCTCGCCGAGCCTGTTCGAGTGCGTCGCCGATCGTTTCGTTGCCGTCGCTGATCACGACGATCCGGCGACTGCTGTCCTCGGGAAACGAGGCCAGCGCGAGCTTCAGGGCCGAGGCGATATGCGTGTGCTCGCGGTCCAACACGCTTTCGATGTGCGGGTCGAGCGGCACGGCAGCGTCGAGCGGCGGTATTTCCACGGCCGCCTCACGTCCGAACACGATGACCCCGGCCTTGTCGTCACGCTGCCGATGCTGGCTGATCGCCGCGTTGACATACTCGACCATTGCGGCGCGACGCGGCGGCGGGATGCTCAGCGATTGATCGAGGAGGTAAATCACCGTGAGCCGGTTGCTCGTGCGGACCCACTGCACCTCGGCGATCGAGCACACGAGCAATACGACCGCCGCGATGCGCAGCGTGAGGGCGAGCAATCGGCGGACGGGACCCAGCCCCGCCAAGCTATTGCGTCCCAAGTACCAGAGCAGCGGCGCGACCGCCAGCCACACCAGGTAGCCTGGTCGATCGAACGTGATTCCCCAGGAGCCCCAGTTCACGGGCGAACTCGTTGGATGCGGTGAAGGAGTAAATCGAGCGTGGGCATGTGCCCTGGATGGTCACCCATCTTGCGGCACGAGCCCGTGGGCATTATGCCGCGCCAGCCTTGTGTGGTGTAGAGGCGCGGCGGTGAGATGGTGGTTTCGGCACGTTTGAGCCGTGCCTGTGGCATGGTAGCTGGGTAGCCTCGACAACTTGTTGTCGGGGTCGCCGTCGGCGACCAGAGGCACAGCATTGAGACGCTTCGATGCCCTCGTGTGGCTTCGCCACCCTGACAACAAGTTGTCAGGGCTACCCAGGAGGAGACAAGGCTGTCCTTTTCGACGATCGACGTGGCGCGTTTGAGCCGTGCCTGTGGCATGGTAGGCTCTAAGGGTCGAGCCCTGTCACGTTATGTCCTGTCGCTTGCCACATGGAACCGCCCCTGACACCCGCTGCCGCGACACCCGAACGCCCGTGGCAATTTCGCCTGCGGACGCTGTTGATGGCGGTTGCCCTAATGTCGATCGTACTCGCCGTGCTGACGCGGGTGACAGCCGCCTGGGCTTGGGGACTGCTGCTGGGGGTGTTGATGATTGCAGCCCATGTGTTTGCCAACGCCTGGGGAACCCGGCAGCGTAACGAACAGACCGGTCATGACCCTGAACGCCCGGTTGGACTTTCACAACAAAGCGTGACGTACGCGCCCAACACTCAGCTCAGTGCATCGTCTCGCCGCGTAAGTTGGGTGATGATTTTGGGAACCAGCCTTACGGCCCTTGTGTGCGGTTCGCTGGGAGCCTGGGCGCTGGCCAGCGCCTACGCCGCGACCGATGGCTACGCTGGGGTCGTGGTGGGCACGATCAGTGCTGGCGTGCTCGGTGGCTTTTTGGGATTCTTGTGCAGCACGTTCTACGACCATTCACGCCGCGCGCTGCGCGAGGCGACCCAGTTCGCGCCGCAGATCAAGCAGCGGCGCAACCCGTGACCTCACTTCTTCATTCGTTGCCGGAGTTTATCTGTCATGTCCGACTCAAAGACCGGTCCGTTCGGAACGCTCTCGCGCCGCTCGGCGATCAGCGGGGCCTTGGCGGCCGCCGGCGGAGCTGCCGCGTTCGGTCTCCAGAGCGCAACAGCCCTGAGTGCGCAAGCTCAGCCCGCCAAACGCCGCTATGATATGCGCAAGTCGATCAACCTCTGGGCGTTTCCCTACCCCGAGAAAATGAACCTGGAACAGTGCCTGCGGCTAGCCAAGGACGCGGGCTTTGACGGCATCGAGTTGAACTACGATCTCGACAACGACCTGTCACCCAAGCACGGCACGAGCGAGTTCACCGCGATCCGTAAATTGGCTGACAAGATTGGCATCGCGATCAGCGGCGTCTGCTCGTTTCTGTTCTGGCCCTATCCGCTCACCAGTCACGACAGAGCCAAGCGCGAACGGGCTCTTGAGCTGGCGACGCTCATGACGCGCTGCGCGCATGACCTGGGAACGGAAAACCTGCTCGTCGTACCTGGGGCGGTCGGCATCCCCTGGCGAACGGATTATGAGCCGGTGCCGAACGATGTCTGCGACCGCCGCGCTCGCGAGGCGATTGCCAAGCTCGTGCCGACCGCCGAGAAGCTCGGGGTGTACCTGAACATCGAAAACATCTTCTTCAATGGGTACCTGATGACCCCGGGTGAGATGATCGCGTTTGTCGATCATTTTCAAAGCCCGCATGTGCGCGTGCATTTTGACACAGGCAACATCATGCTGTTTCAGTACCCTGAGCACTGGATCGCCCAGTTGGGCCAGCGCACCAAGAACGTGCACCTCAAGGAGTTCACGAAGAAAGGGACCGACCACTCGCTCGAATCGTTCCGACCGCTGCTGGACGGCACGACGAACTGGCCCGCGGTGCTCGAGGCCTTCGCGGCCGTCGACTACCGGGGCTATTTGACGTTCGAGTATTTTCATCCCTATCAGCACCATAGCGAGGCGCTGATTTACCAAACGGGCGACTCGCTCGATCGGATGTTGGGAATCAAATAAGCTAAGGGATTCTGCTTGGGTGGCCCCGACAACGAGTATGTCGGCGTTGCGATAGCAACCAGAGGTGTCGCGTGGAGAATCCGCGATGCGCTCTAGTGGTTACGTCACCCTGACAACAAGCTGTTAGGGCTCCCCGGGAAATCAGGAAGCATCTTCAGGCGGTCAAGTCATGAGCGGCATCGACGATTCACACGGCGGGTATCGAGGGGCAGGTAATAGGCCGGGCAACGCGAGGCCGGTATGATTGGACTTCCGCTGGTCGATCTATTAACCTAATTAGCTGAACCTCGATCATGAGAGGGTTGTTCATGTCATCATATATTCGTATTCGTGTGGTTTGGTTGATCCTGTTGACGGTCTTGTGTGTTCATGGCGAGGCGACCTCTCGGGCGGATCAGCCGAGCGACGCGAAAGCGAAGGACCGCCGCAACTCGGTGCAAGCCGAGCAGCGTAGATTTACGTTCCAGTATCGTTTTCGCGTGAAAGGCTTGCAGCCCAGCGATGATGGGGAGAAGAACGTAGTCCGCGTGTGGCTTCCGTGCCCGACGAATACGGATTGCCAGGTGGTCAGCCGCCTCGCCGCCATCGCCCCTGCCGAACTCTCCGAGAGCGAAGAATCTCAGTACGGCAACCGGATTCTTTACTTTGAGACTCGGATTCCGTCGACCGGTGAATTCGTGGTCGACGTTTCTTATGCGGTGGTGCGCCACGAAGTGCTTCGCAAGGCATCGACGCCCGGGGATCGTCCCGATGAAAGGTTGGATGACATGCGGCGCGCACTATTTCTCGGCGCGAACAAAATGGCACCAACGACGGGTAAGTCACTGAAGCTGCTCGCCTCGGTGGAGTTAAGTCAGGATAAACTGGGATTGGCGCGGCAACTGTATGACTTGGTCGACGATCATGTGGTCTATAAGAAGGAGGGGACCGGTTGGGGGCGGGGCGATACCAACTGGGTGTGCGATAGCGGCTATGGGAATTGCACGGATTTTCACAGCCTGTTCATGTCTCTGGCTCGATCGCAAGGCTTGCCCACTCGCTTCGAGATCGGATTCTCCATTCCCACCGACAAGTCCGAAGGGCCCATTGCGGGCTACCACTGTTGGGCGTGGTTTCACCTCGACGAACGAGGTTGGATACCGGTGGACATTTCAGAGGCCGACAAACACCCAGAAATGAAGGAATACTACTTCGGCAATCTGACGGCTGATCGTGTGCTGTTTTCGGCGGGACGAGACCTGGAGTTGGTTCCTAAGTCCGCTCAGCCGCCACTCAATTTTTTCATCCATCCCCATATCGAAGTGGGTGGCAAGCAGTTGCCAAGCGAAAACATCGAGTTGCGATTTGCGTTCCAAAACAAGTCGTAAGCGGGAGCGGATGGGAATCGAACCCACCGAACGTCGGTGTACGACGTTCCACCGGTTTTGAAGACCGGGGCGGTCACCAGAGCCGCATTCACTCCCGAATGATGCGATCGGACCAACTGCGTCCGATCGCATCTCCCTTTGGCACGATCCTTTTGCAAACACGATGGGCGTTCAGTCCGTCCAGCCCTCGACGAGCCTCCGGACGAGTGGCTCGTCATCTTCCGGTAACACGGTGCGCAGGTCAATCAGGGCGCAGCCCTCATGAATTCGAGAGAACACCGCCGGGGTCCCAAGACGCAATTGCCTGCAGACATCATCGGGGCTGGAGGCGGAAATGGCAATCGCCCAACTGGGCACGGTTAGTTCAGGCAAGGCACCGCCCCCAGGAGCCGACGAGACCAACTGCAAGGAGAATCGATCGGGGATGTTGGATTCGCGACGCAGACGGTCGAGCAACCGCTCGGCCCTGGGGCGGAGATCGTCGGCGGTCAGCGCCAACTGACGAAGCACGGGAACCTCGTCGAAGGCGCGACCGGCGCGATGGATTTCCAGCGTTCCTTGCAGCGCGGCCAGGGTCAGCTTATCGACGCGCAGTGCCCGTGCGAGCGGATGGGCCCGCAGTTTCGCGACGATCTCCGCGCGACCCACGATCATGCCGCATTGCGGGCCGCCGAGCAGCTTGTCACCGCTGAAGATCACTAGGTCCGCCCCTGAACGCAAGCTATCGCCAACGATGGGTTCATCGGGCAATCCATAGCGCGTCAGATCGTACAAGCAGCCGCTGCCAACGTCGTCGATGAGTGGAAGTCGACTGGCCTGGGCCAACTCGGCCAAGGCCGCGACGCTGACGGATTCGCAAAATCCGGAGATTCGATAATTGCTGGGGTGGACGCGCAATAGCGCCGCGGTATCGGGGCCGATGGCCTGTGCGTAATCCGCGAGCCTTGTGCGGTTGGTGGTTCCGACCTCATGGAGTTCAACGCCCGCTTGACGGAAGACGTCGGGTAAGCGAAACGAACCGCCGATCTCGATGAGCTGCCCGCGCGAGATCACGACGCGACGTCCAGCGGCCAAGGCCTGCAAGGTGAGCAACGTTGCGGCGGCACCGTTGTTGACGACGAGCGCGTCCTCGGCACCTGTGAGCTGCTGGCAAAGGACTTCGACCGCCAGCCCGCGTCGACCGCGCTGGCCCGTCGACAAATCGACTTCGAGGTTCGTGCAGGCCGCGGCGGCGGTCATCGCTTGAATGGCCGCGGGTGCCAGCGGGGCTCGGCCAAGATTCGTGTGGATCACAATGCCGGTGCCGTTGATGGCTTGGCGCAGCCGCTGCGACGCGGCGCGATCGGCGACCTCAGTCAAGTCATGAACGACATGCGCCTCGATCTGCGCGGCGTCCGCGGGCAAGCGGCCCGCTCGGCCCCTTCGCAAGTCGCTGAGGATTTCGCGAACCCACTGGGTGACGGTCGTTCGTCCGTATTGGGTGCAAAGCGGGGCGACCTGGGGGAGATTCAGCACGCGCTCCACCGCGGGTAGCAGTCGCAGGTTCGGTTGGTTCTGAGATTTCATGAGCTGGCCTCGTCGACGGGCAATGACATACGGGGTCCGGGCGAGCGGAGGTCACCGGCGCGCGACGTAATTTGGCGTTCGTCGAAGAACTCGAAGATCGGCACGGCATGCTTGCGGGTAATGCCCCAGTGCTCGCGGAGCTCACCCAACTTGGCGGTTGCATGTTTTTGGAAATGGTCCACGAGGCTACGTCGCAAGGCGTCGAGCGCATCGCGGTCGATGACGAGTTCGGGTGACAATCGCACCAATCGCCCCTCGTCGACGGCCACTTGCACCAGGGGTTCCAGGTCACGCGGAGCATAGCCATGTCGCTCGGCAAACTCTTTCAACGTGGGGGGCGCGGGGCCGGCTCCAACGCATTCGGCCAGCATGGTATCGAGCATCTGACGTTGACGATGGGTGAGCTCCGGACCGCTGGGGAGCCCAATGCGATCGTCGCGTCGCACCACCTCGCGCTGCGCGGTCAGCGCTTCAAGCAGGGCGTCCAACACGGGCGGACTGGCGTGGCGGCTCATGGCCGACAGGATGACCGAGAGCGGCAGATGAGCTGCCGGCCGACGTCGTGCCAGCTCGATCTGACAGCGGTGGATCAGTTGTGCTTTCAGTTGTTGAAAACGCTGCGCGCTGACATAACAAGGCTGCGGTCCGGTTGCGCGGACGACCTGGCGCTGCTCAACCAGGTGTTGGAGGATCTCCTGAGACTCCGACCGACTCAACCCCACCCAAGACGCGCTCGATTCATCGAAGGTCGCTTCGCGACGCAGATCGATATACGCCGCCAGTCGCACGTGTGGGTCGGAGTCTGCCAGTCCCTCTGCGACCGCGAGGCAATGGGTGAGGCGATCGGTCGCACGGAGCGCAGGCGCGAGAATCGATCCGCCCCCCAGGGTCGTGGCGGGCGAGAGTTGCCGCAGGACAAAGGCCTGACCATATTCGGCGACGATGGGTGTTTCGCACCGCAGGAGGGCGAACGCGGATTGGCCGGGCACCACTTCGCGCTGTCCCAGTAGAAGTTGGGCCGTGACCTGGTTGGCGGCCAGGTGGATGCGGACCGACTGTCGATGTTTTAGGCCCCGTCCCCCGTCGGCCAGCAAGCGCAGCTGCACCAGCAAACGGTCTGAGGGCTGGAAGGCGTACGGAGTTGCCAACTCGTAGCCGCGATGAATGGCCGACGCCTTGACCCCCACCAGGTTGATCGCGGCGCGTTCGCCCGCCGCAACCTGCTCGACATCTGCGCCTTGTGACTGCAAGCGGCGAATCCGAACCGGCGTTGCCTCGGGAAGCAGGTGCAAGGTGTCTCCCACGCGCGCGGTTCCACGCCAGACCGTCCCCGTGACGACGGCCCCTTGTCCAGTCGGGGAAAATGCCCGATCGATCGGCAGCCGAAAGCGTGGCTCGTTTGTTGGTCGCACGGGCGAAGCGTGGGCCGCCTGGACCACGGCGCGTCGCAACTCCGCGATGCCGAGCCCGGAAAAGGTTGACACCCTGATCCTGGGTGCGTCGGCCAGACATGAATCGGCGACAAGCTCGGCGACTTCCAGGTCAACCAATTCGAGCTGCTCGTCATCGGCCAAGTCGCACTTGGTGATCGCAATGACACCGTGTCGGACGCCGAGCAACTCCAGCAGCGCAAGGTGCTCGCGTGTCTGCGGCATGACGGAATCGTCTGCCGCGACGACGAGCAAAGCGGCATCGACTCCCGATGCCCCGGCCACCATCGTATGAATAAAACGTTCGTGCCCGGGAACGTCGATGAGGGCGAAACGAGCGCCCCCTTCGTCGAAATGCGAGAACCCCAAGTCGATCGTAATCCCACGCCGCTTTTCCTCGGGCAGTCGATCGACGTCTGCTCCCGTCAGGCTTTGCACCAGCGACGACTTGCCGTGGTCAATATGCCCTGCCAGACAGATGACGAACTGCGAACGAGGGTGGTTTGACAAGGTGGACATCCGCCAACGACGATCCGGCACGAAACGGGTCTGCACACCATGTTAGCCGCCCAGGTGCGCGCTGTCAGCCTGGGAGGGGGGCAAGCATCCGCGAGCTACGATAGCTGTGTCTAGAGCCGATAGGTCACAGGTGGTATAAGTGCGGCAGACGGACTCAACTGGAAAGCGAACACGAGGTACGCGGATGACCGATCCGATTCGGCTCACTCAATTAGCCAAACGCGCGGGCTGCGCCGCGAAACAACCTCCGGGCTATTTACTTTCGCTGCTGGGAGCGCTCCCCGCGATTACTGACCCGAATGTACTGGTGGGCAGTGCCACGGCCGACGATGCGGCGATTTACAAGTTGACCGATGATTTGGCGTTGGTTCTCACGACCGATTTTTTTACGCCGATCGTCGATCGACCGTATGATTTCGGCGCCGTGGCCGCCGCAAACGCCTTGAGCGATGTCTACGCCATGGGGGGCACACCACTAACGGCCTTGAGCATCGTGGGTTTCCCCGACGCGATCTTGCCACCGGAGGTACTCGTCGAAATTCTGCGGGGCGCTGCCGACAAGGCTGCCGAGGCCGGCGTGGCCATCGTCGGCGGGCACACGATCAAATCGGACGAGCCGATTTTCGGTCTCTCCGTGGTTGGCACGGTTGCCCCGAACCGCGTGTTGTCCAACGACAAGGCCCAGAGCGGCGACGTGCTGATCCTGACCAAGCCATTGGGGCTGGGCATCATCACGACCGCCGCCAAGAACGGTGAGGACCGTCTCGGCGCGATCGGCCAAGCGATTGAGGTGATGACCACACTTAACCGAGTCGCTGGCGAGGAGTTCGCTCGCTGCGGAGCGCACGCCTTGACGGATGTCACCGGGTTCGGACTCCTCGGTCATCTTCGCAATGTCGTCGCGGCCAGTCAGGTCACGGCCCAAATTTTTTTGGAGCGTGTACCGGTTTTGGCTGCGGCCTGGGAATACGTGCGGGCTGGGATTGCGCCCGGCGGCACACATGCCAATCATCGGTTTCTGGCGGATTGGGTGACTTACGCCGCCGATATCACGAAGGAAGAGCAATGGATCCTCTGCGACGCGCAAACATCGGGAGGGCTGTTGGCGGCCGTCGCTCCGGACCAAGTCGAGCGGGTGATGGCCGCCTTACGAGCCCGCGGCGTCTGCGATGCGGCGGTGATCGGACGCATTGAATCTGCGTCCGCTGGCAGGATCGTGGTCGCGCGTGCCGGATCGGCCTGAACCGCAGCGCGAGAGACGCATTGTCGCCTCTGTGCGTGGGAGGTAGAATCGCCGGGGGTTATTTGGTCATTGTCTTGCGAGTTACAAGTTGTGTCCACTAAACGCTTTATCCTCAATTCGTCCCGTTCCTCCCGGCAAGGAGCGTTGATTAATGTCGGAAAAGATTCCGAAGAATATCAGGCCCTGACGAATTCGATGACGATGGCGAAGGAAGACATGGCGGAAATCGGCCTCAGCGAGGGGCAGATGGCGATGGTGCGGACTGAGTTCGGAGAATCTACTTTTAAGTGTCAGGCGGGAAAGATCCCCCTGGGGATGATTTTCGTTCCGTACGGTCCGCCCACGTGTAAACTGATGGGGGGCGATACCGACGGCACCGGCATGCCGACCTCGAAGGGTTGGGAAGTGGACGTCATACCGCTTTAAGGAACCCGTTGAATGTCACAAGAATTTGGCAACGAGAAACCTCTTGGCCCCGAGAAGCTGCATTTCTCGACCGAGGGGGACGCACCGGGACTACCGGCCTGGACCGAGATCGAGCAGGGGCGCTTTATGCCTCGTCGCGTGCGGGGCAGTTGCCAGGGCCGCGCCCTGGGCTGAGTGTTTACCGTTCCGTCGTCCGGTTCGGATGACGCCGACTGTCGAGACAATTCCCCCAACTGATCGAACGGGAGTCGCCATGGAGTTGAGCATTATAAACAACGCGACCTGCACGTTTTGCGGGTGCGTTTGCGACGACATCCAGTTGCACCACGACGAAGTCCGCATCCATAAGGCGAATAAAGCCTGCGTGCTCGGCACCGCGTGGTTCCTCAATCACACGGCCGAAAAGAAGTACCCCGACGCCTTGATCGATGGCCGAGAAGCCACCCTCGACGAAGCGATCGAATTGGCGGCCACGTTACTGCATGAAGCCGACATGCCGCTGGTTTATGGCATGAGCAATACCACCTGCGAAGCCCAAAAGGAATGCGTCGCGCTGGCCGATCAGCTCGGAGGGTTGCTCGACAGTCACACCTCGTTGTGACACGGTCCCACTGAGATCGCCGCCCAGTTGGGTGGCAAAGTCACGTGTACGCTCGGCGAAGTGAAGCAACGAGCCGATTTCATTATTTACTGGGGCGGCAACCCGGCCGAGTGTCATCCGCGCCATTTCACCAAGTACACCATCATGCAGAAGAGCAAGTTTCTGCCCCGCGGCCGCAAGGACCGCACGATGGTCCTGGTCGATATTCGCGAGACCAAGAGCGTCAATGCCGCGGATATTTTCCTGCAAGTCAGGCCCGGCAAGGATTTCGAACTAATCACCATCCTCCGCGCCCTGGTCAAGGGCCAGCCCGTGGGGGACGAGGCGATTGCCGAGACCGGCCTGACGCGGGAAACGCTCGAAGATCTCATCGCCCGCATGAAAGCGGCCAAGTTCGGCTGCATGTTCTTCGGCATGGGACTGTCGATGACCCGAGGCAAACACATGAACAGCGCTGCGCTGCTGACGCTAGCCGCTGAAATGAACGCCTTCACAAAGTTTGTTGCCATGCCCATGCGCGGCCACGGCAACGTCACCGGTGCCGACGTGATCATGCGCTGGCAGACCGGGTATCCGTTCGGAATTTCCTTCAATCGCGGCTACCCTCGTTACAACCCGGGCGAGTTCTCCACGGTCGATATCCTCGTGCGGGGCGATTGCGACGCGGCCTTTATCATTGGCGCCGACCCGGGCGCGACGATGCCCCAGCCGGCAATCGATCATTTGAAGCGCATACCGACCATTGTGCTCGATCCGCACGTGACCCACACCAGCCGATTGTCCCGGGTGCATATCACGACCGCGCCCCAGGGAATCGCCGCGCCAGGAACAGCCTATCGCATGGATGAAATTCCGCTGCCGCTCAAGCCGGCTTTGAAGTCCCCTTATCCCACCGACGAAGAAGTGGTTCGTCGCATCAATGAGGCGATTGCCAAGAAACCGTTCTGGCTCCCCGATGGCAGCCAACCCCAGATGCTTACGTCCCAGGTGTAAGGCACATGCTGCGAATCACGGGCGGAAAAGTCTACGATCCTGCCAACGGCATCGATGGCCAGATCAAAGACCTGTGCATTGACGATCAGGGCAAGTTCACCTCGTCGGTCGATGGCGGGCGGACGATCGACGCCACTGGAATGATCGTCTTTCCTGGCGGCGTCGACGTGCATACGCACGTCGCCGGCGGGGCCATCAACTTCGCCCGCGCCATGACCCCCGAGGACCATCGTCGCACGCAAGCTTTCATTCGCACCAAGTCGCGGCGCAGCGGGCTTGGCGGCATGGCACCCACGACCTTCGCCACCGGATACCTGTACGCCGGCATGGGCTGGACGACGGTCAACGAAGCAGCCGTGCCCGTGCTGTCGGCTCGCCACACCCACGAAGAGTTGGCCGATGTGCCAATCGTCGACAAGGCCTCGTTGACGCTGATGGCGAACAACGAAATCATGCTCGACCAACTGGAAAAGGGAGACTACGAGCGGGCCAAGCAGGTCGTGGCTTGGTATCTGTGGGCGGCCAAGTCCTACGGCATCAAGGCGGTTAATCCGGGTGGCGTGGCCGCCTGGAAATGGGGGCACGACGCCAAGCAACTCACGTCCCCCATCGCGGGCTACAGCAAGCTGACCCCCGGCGGCATCGTCACCCAATTGGCACAAATTTGCGACGACCTCGGACTGCCGCACCCCATGCACCTGCACTGCAACAATCTTGGCGCGCCCGGAAACATTTCCACGACCCTCGACACCCTCAAGCATCTCGAAGGCCATCGAGCTCACATTGCCCATTCTCAATACCATGCCTATGGCGGCGACGACTGGGACACCATGCGTTCGGAAACCGTCCGGTTAGCCGACTATTTTAACTCCCATCCGAACATCACCACCGACGCAGGCGCGGTCGTCTTCGGAGACACCGTGACCATCACCGCCGATGGCCCCTGGCAGCACCTGCTCTATAAGCTGACGGGGCGCAAATGGGGCAATCTCGACGTCGAGAATGAAACCGGTTGTGGCATCGTCCCCTACACGTACCGTCCCAGCAACCTGGTGAACGCCGTGCAGTGGGCGGCCGGCCTTGAATTGCTGCTCTTGATCCGCGACCCGTGGCAAGTTTTTCTTTCGACCGATCATCCCAACGGCGGCTGCTTCTGGCGGTATCCGGAAATCATCCAACTGCTGATGTGCGCGGACGTTCGCCAGGAGTGCATCCAAAAACTGCCGGACCGGGTCAAAAGCCGGATCACGCTGCCCGAGATCGATCGCGAATACACGCTGTACGAGGTCGCCACAGCGATGTCGGCCGGCCCGGCGCGAGCGCTCGGCCTGACGCACAAGGGCAACCTGGGCATCGGTTGCGATGCCGATCTCGTGATCTACGAACAAGATGACAACGTCCAGCGCATGTTTGGTCATCCGCGCTATGTGATTAAAGGAGGCGAGATTGTTATCGAGGACGGCGACATCCGCGAAGCGCCTCAAGGACGCGAATTCATCGTCAAACCCCCGTTCGATCCGAATACGGATGACTTCATGCGCCCCCTCTTTGAAGAATGTTATACGATGTCATTTGATAACTATCCCGTTGAAATTGAACGGATTGAACACCCCGAGTTTCGGGACTGCATCGATGTGCCTGGGCGCTAGTCGCTCACGAACCTCCCAGCCATCAGCGAGACGCCAGAAACCCCACGGACATTGGCCTTCCAGCAATCACCATGCCCATCACGTTGCATCTCAAACGGCCGCCGACGGTGCCGCTGGAAGCGGAAGTGCTCTCCCCGGACATCCTCGCCGAACGATCGAATTCTGAAATCCGCTCTCTCACGGTTTACCACGGCAAGCGCCAATTGCCGCTCGATGAGTTTTTCGATGTCGAGGGGGAACGCAGCACAGACCTCGTCATTCACGGCCCACTGCACAAGGTCCGCTGGATTGGCCGCGCCATGTCCAAAGGAAGCGTCACCGTACACGGCTCGGTCGGCATGCATCTGGGCGCTTACATGACGGGGGGCCGAATCGAGGTGCATGGCAATGCCAGCGACTGGATCGGCGCTGAAATGAAGCACGGCTTCATTCACGTCCACGGAAACGCCGGCGGCCAGGTCGGTGCCGCCTACCGCGGCGCGTTGGCCGGCATGAAGAACGGGCTGATTGTCATTGACGGCTCGGCGGGGCTGGAAGTCGGCATGCGGATGCGCCGAGGGACCATCATCGTCGGCGGCCCCGCCAGGGATTTTACCGGGCTGCAAATGAAAGGTGGCACGATTGTGCTGCTGAGCGGCGCGGAGATTCGCACAGGAGCATGGATGAATCGCGGCACGATCATCTCCTTGAAGCCGCTGCAATTAATGCCCACCTTCAGTTTCGTCCAGGAGACGAATCCCACGATTCTGAATGTGTACGCGCGGTACTTGCGGCCGTTCGGAATCAACCTGCCCCACACCGCCGCCGATGGGCACTATCGCCTCTACTCAGGTGACGTAGCCGTCTCACGCAAAGGCGAGATTTTTATCTGGCAAGCCGCTTCATAAACTTGCGCCAAAGCCTGCGCCGGATCCAATAATTGACTCCCCCTCCTGTGCGAGCATCGCCTTGAACAGAACTCGCTTCCCGATGCTCGCGGTGAAGGCCCCCATGCTCACGATAAACAATGGTACTTCCGCAAAGCGAAACCCCTCCGGCAATCAGAAACGAAAAGCCTCCTGAAATTCCGATCACGACGCTGCTCCGCCCGCGCGACGGATGTTGTGCCGAATCTTCACCAAGCGATCCGATTACTTGCTTGGTCTTCTGTGTGTGGTTCGTTTGAGTTGGATGTCCTATAATCCGAGATCGAAACGCCCGGCGTGGGCGGGCAACCTTATCCATCCGTTCGGAATGATCTCGATTGCCAACGATTCGTCTCGTTGCTCTGACCGCGCTGACGATGGTGGCGTTTGCCGGCAATTCACTACTCTGCCGTGTCGCGCTCAAACAGACCGACATCGATGCGGCCAGCTTCACGACGATCCGGCTGATCTCGGGAGCGACCATGCTCTGGTTCGTGGCGCACATGCGAGGCGTCACTCAATCCGGTCGAGGGAATTGGTTGTCGGCCATGGCTTTGTTGGCCTACGCCGCCGGTTTCTCCTTCGCCTACGAGAGCCTGTCCGCGGCAACTGGCGCTCTGCTGCTCTTCGGTGCCGTTCAAGTCACCATGATCGGCATGGGCATTGGCACGGGCGAACGTCTACACCGGTGGCAACTCGTCGGTTTAGCACTCGCCCTGGGAGGGCTCGTGGGGTTGCTGCTCCCAGGCCTTGCCGCGCCACCGCTCTTCGGTTCTCTCATGATGTTATGCGCAGGAATCGCCTGGGGTGTCTATTCCTTGCGCGGCCAAAGTGCGGGCGACCCGACTACCGTGACCGCCGGGAATTTTCTACGCGCCGTCCCTTTTGCGGTGTTATTGAGCCTGCTCATGCATGACCGAGCGTCGCTCGATAACACGGGGGTCGGGTGCGCGGTGGCCTCCGGAGCACTCGCTTCCGGAATCGGATATGCCATCTGGTATTCCGTGCTACCCGCCCTAAAAGCCACTCACGCCGCGACCGTCCAACTCTGCGTGCCCATCCTTGCAGCCTTAGGAGGCATCGTTTTCCTGGGTGAGCCAATCACCGTGCGATTGATGCTGGCGTCGCTGGCTATCCTCGGTGGAATTGCACTGGTGGTCCTCGATAAGCGACCGACTTCCTAACGTGTTCATACGCACCTGACGCTCGGCTCCCGCTCTTCCAGCCAAAGCTGAACTCGTCCCGGTCACTTGCGGTGTAACCAAGTCCCCTGCCAGAAACCGCCTCTCCTGGGCCTGCGTGTCGATCCTAAATGCGACGGGGACGGTCAGCGTCGCATTTCGCGGGCGATCAGGATTTACGTCGTCTGAGCAGCGGTTGATAGGCGGCGACGGCCAATTCGTCGCAACGGTCGTTCTCGCTGTGCCCGCTGTGCCCGGCCACGCGCGTGTAGGTGAGCTTATGCTGGGCGATCAGCGCGTCGAGCTTGCGCCACAAATCCTCGTTCTTAACCTCGGCCCAACGGCTCCCTTCGCGGCGCCGCCAGCCGTTCTGCTTCCACTTGGCCATCCACTCGCTGAGCCCCTTGCCCACGTAGACGCTGTCGGTCAGTAGCTCGACATGCGTGGGTCGCGTGAGTTGTTGCAATCCTTCGACCACGGCGCGTAGCTCCATACGATTGTTGGTCGTGTCCTCCTCGGCACCGCTGCGCTCAAGTTCCTTGCCGGTGCCTGGGTGACGCAGGATAAACGCCCAGCCGCCGGGTCCTGGGTTGCCGCTGCATCCGCCATCGGTGAAGAGCTGGACTTCAGGCAATTCGTCGGGTGAATTCTGGTTGGCCATCATCGGCTTGTAAGCTGCCCAAAAAAGGAAAAGTGCGAATGCAATACATGACGGGAGCGCGATTCACAAGGCGACCGAACGTGCGTAGTCGCCCCCTCGTGGAACGCGCGGCTCGCTGCCCTGGAGCACCCAATCCATTTGCACGGTGAAGGCGCTTCCCTTGCCCACCTCGCTATGCAGCGAAATCTCGCCGCCAACGAGTTTGCACAATTCCTTCACGATCGACAATCCCAAGCCGGTCCCCGAGTGCTCGCGGGTCATCGCGTCGCCACCGGTCAGCACGCTGCTCCCCTGACGAAACTTCTCGAAGATCACGACCTGATCTTCCTCGGCGATGCCAATGCCCGTGTCGACCACGGTGAGCGACAGTCGGTCGGCCTCGTTGCGCCGCGCGGCGATTGAGATCCGGCCCCCCTCGGGCGTAAACTTGATCGCGTTGCTTAGCAGGTTGTTGAGAATCTGCTGCACTTTGCCCTGGTCCTGATACATTTCGGGCAGCTCGCTCTCGATCTCGACCACCAGGTCAATATTCTTTCGCTCGGCGAGCGGCCGGGCCATGTCGACCTGCGAATGGATCACCTGCGCGATCGGAAACGCACTCGGTCGCAAGTCCA
>CAZZBK010000095.1:0-23183 GCA_964652155.1 uncultured Planctomycetaceae bacterium | reverse complement strand
CGACTCGGTCGCGGCGAAAAGTTCCCGCCCGCATTTCAGAGTGACCTTGTTAAAAAGGTGCTGGCGGCTGTCGAAAAATGATTCCGTTGACCGTGAACCGCCAACAAAACGGCTATGGCTTTCTGCCGGTTCCCTAATGCCGACGAACGAACGATGCCGAGTCCTTGCCAGGAGATCGAGAATGAAACGAACGGTCATCACATTACTCGTTTTGTCCATATGGCGGGCCTTGTCGAGCGGCTGGATGATCGAATCCTCGGCCGGCGCCGCGGAGGTCTGGCACTTTTTGGATGCGTGGCACTTTCATAAGCTCGACGCGATCGAACTGTGCCAGGGAGAGCCGGTGTGGCTCAAGGACAAGACGTATGTCGATCCCATTCGCCGCGAGATCAACGACCATCTCAATTCCTGGCCCACCGTCTGGAAGGACCCTTCGAGCGGCAAGTGGCGGATGATCTACTCGGCGAAGTGGCGGCCCGCGACGTTGCTTGTCGCCGAGAGCGACAACGGGCTCGACTGGCGACCTCTGCCGTGCCCCGACATCCAGCCGGATGGCGGCAAGCTCGCGCCGAATCATGTCTTCACGCTGACCGACGGCAGCGTGGGCGGAGCGTATCTCGACCCGGAAGCGAAGGACGGATTCCGCTTCAAGATGTTCGGACATCGGATGGGTAAGACCGTGATCGAGGATGCTCGACGCAATCCGAAGCATCCGCAGCACCATGACGCATCTCAGCCGGAACCGTTTCCGCATCTCGCCGATGAAGTCACGCTGGTCAGCCGGGACGGGCTGAAGTGGGAAGTGCGTCGCGACTACGACTGGTCGCAGTCGGGCTGGCATCCCGAGCCGCCGCTGTTCGGCTTCTGGAACGAGAAGGAGCAGCGACACTTCATGACCGTGAGGCCCGGCTGGGGCGACCGCCGCGTCTGCATCCAGGATTCTCGCGACTTCACCACGTGGAGCGGCCCGCGACCGCTCTTGCAGCCCGATCCGCAAGACGGGCTCGTCGAGTTCTACGGGATGCCGGTCTTCCGTTACGGCGAGGCGTACATCGGTCTGCTGTGGATCTTTCACTGCCAGACTAGCGAACCGCCGACCGGTTTCAATCGTTTCGTCGGCAGTCTCGATACGCACCTAACCTACAGCTACGACGGCCGCCACTTTCAGCGCAGCTTCCGAAAGCCGCTGATCGGACTTGCGCGCCCCGGCGAGGTGGCGGGCGGTGCCTTGGAAACAAGCTGCATGATCGAGACGGAGTCCGAACTGCGTTTCTACTCCGATGCGACCGCCGGCCAGCACGGCGCGCGACCCCAGAAAGGCGAGCTGCAACGTCCCTCGACCGGCATGGTCATCCACTCACTCCGAAAGGACGGCCTAACTTACCTGCGCAGCACCGGCGGCTGGGGCAGTTTCATTAGCAAGCCACTCACGTTGTTCGAACCGAAGCTGACGGTGAACCTGCTCGCGCCGCAGGGCGAAGCGATCTTCCAACTCAGCGACATGAAGGGCGTGCCGCTCGACGGATTCCGCTTCGAGGACTGCGAACGCATGGCCAAAGTGGATGACCTCAACGTGGCGGTGCGCTGGAAGAACAAATCGCTGGCCGATGTCCTGAAGCAACCGATCCGCCTGGAAGCGAAACTCCGCAACGCCCAGCTCCACGCCGTGCGAGGCAAGTTCCACTTCCTCGACGCCGAAGACATGCACCGCCTGCAATCCGGCAAACCGATCGACCCACGCTGGTTCGACTACTGACCGGTCGCTGAGCAGTTGCTATAGGGGAGAGCTTCGTCACGGCCAGCAACTCTCACGGCGCAAGCAACTTGGCTTCGAGAAACTCCGCCGCCGACGAGTAGCGAGAGGTCTTTGCTCCCTGTCCCTTGCCGATCAGCAGGTGGCACTCCATGCCGACGCGATCGGCCTTCTCCTTCAGTTTGATGCCAAAGACAGGGTGATGGATGCCATGACTCGCGTTCCGAGCGGGGACTGTTTGATCGGCGTCGCAAGACATGAACAGCGGCGGATCGTCCTGGGTGACATGATTCAACGGCGAGAACTCGACGTAGAGCGCGCGATGCTGTTCGTAGTTGCGCAGGGCGTCGTCGATCGTTCGCTCGCCGACCGACAAGTTGATCATGCGGTGTTGCAGGACCTGGGGACCAAGCCACGGTTCAATCTGCTTCGGGTCAATCGACGTCTGACCACGAAAGACGGCCGCTCCGGCGACTCGCGTCGATTCTCGCTGCACCGGGTCATTCGACTGCGGGTCCGCTAGGTCGTTGTGGCACAATATCCACATGGACGTGCAAGCCCCTGCACTGCCGCCCGTCAGGCAGATTCGGCGCTTGTTGATGTTCCACATATCGGCCTTGGATCGCAGGAATTGAATCGCGCGCGCGGCGTCATGCACCGGAGCGGGCAGCGGAGAATCGGGGGTCAGGCGGTAATTGATCGCGGCGTAGGAAACTCCCTTTTCCAGCCAGCTTTGTTGGGGGGGGCCGTCCTGAGATTTGTCGCCGCTGGTCCATCCGCCGCCGTGAATGTAGACGAGCAACGGACGCGGTCCCTCGCCGGGCGCCTGCCAGAAATCAAGCACATGGCGCGTATGCGGTCCGTACGAAACATTGGCATGCGTGGGCGGATCGTTCGACGGTTCCTGTGCCAAGCAGACACTCACGTTGGCAACCACCGCGCTCACCATGAAGAAAATCAGGAGCGATCTCATCAACGCGATCCTTTGAGTTTCAAGATGAACAACTGCACGGTGCCGTCTTTCGCCAGACCGGGTATCAGCGCCGCGTCGCTCGTCCGATTCCAGCGCGGGGCGGGATCGAGCCGAACATCTCCGCCGCCAACCTTCGTGGGAACGATGGGGGACTCAACTACGGCGCTGTCGGCCCGGCGGAATAACGTATAGACGCACTCGTTCGGCCGCGGCTTATGACTGCCGATCATCCATTTTCCATCCGGCGAAAGTGCATTGTCATCGTCAGTGTCGCGAAAGACACTCGGTCCGCCCAGTTGTCCGGCCCACTTCTTCCCGGCGACGTCATACAGGTTGAACGCTCCATGTTCCTTGGACGCCATCGCCAATACGCTACCTTCCAGCCATTCCGGATGCCCCGCAAACGGAATGGGCCGCAGCTCCGAGCCGTCCACACGGATCGCGCATCCGGCACTCGGTCGTTTGTTCTGTTTGCCACGCACAATAAACGCGATCCAATCGCTGTCGCGGTTCCACATCGTGTGATGCACATAAATCGGATACTTGTCGGGATCCCCCAGCTTCGCGCGGTTCTTCTCGTTGTCGAGCAGCAAATCAGAGAGCTGCTTGTAAGACACGAGCAACTTTCGCTCGCCGGTCGCGATTTCGACACGAAATAAGCCGTCGGAGGTTGGGTTCGCGGGCCCTTCGACGGTCGCATCGAACGCCCCCGGATACGAGATCACGTCCCGTGACCGGCTGATCTTTCCGTAATTGATGCCGGCGAAGTAGCGACCATCGGGAGAGACGCCTCCGTTGGCGATCGATTCGTTGCCAAAGCGGAACTCGCGCACGCGCCGGCGTTCGCGAATGTCGTATAAGACGGTGAAGACAACGCCGGTCTGCGCGTCGATGTCGTTAAAGAAGAACTGAGACTCTGGTTGCTGCGGGTTCCAATACAGCATCGTCCCTTGCTGCAAATTCCAGGCATGCGTGCGATCGACGACGATGACTTCGTTCCGCTGCTGACCGTCGATAAGCACGACATCGGCCAACTCGCCCGGCTTCGGCATTCGATCGTGAAAATCTGTCCGCAGCGCGACGAGGTATCGTCCTGAAGCGTTCCAGGGAATCGTCAAGCAGTGGCCGATGTAACCGAAAAAGTGGTTCTTCGGTCCCGACGTGATTTGCTCCAGCGTGACCGAGATGTCTCCCGCCGACACGATCCCACTCATCGAGAGCATCAACCCCAGCCACGCAGTTAGGAAGAGTTTCATGGCAGATTTCCGAAAATTGATCGTGCTGGCGAAATCGAATGGCTACGCCAAGGATGGATGGCACGCGAGTGTACCATAATGACTTCGCGATCGCATGCGGTCTTACATGTCGAGAGCTGTCGGACTCCATGGATGATCTCGATCCCTTTGGGTTCTTGTTAGGGCGAACGTATGACTCGTACATCAGGCTGTTGCAGCTATGGCTGAATTGGGCCGGATTGGCCTGGCATCTAATAACGGGCGAGGGGAGTCTGCTGTTCGCATTGTTTCGCGAAGACGACCGGACCATCACCGATATCGCCGATGAATTGGGGCTTGCCAAGTCCACGATGACCGGCATGGTGGCGCAGTTGCGCGAGGCTGGGCTCATCACCACCGAAGCCGATGCTTATGACGAGCGTGTGGAACGACTGCAACTTTCGCCGCTGGCCAAGTCGCTGATGCCGAAGTGCCGCAAGCTGGCCGAGGAGATGGAGCGTTTACTTGGCCAGCATCTGACCCACGCTGCTCAGGGCGAACCAGCATCAGCTCGTGGAATTTTCCTCGGCGAGCTTTCGGTTTTTCTTGCCCCTTGTGAGGGTGTGCCACATGCTGCCAATGACGACAACCCAAGCATCCGTACCCTTGCGGTACCAAATCTTGTTGGGACGAGCCATGACCATTCCTGCGAGTTTACTGCCCAGGCTCAGAGGAAAAGTACGCAGACGCCCTAAAAAATCGAGTATCCCCGACAGGATTCGAACCTGTAACCTTCGGCTTCGGAGGCCGACGCTCTATCCAGTTGAGCTACGGGGACAGCAAACAGCGAGGCAGCCTATGCCAGCGGATGCTCGACGCATGCAAGCCAGTCGGTCAAGGCTCCGAGCGATTGGCGCCGAATCAGAAGCCGATTCGAGCCGGGCTGGGAAACAGCCATTGTCGCTAACGCCGTACCAAAATCAACCCAAGGCATCCGAAGTCACAAGTTATTAACACCTGCGTAGTGAATGTGCCCCGGCGAACAACACGCGGCCGGGGTGACCATTGCGGCGTGCGCGTTTTAGCCCTGTCACCCGCCTAGCCCAGCACGTATGCTGGAGGTCGCTCGGAGTGGATCAGGCGCCCGCTCGCGCTTTGGGGTGCGAGAGGAAAGTCCGGGCTCCATAGGACAGCGTGGTGGGTAACGCCCACCGGCCGCGAGGTCAGGGAACAGTGCAACAGAAAGCAAACCGCCTCGTCGCTCGGCTTGTTCGAGCGGCGCGGTAAGGGTGAAACGGTGAGGTAAGAGCTCACCAGCAGCTTGGGTGACCAAGCTGGCTAGGTAAACCCCACGCGGAGCAAAGCCAAGCAGGAAGCAGTTCCTCGCAAGAGGGACGCGGGTCGGTTCGGCCCGTCGATGACTTCCGGGTCGGCTGCTGGAGGCGGTCAGCAATGACCGTCCTAGAGAAATGGTCGCCGCTGATCGCCTCGCAAGACGGCGATCGGATACAAAACCCGGCTTATCGATCCACTCCGAGCTTTTTTCTTCCGTCTGCAGCAGCCCTGCGAGCCATTGGGCGAGGCGGTCGTGCTGTTTTCAGCTGCGACACGCCTACGCCCAAATTGGCTCGTGGGATGGTGCGGGGACGGAGCACGCGCGCTCCGCTCGCGATCGAGTCGCCCATACGGGAGGCGACTTGTCGACTTAGGTATCCGACGGGATCAATTGACCATCGACCATCTGCAACAACTTCGAGATGCAAAGCTTGTTCATGCTCGTGCGGCACTCGTGCGCTTCGGTGCGCAGAGCATCGTGCAGGCTTTGCGGAAGGCGAACCGTAATCACACGGGTCGGCTCCTTCGGGTGGGGCAGATCGCCACTGCGCTCACGCAGCTTGGCCACCATGCATTGAATCTGCTGATACTCGGCGGTCTGCTCGAACTGATCGAGTTCGTCCGGCGTGCGGAACGAATTGCGCATCACGCCTTCGACTCCGAGCACCTCTCGGAAGAACGTGACCCAATCGGGCGACTGGGTGAACAACTCGTTGGCGACGCGGTACACTTCCTGGGCTTTTTCAGCGACTTCGACCATGACGTTTGACTCCTCCACATTGACCGTCATTGAATTCCTTTTCAGCGGCCGAACGATTGCCGCCGGTAACGTGCCCATCTTGTACCTTAAGTCAAGCGAAGCACCAATGTCATTTCACTGCTAGCACTTACGACAATTCCAGCATGCATGCATGCTATCTGTGCATGCATGCTCGGTTTCAGGCATCGACCCTTGTGCTCAAAAAACAGGCAGTGCGTCGAGTTGCATCGCCCAGGTGTCCACCTCGCGGGTCGATTTGTCGGTAATGGCCTGCCCGGCAGCACTTAAGGATTATTTTCGACCCTGCTAGCGGAGTGCATGCGGTCACGGCCGGCTCGTCTTGTCGTCGTGAGCCTTTTCGCGTCTATTTCCGTCTTCATTTCATCCACCTACCTCACAGCAAAGCGCTTGGCGTGCTCCCCATAGCCTTGAATCTGACGCAGCCGCAGCAAGCCACGATCACGGTGGGCGTGGTGGTGGCCGTGTTCGTGCTGCTGACCATCACGTCCTGGTCCGCCGATGTGATTCTCATCTTGGCGGTGCTGATGCTGACGCTGCTGGGCATATTGACGCCCGATCAGGCGCTCGGCGGCTTGGCCAACGAGAGCATGGTGACGGTGGCTGTGCTGTTTATCGTCGGAGCCGGGGTCAACGAGACCGGGGCGATCCACTGGATTGCACAGCAAGTGCTCGGGCGACCCAAGACGGCGCAACGCGCGATCGCGCGGCTGATGCTCCCGACGATGACGCTCAGCGCCTTTGTGAACAACACGCCGCTGGTGGCCATCATGATTCCAGTGCTTAGTGAGTGGGCCAAGCAGTTGCGGATTTCCCCGTCAAAATTGATGCTGCCGCTGAGTTACGGGGCGATTTTAGGGGGAACCTGCACGCTGATCGGCACGAGCACCAATCTGGTCGTCGACGGTCAATTGCGCAAGCACTTGGCCTCGATCGGCGAAGCTCCCCACGGCTTCAATCTCTTTGACATCACCTGGGTGGGCGTGCCGACCGCAATCTGTGGCTGCATCTACCTCGTCGTGGTCAGCCGTTGGCTACTCCCGGATCGCAAGCCGGCGATCAGTCGGCATGACGACCCGCGCGAATACACGGTCGAAATGCTCGTGGCCGATGACAGCGCGTTGGTCGGGCAGACGATCGAGCAAGCCGGCCTCCGCCATCTGCCCGGCATGTATCTGGTGGAGATCGATCGGGATGGCCACGTGCTGGCCGCGGTCTCGCCCGATGAAAAGCTCCGCGCGGGGGATCGGCTCGTGTTCGTGGGGGTGGTCGAGGGGGTCGTCGATTTACAGAAGATGCGTGGCCTGGTGCCGGCGACCGATCAGGTGTTCAAGCTCAATGCCCCGCGCTCGACACGCTGCCTGACCGAGGCGGTGGTGTCGTACACCTGCCCGCTGTTGGGCAAATCGATTCGCGAGGGCCGGTTTCGTTCGCACTACAATGCCGCGGTGCTTGCGGTGGCCCGCAATGGCGAGCGACTGCGTCAAAAGATTGGCGATATTGTGTTGCGCCCTGGCGACACGCTGTTGCTTGAGAGCCATCCGTCGTTTTTCGAGGAGCACAAAAACAAGCGCGACTTCTTTCTCGTTAGTCGCTTGGATGACTACACGCCCCCGCGGCATGATCGGGCTCCTTACGCCTTGATGATCATGTTCGGCATGATTTTACTGGCCGCGTTGGGCTTGTTCTCCATGTTCAAGGCGGCGTTTTTGGCGGCCGCGCTCATGATTGCCACGCGCTGCACGAGCATTGAAGCGGCGCGACGCAGCA
Organism: uncultured Planctomycetaceae bacterium; assembly: GCA_964652155.1. GTDB lineage: Bacteria > Planctomycetota > Planctomycetia > Pirellulales > PNKZ01 > CAZZBK01. The sequence goes on along the minus strand of CAZZBK010000095.1, from coordinate 15,360 downwards.
TCGAGTTGCCCACCTTGCTGGCGATTGCCGCCTCGTTTGGATTGGGGATCGCGCTCGAGACGACCGGCGTGGCGAAGCAAATCGCCGATCAGGTCATCTCGTTTGCCGGCGGCGACCCGGTGTGGAGCCTGGCCATCATTTATCTCATTACCCTGGTTGCGACCGAGTTGATTACCAACAACGCGGCCGCGGCGCTCATGTTCCCCTTCGCCATCCAAACCGCCGCCGATCTCGGTGTCGGTTACACGCCGTTCCTGATCGCGATCATGATGGCGGCCAGCAACGGCTTTGCTACGCCGATTGGCTACCAGACCAATCTGATGGTGTATGGCCCCGGCGGCTATCGCTTTAGCGACTATCTCAAAATCGGCGTGCCGTTGGATCTGCTCGTGTTCGCGGTGTCGATGGTCGTGATCCCCTGGGCCTTCCCGTTTCATCGGCTCCCCTGATCCGCCGAATGCTCGCTCCCCATGCCGGTGTTTGACTCTCCGAGGCCTTCGCACGATAAATACTCGTCGTGGCGTGTCGGGTTTGGTACGGTAATGCGATGGTTGAGATCGGCGCGCCGGTGAGCCCAAGCTCATTCATGACCCCGGCCGCCATCGAGTGCCCTTACTCATGTCCTTGGCGAGGCTCCCATGCGAAATGTCGTCGCGTTGCTGTGGTGCTGGTCTCTGATCATCCGGGCATCGGTTGCCGCCGAGGCTCCGCGATTGAATGTGCTCTTTTTGATGGCCGACGATTTGCGGACCGATCTGGCCAGTTACGGCGCGGCGGTCAAGACGCCGCATCTTGATCGGCTGGCCCGGCGCGGCGTGCAATTCAATCACGCCTATTGCCAGCAGGCGGTTTGCAACCCGTCGCGCTCGTCGTTGCTCACGGGCCGGCGGCCCGACACGCTCAAGATTTGGTCGAACGGCACGCATTTTCGTGAAATGTCACCGGATGTCATCACGCTGCCACAATGGTTCTTGCAGCAAGGGTACACGACGCGCTGCGTGGGCAAGATCTTTCACAATTGGCATACCAAGGAAAAAGGGGATCGGCGCTCGTGGTCGGCTCCCGAGTTTTTGCACTATGCCACGCATGGTGACGACGCGGCGGAGGTGAGCGGAGTGCTCGCGCCGAATGTGGCGTCGGCCAGCCCGCGCATGTACACCAATGTCCCGCTCTACGAGTGCCGTGACGTGCCGGACGACGCCTACTTCGACGGCCGGGTTGCCAGCGAGGCGGTCCGCGTGTTGAGCGAAGTGAAAGACCAGCCGTTCTTCCTGGCCGTCGGATTTTGGAAACCGCACGCGCCGTTCAACGCCCCCAAGCGCTATTGGGACCTGTACGACCGCGCCCAGTTGCCGAGCGTCGATCCGAGCCGGCCGAGCGGCGCGCCGGACGTTGCGTTTCATGACGGTCGCGAGTTGCGCGGACTGCCCGGCAATCAAGTCACATTTACGTCCGCGCAGGTCGCCGAAATTCGTCACGGCTATTATGCCAACATCAGCTATTTCGACGCGCAGTTGGGCCGCGTGCTCGACGCGCTCGATCAGCAGGGACTGAGCGAGCGGACCGTGATCGTGTTTGCCGGCGACCACGGTTACCACCTGGGAGAGCACAGCCTGTGGGGCAAGACGTCGACCTTCGAGCTCGATGCTCGGGTGCCACTGCTGATTTCGCTGCCGGGCGCCAAGCAGGGCGCAAAGACCGACGCCCTGGCCGAGTTGGTCGACCTGTTCCCGACGCTCGTCGTAGCCTGCGGGTTGCCTACCCCCGCCGGGCTCGAAGGTCAGAGCCTCTTCCGTGTGTTGCGCGATCCAACGGAGCGCGTCAAACCGGCCGCGTTCAGTCAGCATCCGCGCCCCGCCTATTACGACCGCGAGCCGAGCAAAGTGCCCCAAGCAATGGGCTACAGCGCGCGGACGAGCCGGGTGCGTTACACGGAGTGGCGCGACTACGCCTCGAACAAGATCGTGGCGCGCGAGCTGTACGACGCCGTGCATGACAGCGCCGAGACCCGCAATCAAATCGATGCGCCTGAGTTGGCCGCGGCGCGCACGGAGGCCGAGCAATTGTTGCGGCGCAACTTTCACTTGCCCGCCCCCTGAGATTGGCTCGACAGCGAGCGGTCGCTGGACGAGTCGGTCGAAGTCCCAGCGGCAGCCATCGATGCCCAAAAGCGAGCCATGCCTTTGATGCGAGCGTCACCGTGGTGGGTGGCTGGTGTTTTGCGCAGCAAAACCCGGCAACTCACCTATTAACACCGCCTCAATGTGCCGGGTTTTGCAATGCAAAACACCAGCCACCCTGCCGGCCTACTCTGTTCATTATTTGACGATCAATAGCCACCAACTTTTGAGAGACTCACACATGCCCATGATCGTGCCAGCACCAACGTTACCAGGATCCACGACGATGGGACGAACCCTGTGCGCAATCTTCCTGCTGTTGTTCGCAGCGAATGAGGCGTTTTCTGAGCCGATGCCGACGGTCGCTCTGCCGCCGATCGAGACCGTCGACTACAACACGCGCGGCGGCTTGCGTGTCAACGGAAAGCCCTTCTTTCCGATCATGCTCTACGACGCCAAAACCGACGCCGACACGCTCGCCCAACTGCGCGACTTTGGCTTCAACGTCTTGACCTGTCATCCCGAAACGAGCGCTTCGTTGCCCGCGCAAGGGTTCTACGCCGCGGTCCATGGTCGCAAGCAGTCGGGTGATCTTCGCAGCATGCTGCTCGCCATCGGGACCGACAGCCCGGCACTGTACTTCAAACAGAACCTATTGCGGCAAACGGCCGACGCCAACGCCAAGGTCGCCGCGCTCGCGCCCGGACGTCCGCTGATGAACGCCATCGGCTATTGGGAAGACGAGCCTGAGGGGGTCTTCGCAGGCAAGCTCCCCTCGCGCGCCAAGTACGACGAGCTCGTCGCGGCCTTGGATGTCGCAGCGCCCTATCTCTACCCGATACCGTATCAGCCCCTGAGCAGTGTGGGAGACGCCGTGGCTCGCGCGCGAGTTGCAACCCTCGGGCAGAAGCCGCTGTTGCCCATCTTGCAGCTCTTCGCCTGGAAGGTCACCGACCGTTATCCGACCCCGGCCGAGCTACGGTGCATGGTGTTCCTGTCGCTGGTCGAAGGGGCAACCGGGATCGGGTATTACTCGTACAGCCACGTCACGGGGCGTCCCCAGACCACGATCGCCGCGGTCGAGCCCCAGTTGTGGAGCAGTGTTCGCGCGGTGAATCGCGAGCTGGCCGACGTCGGCCCACGCTTGATCGCACGTCCTCCCTTGCCCGGCGTGTCGCTGGAGTCCAAGTTCGTGAACATGAAAGCCATCTCCGATGACCAGGGGACGGTGATCGTGCTGGTCAATCCAAGCGCTCAGGAGCAACGGGCTCGATTGGTCTGGCAAACACTCGGCGATGCGCCGCGGTTTACGCTCAGCGACGGTCGAACGGTCAGCGTCGAGGCGGGCGTTCTCAATCGCACACTCGAACCCTTTGCGGTCGAAATCCTCCGTGCCTCGCCGACTCGCTAGGTCGCACCGACTGCGTGTTCCTCGGGACTCGGATTCCATCGAATGCTCGCCTCACAAGCCTGCGAGCACGTTGCCTTCTGGGGCCTTTGCAACTATACTCGACCCGAACGAAAGCGCCGCTTTCGTACCCTCCTTGATTCGAGCCGGCTCGGTCGTCGGCTACGGGTTATGATTGCGCTGGCCGGCGTCGTCCCACCTGCTCACCCCCGCCGGTGATCGAGTGCTCGTTTCAAACACCTGAGTGGCTCGAAGAGGATTACGTTCCCATGAGTCAAGCCGTCGCCGAACCTGATGCCTCGCCGGCTGAACTCGCCTCCCATCCGCTCGTGCAGCAGGTTCGCTCGTTGGTCGCTCGCAACTCGCGTCGTTGGCGATTGCTGACGCTGCTCGAAGGCTGTGGCCTCGTCGTCTCGGCAATCCTCGCGTATCTGTGGCTCGTCTTCTGGCTCGATACCCAATGGCATCTGCCGAGCGTTGGGCGCTGGTTGGCCAGCGGCGGTTTGCTGGTCGGCTTGGGCATGCTGGCGAACCATCTGCTTCAACGCTCGCGGGCTCTGCGCTACAGCGAAGACCAGGTGGCCCTGGCGATTGAACGTCGCACGCCCGGCGCGGTGCAGAACCGACTCATCAATGCATTGCAATTGGCTCGCTCGTCCACGAATCAGTCCCTGGCCCTTAGCCACGCGGTGATCGCCGAGAACGTGTCAAACTTGCAACGGCTCGAACTCGAACAAGCCGCGGCACTGCGACCGGCGCTGCTGCGCGTGGCCGGCGCGATCGGGCTCGTGATCGTGGGCGCAGCCTTCTATCAGCTCCAGCCCGAGCGCTTCAGCAATGCCGCGGCCCGGATCTTGTTTCCGTTCGTCGACGTGGCTCCGCTGTATCGCACCACGCTGGCCGTCTCGCCAGGCGATATCGAGGCGGTGGGGGACATTCGGCTTGCGATCACGATCAGCGGCGAACGACCGCGCGAGCTCGTGCTGTTGACCGAGGTCGACGGCCGGCAGACCACCGTCGCGCTTCCGGTCGACGATCAGGCCGAGACCGTCGAGCATACGCTGCGAGGCGTGCAGCAGACGCTCCGGTATGCCGTGCGCGGCGGCGATTATGTCACCCGTTATTATCAGATCACGGTCCCCACGCCGTCGAATCTCAGTCTGCTGAGCTGCGTCTATCAGCTGCCTGCGTACACTCGACAAGGAGACCAGCGAACGGAGAGCGTCGCGGGCAATTTGGAAGCGCTGCGCGGCACGCTCGTCGATCTGACGTTTCAATTCGATCAGCCCTGCGACGCGGCGACGCTGTTGATCGAACGACTGCCCCTGGCTGCCGCCGACGCCCAAGCCGAGCCGTCCGTGACCATTGATCGCCTGCCGCTGCAAGCGTCGGGCCCCGCCCGGTTCACGGGCCGACTCGCGCTCACGGATCAGACCGCGTATCGCATCGAGACGCAACAGCCCGGCCGAGCACCGCACGTTGGCAAGCCGTATGCCATTCGCGTGATCGCCGATGCCGTTCCTAAGCTCGAACTGACCGGTCTTACGGGCAAAGCGGCGGTCGATGTCGCTGCGGTGCTCCCCTATCGCGTCGTGGCCACCGACGACTGGGGGCTCGCCGAGTTGGCGCTGGTCATGCGCCGCGCGCCGCTCCCCAAAGCGTCGAGCGAATGGCAGACGATCGCCACTTGGTCCCCCGATGGCAAGGCGAAGTTCGAGCAGTCGGCCGAGTTATCGCTGGCAGCGTTGGCGGTCGCCGAAGGGGAGCGGCTCGAATTCATGCTGCGTGGCAAGGACCGTGACCCGGCCAAGGCCGATCACTGGACCGACGGTGAACCACAAATGCTCAACATCGGCGGCGAGGCCGCGGCCTTGCAGTTGCTCTATGAACAAATCTTGCGAACCGAGGCCGAGTTGAAACAGCTCCACGCAGATCAGCGCCGCGCGATGCTGCAAACCGTCGATTGGCTCCGCAAGCTCGACGGCGAAGGGGGTTGGAAAGGGAACGACCCGCAAAACCTCGCTAAGCTGCATGCGAGTGTGGCCGTGCTGAATCAACAGCAAGCCGCGCTGCGTGAACGCGCCGGAGGCACGGCCCGCGCGATGGTCGCCGAGGCGGGGAGCTTGCAGCTGTCGGTCGGTCTGTTGGCCGATACCGAGATGGTCCGCGCCGAGCGAATTCTCGACAGCGTTGCGACTCGCGAAGTGCTGCAAGCCAAGCGTGCGGCACTTGCCGACGCCCAACTAACCGCCCAACGCACGCTCACCAGTTTGCAGCAGATCCTCGAGCAATACGTGACGTTCCGCCAAGACTGGGAACTGAATCATCTGACGGGTTTCGTGAAGATGCTGGCCGAGCGTCAAGCGGCGCTCGGCGACTCGTCGCTCGCCCGCGCTCGTCCCCCGACCGCCCAGACGAACCAAGCCCCACAGCCGCCGTCGGGCGTGCGTCGCCAGGAGAAACTCGTCGAACTTGTGCGCCTGGCCGAAGTGGGCCTCATGGGCCTGAGCGACAAACTAACCGACCTCGGCGCACCCCTGTCGGCCGCGTTTGCAACCGCCGGCGAGTCCCTCTCGGGCGAAGCGTTGGCGACTGCGTTTGAGCAATCGCTCGCGGCCTTGGAGGCTAACCAATGGGCCGAAGCCGCGACAGCTCAAGCCGCCGCCGCAGCTCAGTTGACCGCGATCCACGACGCCCTGCGCAAGGCACAGCTCGATGCCGCCCGCGAAACGCTCAGCGCTCTCGAAGAGCAAGCCAAGAGCGACCTCGCCGCTCAACAGGCGCTCGAAAAGCTCAAGGCGGGACAGTCCACCTCTGAGATTCAGCTCCCCGAGAAGCTGCCGGTCAAAGACCTGATCGAGATGCGCAATCAACTCGACATCAACAAGAAGGGGGGCAACGTCGATCCGATCGCGAAGGTGACCGACTACTTGCTCACCAAGGAGCGGGCTGAAAAGATTCTCAACCCGGCCGACTCTGGCAAGCGACAAGCGTTTGACATTCTCAAGTTAGGCAGCAGCGTCGGAGCGAAGACCCCGAGCTTCCCTGGCACCTCGGACCGTGAGTCGAACCTCGTCAAAGCGCCGATTCAAGAAGAGTTGAAAGACCTGGTCGGAGCGCTGCTCGAAGAGGCCGACGAGATGCAGGCCAAGTTCGAGACCTCCACGCTCAACACGTCGTTCAACATCAACGAGGCGGGCGAAGTCGGCAAGCTCGGCGGCGATATGAACTCAACGGCCGCCGCGGCCACGACCGGCAACAAGAAGCCCCCCACGCGCAATGTCGGCGGCGCTTCGCGCTCCGGTCGTCGTGGCGCTCGAGCGCATGGCATTGTCGTCGGCGACGAATCGGTGAACCGCCGCGGTCGCGACAAAGTGCAAGAAGGACAAGAGCGCGTCGCCGATCAGGAAGGGACCATCCGCGAAACGAAAAGCGACGACCCCCAAAACGATACCTCGACCGGCGTGGGTGGCAAACGGGTCGAATCGGACGATACGAAGTTCAGTGTCGCCGACGCGGGCAAGTGGACCGACGACATGGCGCGCCGCATGGGCAAGCCCCAGGAGAAGAACTACATCGTCGAACGACAAGACGGCCGCATGGACCCCCAGTTGGCCGAGATGTTGCAAGATTTAACCAGCGATCGCGAGCAGATCATTGAGCGCGTCAAGGCGATTCGCAAAGAGCTCAAAAACTTGTATCTGCCCACCGATCATTTGGACGAAATCTTGGCCGAGTTGCAGGGGCAACTCGATCGACTCAAGCAGCGCCCGACCGCCGAGTTGTTCCGGCTCGAACGTCAAACACTCGACAAGTTGCGCGGCACGTTGCGCGTGTTTCATCAGGCGCAGAGCAACTTTCAGCCCAGTCTACCGCGCGAACAAGTGGTCCGGGGCCGGGTGCGCGACGACGCCGATCGTCCGCCGCCGCCGGGTTATGAATCGCAGGTGAAACGGTACTACGAGTTGCTCAGTCGTGGCGAGGCCGCCACGCCATGATCTCTCTACAATCCCTGTTGGCTCGAGTGATTGTCGCGGCGTGTTGTGTTTCGCCCGCCACGGTCGTGGCGCAAACTCCGCTCGCCCCGCGCGAAGTTGTGCTCTCGGCCCAGCCGGGTGAAATCGATTATCTTGAACAGGTCACGCTGCCGCCGGGACGCGCGGCCGTGGTGAGCGACGTGGCGGGCGTGCTGGCCGTCGCGCACAAGTCGGGCATCACGCCACAGGTGTCGTTGGTGCGGCTCGACGAGCACGGTGTGCCCTCCGCCACCAAGGCGGCCTCGATCACGCTTCCGTACCCAGACGAACTCAAGGATCGCCGCAACTTTCCGCTCGCGTTGGCCGTGCATCCTCGTCTGCCGCTGCTCTATGTGTGGCAAGACGATCTGAGCACGCAACCCAAGGAAGCTCCGCCCAAGGATCCGGCGACCGATGGCTTCTGCCACTTACTCGTGTACGACATCAGCTCGCAGGAACCCGAGTTGCTGCAAAGCCTGGCGCAAGGAGACGCCTTTGCCCGGGGCAACACCGCGGGCGCAATCGCGCTCGATCGCGAGGCCAGCCGACTGTTCGTGCCGAATTTGCAGCGCCGAGATGCGAAGGGAGCACTGACACCGTCGATTGGCTATCTGCGTGTGTTGGAGAATGGCCATGTCGTGCCTGCCGACGATGAGTCGCCCGCGATTGCCTCGACCCTGGGCGGTGCCGGGATCGATCGCAAAGGGGCCGTCACATCGGCCGCGCGGAAGGCCTACCTAGAGCAAGTGCGGACGGGCAAGCTACCCGACCGCGCCGTGCGTAACGCGACCGCCGGCTCGACCATCTTTGCCGGCTTGCCGTGTGGCTTGTCGTACTTCAATGTGTCTGAGACGGTGACGATCGTTGGTGGTGCATTGGGTCCCGTCACTTGGGATGAAGCGAATCGTCGAGCCCAGTTCAACGCCATCTCGTTCTTTCCGAACATCGGCATCGGTTATCAATTGCGGTTGGCCGGTCATCCGACCTTGCCTGTCGTGTTTTTCACCGGCCTGACAAGCGGTTGGGTCTATCGCATGGAGCACGCCGATGGTTTCATGACCATGTTGCCACAACGGGGAACACTCGCTGGCGTGGCGGCCATGACCTCCGCGCCCATCGTGCTCGGCAAACGTCCGTATTTTGCCTGTGGTAGCGCCAAGACATTGCATCTCATTGGGTTCGACGACCTGGGGCAACTGAACGGTCAGCGGATCGATGTGAGCGTCGCCAGCGATACGGTCGAAGCCCTTGCCTATTCCGCCCGCTTCGACCGTTTGTATACCACCGTGTCGGAGGCGAAACCGTAATGCGATCGACGTACGTCTTGCCACGTCTCGTGCTTGTCGCGGCCATGACGCTCGCGCATCAGACCGCCAGCGCGCGGACGATTGAGCTCACCGATTTCGATTGCGATCGGATGGCGGTCATCGGTCCGCAATCGCCACGATCGAGTTGGGCGATGAACGAAATTGCCGCGGGCGAGTTTACCACGATGGCGCTCGACCTCCGTGCGGACCGGGCCTTCTTGGTTAGTTACCCACTCACTCGCATTCCGCCCGGCCAGCGAATCGCCCGGGCCGAGTGGATCGTGCCGGTCGGATTGATCAGCGGCACGAACGAGGCAAAGGTGTTTGTGCGTCGAATTCTTGGCACCTGGGGCGCGGGCGCGTGTTACGACTTGCGCTTGCTTCGCCCCAAGCCACTCAAGTGGACGCAACCTGGGGCGGCAGGCGTTTCGACCGATCGCGCGGCTCAACCCTCGGCTGTTGTCGCCGTCAAAGGAAGTGGCGAGTTGGTCATCAACGTCACCGAAGACGTCGAGTTGTGGTACACCGGCGTCGCCGCGAACGAAGGCTGGCTCGTAACGGTCGAAGATCCAACGGCGCTCGTGCGGCTGCATTCGCCATTCTGGATCGGACATGGCGCATTCAAGCTACGGATCACTTATGAGCCGCAATAGCCTCGCCTTTGCCGTCGTGTTGATCGTGTTGGGTCTGTTGACCGACATCGGGGTGATCGCTGCGCCTCCCCAAGCCGCGCCCCCACGTCATCCGACCGAACAACCCCCGACCGACCCGCCCGCGTGGCTCGCGCCGTTTCGGTTGCGTTACACGCTGCACATACCGGGCAACCGCGCGAAGTCGTCGGCCACGTCGATCATCGCCGAGTTGCCGACGGGCGGACGGTTGCGTCCCGACGCGGCCGATGTCGCCGTGCAAACTGCCGAAGGGGAACGACTGAGCGTGAGCGTGTTGTCACACGACCCGCGCGGCAACACCGTGATTCAGTTCCCTCGTCGCGGCGATTCCCCGTGGTACTGGGTCTACGCGGTCGCTGGCGCGGCGCAAGTTCCGGCGGCTCCGCGCGCGGCCGACACCGGGCCTCTGCCCGAGGGGGTGACGGTCGAAGTCCGCCGCTGGGCCGGCGATGACCTGGCCGATTGGGGCGCGGTTCGCGAGGGGCTCTCGCGTAGCGACAATGTGATGGGCAACGCCGTGGTGGCCGACGTGGTGCAGAACTGCAACCCCGCGCGCCCCAACGATCCGCGGCAGTTCGCCGCCTCGTATCGAGGCTTCTTGCAGATCCCGGCCGACGGCGTCTATCGCTTTTTCTTGAACGCCGAAGATGCCGCGTTCTTGTTCATCGATGGCTTTAAGGTCACCGAGCGCGTGGGCAACAACACCCGCGTCACCGGCGCGATCGCCGTGCGATCGATCGGCGACGACGTGGAACTCAAGGCGGGCGTGCATCCGTTCGAGGTGCACCATGTGATGGGGAACAACCCAACCGCGATTGGCTATTGTGCCCTGATGTGGGTTCCGCCCGCCGCAAAGAATTGGGCGTTCGTGCCGCACACCGCTTTTGCGCGGGCCGACTACGCCCGGGTCGCCGCGATCGACGAAGTCCAAAATCGACCCGCGGCGCAGTTTATGTACGGCATTGACGACACGCTCCGCTCGGGCGATGGCGGCTTGGTGTATCTCGTGCAGTTTGCGGCGAGTGGGCCGGGCAGCGATGATGCGGCGCTCTCGTGGAACTTTGGCGACGGCACGACCGGGCAAGGCTCGCGGCCGCGGCATGTCTACTTTAACTCGGGGGACTACGAAGTCACGCTGCAATCGGGCGACCTCCCGCCGTATCGCATGAATGTGCATGTCTGGCCCGCGCCGCTCAACACGAGTCCGCTGTCGCTTTCCGCGGCGCTCGAATCGTTGAGCGCGAGCGACTGGCAGACGTTTGATGTCGAGCGCTTGCAGCGGATGTTCGAGTTCCTGCGCGTTTGCGAGCAGCCGCGGCGTTGGCCGTTGCTCAGCGCCGTGGCCGAGCGGCTCTTGTCGCAGCCGAGCCTCGACCTGAAGCAGAAGCTGGTGATTTACACGACACGCATGGAAGCGCTCGCTCACGAAGGCCGGGCCGACGAGGCGATCGCGCTGGGCGACAAAGTCCTCGGTGAGTTCGGCCGCGTCCCGAGTTTGCTCCTCGGCGTGAAACTGGCAATCGCGCACGTGTATCACCGACATCTCAAGCAGTTGGATCGGGCCGCGGCTCAGTACGAGGCGATCGTCAACGAACACCGTCGCGTCGAGCATCCTGACGTCCGCATGGCCGCCATTCGTTGGGGCGACCTGCATGCCGAGGCGGGCAATCTCTCGCGGGCCGGCGAGTGTTACCGGCTGGCCAAAGCCCTCGGTGGGCAAGCCTTCGAAGGCTCGTCGCTCACCGCGGCTGTGACGCGCGGCGGGCTGCTGCGGACCGCTGAGCAGAAACTCCGCGCCGACGATATCCAGCAAACCCGGCAGTTGCTCGAACGCATCGAGCTGAACTATCCCGAGGAGAAACTCGAAGGCATGTATCGTGTGTTGCGAGCAGATGCCGATCGTCGCACCGGGCACTACGAAGAAGCGCTCCGCAACTACGAAATCTTGCTCAAGCTCACGCAGTGGTCGGGGTTTCATGATCGGGCGCTGCACGGGTTGGCCGACACCTATTTCCGGCTGGGTGATTTACCCCGGGCCGTGCAATGGCTCGATTCGCTGGAAAAAACCTATCCGCGTTATTACGCCAAGCAAACGTTGGGCGAGTTCCGCAAGTTGCTGGCCGATCGCCAGGCGCGGCTCGCCGCGGCGGCCGATGGCGGCACCACCGCGGCGAACTTCACGGACATCGCAATGCACTTCGAGCCCGACGAGCCAACCCCCTGGGGCGAGTTGCTCAACATCAAGGTCACACCCGGTCTGGGCATCGTCGGGCAGCATGTGGGGGTGAGCACGAGCATGCCCCTGTATCTGGCCGGTTTCGATTTCAAGCGGCCGATACCCACCCTGCATGGCGGCGACTATTGGGTCGAGTTGTGGTATCGCGACGCCATGTCGTCCATCACGCCTGCCTCGCCGCACATCCATCTCTGGCTCTACGACGACACCTTCTCGAAGCAAGGACCCTACACCGGCCGCGCCACCTACGAACGAACGTTCGGCGTTTGGCGGAAGATCGGGTTCCTGCTCAGCGCTCCGCTGTCGACCACCAAGGGGTCGATCGCTTTCTCGGCCCGGCTGATTACGGGCACAGCCGAGTTCGATGGCCTGCGCGTGCAAGCCGTGACCGATCGACAGGTGGACGCGCTCAACAACTTCCTCAAAGGATCCGACGTCGAATGATCGCGATCCCCGTGCTCCGCCGCGAACTGAGTTGGCTCGTCTGTTCGACGCTGGTCTGGCTGTGGTCGTTGGGTTGGGCGTCGTCGGCCGAGATCCACTCGAACGGACTCGGTGGAGGCGACTGGAGCGACCCGCTGTCGTGGCGCGAGCAGGCGGTGCCCAAGTCTGACGACGACGCCGTGATCTCACGCGGCGACGTGATCGTGTTCGATCGCAATGACGATGGCCAAATCACCTGCAAGCAAATCTTCATCGATCCCAAGGGGGCGCTAACATTCAAGTCGGGCGCAGGGCGCGTGCTGCTCGCGCCGGCCGGGCAGATCGAATCGTTTGGCGCGGTGCTTATCGACGGCACACGCAGCGCCGCCGACAAACACGAGGTGCGGATGATCGGCCCCACCGCCGCCGACCGCACGATCAAACTCATGAAAGGGGGCAAGCTCACGATCGCCGGGCGACGCAACCTGCCGCACGGCAAACACAACGTGACGCTCGCCTCGGGACCGAGCGAAATGGGCAAACCGCCGCTCGAAGCGACGATCGAGGCCCGAGATGGCTCGAGCCTCGACGTGCAACGGGCCGAGTTTCTGCACATGCACCTCTCGGCCGCAGACCTCGACAACACCGGCGCCGAGATTGACGAACGGCTCAACATCAGCGGCAATCACTTCACCGGCGTCAGCCATTTGTCGATCGCCAGTTGTGACAGCCCGGTGATTGCCGACAATCTGATCGAGTTAAGTGGCGTGACGTCGTTTGCTCCATCGGCGATCTACATGATTCTGTGTCAACTGGCCGAGATTCGCGGCAACACGGTGCGCGGCCGGTACTCGATCGGCATCCAAGCCCGACAGATGGTCGACTCGGCATTGACCGACTCGACGTTCGAGGGTTGCGCCACCGGCATCTATTGGTACGGCACGAACGGCATGCTCAAGCAGCTCGTGTCGCGAAAATGCGACACGGGCGTCACCTGCACCTCGGCCTCGGCGGTGCTGGAGGACATTCGCATCGAGCAATGCCCGACCGGCTATTATCACGCGATCGCCACGGCGCAGTTGACCAACGTGCAATTCCTCGACATGCCGAAGGATGGCGTGGCGATTTCGTACTACGCCGGCCCATTAAAGTTGCTCAACTGCAACGTCACGCCCGAGCAGATCAAGCCGGTCCCCAAAGCCCCGGCCAAGGCGAAAGACGGCGTGGCCGCTATCGAGTGCCTGCATTATCTGGTCGTGCGGGCCACGGGCAACGTGCCGCGCGATGCCCGTATCGAGGTTCGCACCGCGGGCTCGAGCGCTCCGCAGTCGCCGCGCGCGGCGGACCCATTCGTGCGCAACTCCCCTTCACCGATCCGCTCGAATGGCTTGACGATGTTACCCGACACGCTGGAGCCGTTGATCGTTCGCGGCTGGACCTTCGACGACGACGTGAAGCTGGTGGTGGCCCCGAGCTATGTGGTGAGTTTACTTCCGCCGATGACAGTGGGCGAGAGCGCGAAACCGTTAGCGACGCAGACCGTCACGCCCGACGCGAGTTGGTATCGTCCCGAGCCAAACTTGCTGCAGCCAACCCTTGAGGTGCGCGCACCATGAACCGCCTGGATGCCCACGCTGCTACCACGGACACCCCCCGCGCGAACGCCGCCATGCGCTGCGTGAGATTGGCTCCGTCTCGATATGGCCCGTTGACCCGCATTGGTTTTGCGATGGGGTTGTTCGTTGGACTGCTGAGCGTTGATCCGCTTGCTGCGCAAACGTGGACGGTCAGCTTTCCACCGGCCGAGAGCAAGCCGCCGCCACCGGCCAAGTCGCCCCCCAAGACGCAAGCCTCGGGCGAGGAGACCGGCATTTTGCCCGACGCAGGCCCGACGATGCGCAAAACGCAGGATCGCACGCCTCCGCCGCCGACCAATCTCACGGTGATGTACAAGCTCGAATACGGCACGACGCTCGAATACGTGCATGCCGACGGCACGGTACAGAAATTCGAGCAGTGGAAGAGTTATCCCAACGATGGCTCGAAGCTGATGACGATTGCCAACAAACGGCTCGCCGACGGCAATAACTATCAATACGCCACCAAGAAGCTGTCGAGCGACGGTTTCGACCCGATCGACATTCCGCTACTGTTCATGGCGGGCGATTACGATTTCACGCTCAGCGACGCCGAGGTCGAGAACCTGCGCGAGTTCATTCACGATGGCGGCACGATCTTGTTCAACGCCGCCCGGGGTCGCGACGAGTTCAACCAAGCCGTGGTGCGCGAGTTGCTCAAGGTGTTTCCCCAGAAGCGGTTCATGAAACTGTCGCTCGACCACCCGATCTTTAATGCCCGCTATCGGCTCCAGCAGTTGCTGACGATGGTCAGCGGCGTGCAGTTCATGCGTCCGCCCGAGGTGTACTCGATCGATATCGGCACGCGCGCCGCGGTGATTCTTGTGCCGACCGGCATGGGAGCCGCTTGGAGCGACACTGAGTACCATCCCCAGGGGAAGCATCTCGTGGGCGAGTCGGCCGCGCGGTTGGGCGTGAATCTGGTCGCGTACGTGCTTGGCAGCACCGAGTACGGCCGCTTCTTGGCCCAGCAGTTTCCCGAGTACGACGGTCGCACGGCCCAGGGGGATGTGTTCCGGTTCGCGGCGGTCGAATACGCGGGCTCCTGGGACGTTAACCCCGCCCTGCAAAACAGTCTGCTGCAAGGCCTTAAGGACAACACCGGCATCGATGTCGACTACGAACCGCAGGCCGTGCCGCTCGACGATCCGGCGGTGGGCAATTTCCCGCTGCTGTGGATGACCGGCCACTATGATTTTCAACTCACCAGCGACGAGGCCGAGAATCTTTCACGCTATCTCAAGCAGGGTGGCATGCTGGTCGCCAGCGCGGCGGCGGGACTTAAACCGTTCGACGTCGCATTGCGCCGCGAGTTCAAAAAGGTGCTCCCCAACGCCGAGTTCGTCAAGCTTCCCCCGACGCATCCGCTGTTCGTGGGCGGATGGAACGCGGTCGAGAAGGTGCTCTACACCCCGGCCGCGCTGCGCGAAGATCCCGCGCTCGAGTATCCCGAGTTTTATGGGCTGTTCATCGACGGCCGACTCGCCGTGCTGTATTCGCCGCTCGATCTGATGAGCGGCGTCAATCGCGAGTCGAACGCCT
>CAZZBK010000094.1:0-23801 GCA_964652155.1 uncultured Planctomycetaceae bacterium | reverse complement strand
AACTCCAACTCCGTGAGTCCCGCCAAGTTCCCGACGCCGTCGGCCGTGGCCTTTTTCATCCCCCTCAGGTCGAGATGCTGCAAGTGCGTGAGGCCTCTAAGATGGGCCAAGCCCGCGTCGGTCACGTGGTAGTTCAACCGAATCTCAAGCTTCTTGAGCTGTTTGAATCGCGAGAGGGCGGCCAGATGCTCATCCTTGGCGTCACTATCGAGCTGCAGCGAATGCAGCGATTCGAGATTGCCTAGGACTTCGACGACGCGGGCCCAATTCTTGATCCCATCCCCGGAGACGGTCACCAAACCGTCTTCCGACGAAACATGTACGCCCAGGTTCCGTAACTCGCGCTTCGCGAGTTCCGACTTGGTTTCCGCCGCATGGACGACGACACATAAGCAGAAACCCAGCGTCACTGCCGACAAGCCGATTTTCATGTTCAGCTCCGGGACCGATAAGGGGACGGGGCGCGGCGGCGTAAGCCGGAGAAAGGTCGCGAATGAACGAGTCGTACGAGGTAAGACCGAGCCAGTCGCCTCGGCCTCGAGTGATGCGCGGCGTCGGGCAACCGGCGTGGCGAAGCGTTCACAGAGGCACAACCGGGCAGTGTATTGAACTCCGAAAACATCTTTTTGTGGTGGCCGACCCTATCCTGTCAAGGGGAAGGCAATAGTCATGTCGAACAATCATGGCAAGTCCGGTCGCACAAAGGGGACGGGGGCGTCGGCGTAAGCCGGAGAAAGGTCGCGAATGAAACGTCGTACGAGGTAAGACCGAGCCAGTCGCCTCGGCCTCGAGGGATACGCCGTTGCCGCGCGACGATGTCCACTGGATGCCCGCCTGCACGGGCATGACAGGGTTCGAGTGGTTGCCCTGATAACCAACCACACGTCATTCCCGCGCAGGCGGGAATCTAGTGCTCCATCGTATCGAGCGACTGTGTCCGGATGACTAATTCAAAAAGGGGGCGGGGTGCGTCGGCGTAAGCCGGAGAACTGCCCTAGCGCGGCGTCACGATGTGGCATCTGGGGTGAGGGATTTGAGTGCACGTCGGTCGATCAGGCGGCAACCTCGGATGGGAGATGCCCCCCGGCTCGGGGAAACGAGCAGAAGTTGCTTGCGGCGGACGGATTCGTTATTCTGAAGGGGCTCAAGTTGCACGGTTCGGTTGGACGACGCAACTTGAGCCTGCCCCACCTATTACCCCGCCTCCACTCATAGCTCCCCACGACTTATGACACGCGAATCTGAAGTCTGTCCGGGTCCCCTGTCTCGTCGCAGCCTGATGCAACTGGGCACGCTTGGCCTGGGGGGGATGGCGCTGCCGGACCTGCTCCGCGCTCGGGCTGAGGGTAAGACGGCCAGCAAGGCGGACGACACGTCGGTCATTTTCGTCTGGCTCCCCGGTGGACTGTCGCACCTTGAGTCGTACGACATGAAGCCCAACGCGCCCGCCGAGTACCGGGGTGAGTTTCGCCCCACGGCGACCAGCGTGGCCGGCATGCAGGTGTGCGAGTTGTTCCCGGGCCAGGCGCGGATTGCGAACAAGTACAACATCATCCGCTCGGTCACGCACAACTTCGCCGATCACGGCGGTGGCCACAAGCGGTTCATGATGGCCCGCGACCCCCGCGAACCCGCCGGCTTTGTGAACGATTATCCCGCGCAGCCGTCGATTATCTCGAAGCTCCGCGGCCGCTCGAAGACCGGGCTGCCGAATTACATCCTCGGCGGCAATCGCGGCGGCATCGACGTCTTCTCGCTCGGCAGTGCGTACCTCAGCACGGCCACGCACCCGTTCATGGTCAATGGCGACCCGTCGGATCCCAAGTTCCGCGTCGAGAACATGGGGGTGAGTCCTGAGATGGAACAGCGTGTGGGCAACCGGCTCGAGTTGCTCAAGGGAATGGACACACTGCACCGCTCGATGGACCGCAGTGGGCTGATGGACTCGATGGACGAGTTTAACCGTCGGGCTTACGACCTGATGACCAGTGCTCGCGCCCGCGACGCTTTCGATCTGACCCAAGAACCGCAGCACGTGCGGGACCGTTTTGGCATGCACCCGTTTGGTCAGCGTGGGCTCATGGCCTTGCGGCTGGTCGAGGCGGGTTGCAGCTTTGTGACGATGGTTTGGGAAAATCCCACGCCGCCGGGGCAAAGCATTCCGGTCTATGGTGCTTACAACTGGGACTCGCACGCGGTTAATGCGGATATCTTCAAAGAGGCTCGCGAGTGGCGGTTTGCTTTCTATGATCAGGCAGTCACGGCCTTGATTGAAGGACTGTACGAGCGCGGGCTCGACCGCAAGACGCTGGTCGTTATCACCGGCGAGTTTGGTCGCACGCCGCGGATCAACCCGTCGATTGGCACGCAGACGAAAGTCATGCAGCCGGGCCGCGATCACTGGCCTAGCGCGATGTCGTTTATCGTCAGCGGAGGTGGAATGCGGACCGGTCAAGTGGTCGGCGCGACGAGCACCAAGGGCGAATACCCAGTCGATCGCCGGATGACCCCGAACGACTTGTGGGCCAGCATTTATCGGCATCTCGGGTTGGATCCGTCGACCGCGTTCCCTGACCATGCCGGTCGCCCGATGCCCGCGTTGCCCTACGGTACTCCGATCAGTGAGATGGCGTCGGTGAGCTAAGCGAGTTCGGGCCTAGAATTGGATTGGGGTGTCATGGCCACACGTAGGGTGGCCATGCATGCAACATGTCCACGCCGAGCCGTGGGCATGGCACCCGTGCGGCCGTAAGTTATTGATCCTCAGATAATGATCTTAACAGGCCGAGCAACGCGAGGCCGGTATTTACGGACTCCCGCTGGTCGTCCTATTAGCTTAATTACCTGAACCTCAATAGCCACGAGTGATCCATGATGCGGCTAGGAATTTTTGGCGGCTCGTTCGACCCGGTGCATCAGGGGCACCTGCTGTTGGCCGAGTGCTGTCGGGAGCAAGCGCACCTGGATGAGGTCTGGTTCGTGCCGGCCTCGATTCCGCCGCACAAGCAGACCTGGCAACTCTCGGCGGCCGAGCATCGCGTGGCCATGCTCGAGTTGGCCTGCGCCGGACACCCGCCCTTTCGCGTTTCAACGCTCGAACTGGACCGTGGCGGCGTGAGCTACACGGTCGACACGCTCGCGGCGATCCGTGCGCTGCATCCGAGTGACGCGCTGTTTTTGCTCTTGGGGGGGGACTCGATCCGCGACCTGTCAAACTGGCGCGAGCCGCGGCGAATTTGCGAACTCGCCACGCCGTTGGTCGTGTGCCGGCCGCCGTTCGCCGAGCCCGACTGGAGCGCGCTCATGGCGTGGCTTAGTGCGGAGCAAGTGGCCGCGATTCGCGCTCAGAGCGTCGAGATGCCGCAACTCGACATCAGCAGCCGTGATTTGCGCCGCCGGGTCAGCGAGCACCGCAGCATTCGCTATCAGACGCCCCGCGCGGTCGAGCGATATATTGAGACGCACGGGCTTTATGCGTCGCTAGCGAACGAGCCATCGGGCGGATCATGCGCAGCGGCGCAGTGCTAGCAGTTGGTGGAGTTCGTGGCTCAATTCCAGATCGCTCACGGTGGGCTCGCCGCGGAGCGTCTCGAGCACGACCGCTAGCTGCTCACCGGGGGACGCGCCCAGGTCGAGAAACAGCCACTTTTGGCCGTTGAGCTGGCAGCCGCCCCCGTCCATCCCCAGCCATTCGCGGCGGACTCGATAGCCGGCCTGCTTAGATACCAAGAGCGCCTGCTCGAGCAATTCGACCGTGTGCATCCTTGCACGTCGCACGTGGGGTGAGCGATGAGGTAATTAACGCAGCAGCGCGGATTATATCGCCGTCGGCTTGAGTCTCCTACGTGAATTCGTCGATAAGGTCTACGCTAAGCCTCAACTGCCCAATGCTTTAGGCAGGGCGACTGGGCGAACAGGCGATGCTTGGTGAAGTGGCTAATTTAAGGCGGAAGCGAGACACTTGTATGGCCAGCGCTGGCAAAGAGATGCCCTCACTCGAAGAGCAGGTCAAAATCCTACGGCAACAACTGGCCGAAGCTCAAAAGCTCACCGCGCTGGGTGAGTTGCTCGGCACCACCACGCACGAATTCAACAACGTGCTCACGACGATCCTCAACTACGCCAAGATGGGCCTGCGCTACAGCGATGAGCCGACGCGGACCAAGTCGTTCGACAAGATCCTCGCGGCGGCGCAACGCGCGGCCAAGATTACGACCGGCGTGTTGGCGCTGGCCCGCAATCGCAGCGGCAGTTTCGAGCCCACCAGCCTGTCGCAGATCGTGCAAGACACGCTCGTGCTGCTGGAGCGCGAGCTGACCAAGCATAAAGTGCATGTCGAGACGCAATTGGTCGACGTGCCACAAGTCTGGGCCAACGGCAACCAAATTCAGCAAGTGCTCATGAACCTGGTCATCAACGCCCGGCAGGCCATGAGCAACGGCGGGCGGTTGATCTTGGCGCTGCACCATGACAGCGGCAGCGAGACGGTCGATCTGGTGATTCGCGACACGGGCTGTGGCATGAGCAACGAGGTGATGCGGCGGATATTCGACCGATTTTACACGACCAAATCGGGCCCTGACTCGACCGGCAAAGGGGGCACCGGCCTGGGGCTCAGCGCGTGCCTCGACATCATCGAGGCGCACAAGGGCAAAATCCGGGTCGAGAGCGCTCCCGGCCGCGGAACCCAGTTCACGATCCGGCTGCCGATCGCGCCCGCCAAGCCCGCCATCCCCGCCACCGTCGCATTAGGCGTTCCGCATGTGAGCGATACGCCGGTTGGCGTGCCCGGATAATCGCTCCCCCCGAACGAGTTTCGCTCGTCGGCATCGACGGTCCCGCAGTGGGCAAAATCCCGGCCAATCGGCACCTCCCCTTGGTTGTGAACCGTCGTGCGATCGGATAGTCTGAGGGGTCTAGAAAGCTGCGGCTTTCTTCCCACCCTTGCCCGCTACCGATCGGTTGTCCTGGTTGCTGATGCGCTGCCGTATTGCGTGCATCCGCCGAGCGACCGACCGCCAACGATACGGGACACTCGAGCCGAGAACCGGCCACTGCATTCTCACTGAGCTAAGGAGCCTTTATGAGCGCGTCAGACCCTCAACTTCAAGCGGCTGTCAAGGCGGCCCGCGATCGACTCGATGCCCATACCGTGGAACACGTGCAGTGGCACTTTCACGACTCGACGGGCTCGCCGTTTTGGCTCGAGAAGAAGCCGGGACTCAAATTCGATCCGCTCAAAGAGGTCAAGTGTTTTGACGACTTGAAGAAGTTCCCACTGTTTGAGGACGAGTGGCTGCGCGGCGGCCCGATCAATCGTTGGATACCCAAAGGGCTCGCGGGTCGGCCGACGTTCGTGTTCGAGACGGGTGGTACGACCGGCATTCCCAAGAGCCGCATGGTGATTGAAGATCACCGGCTCGATTACGAGTACTTCAGCCACACGCTGCCCGACCAGTACTTTCCCAAAGGCTCGAACTGGTTGATGCTCGGTCCCTCGGGCCCCCGCCGTCTGCGGTTGGCGGTCGAGCATCTGTGCCAATATCGCGGCGGCATTTGCTTCTGCATCGATCTCGACCCGCGCTGGGTCATCAAACTGATCAAAAAAGGCTGGATGGAACACCTCGAAGCCTACAAAGAACACTGTATCGATCAGGCGCTCACCATCCTCAGCGCGGGTCACGATATCAAGTGCATGTTCACCACGCCGAAGCTGCTCGAGTCGCTGTGCCTCAAGCTCGAAAAGCAAGGCAAGCGGCTCAAGGACACCGGCATTCGCGGCATTTTCAGCGGCGGCACTGAGTTCACCCCGCAGTGGACCCGGTTCATCACCGAGGAGTATCTCGACGACATCTACATGACGCCGACCTACGGCAACACGCTGATGGGCCTGGCGGCCAGCAAGCCGGTCACCGCGGCCGACAAGTACAAGATCAGCTACTACGCCCCGCAGCCGCGCGCGATGGTCGAGGTGGTCGAGTTTGGCGACTACAACAAGATCGTCGGCTACGGCCAGACCGGCCGCGTGAAGCTCTACACGATGACCAAGGAGTTCTTCGTGCCCGGCTTCATGGAGCGCGACGAGGGCGAGCGCGAAGAGCCGTTTGCCAAGTACCCTTGGGACGGCGTGAGCGGCGTGCGTCCGTTCCACGAATTGGCCGAAGGCACGACCGTCGGCGTGTACTAAACGACGTGCATGTGACGCGGCGGCTGGCCGCGCGGGGCTGACGTAGCATGCCGTGGAAAGTTCGAGAAATCATGCAATTATTGCACGACGATGGTTGGCGAGCTGTTCGGCAAACAGGTAGCCATCTGCATCTGAAACATCCGGTTAAGCCAGGGACCGTCACGGTCGCTGGTCGGCCGGGGGAAGATATGCATCCGAAAACGGCAGCGACTATCTTGAAACAAGCCGGACTCAAACGCTAAAGGAGGCGATACACATGCGATTTGCTGTGATGATTCGTCGCACGGCAACGGGCTACAGCGTGGATGTCCCCGATGTTCCTGGGTGCGTCGCGACGGCAACGACCATCGACAGTGCTCGAGAAATGATTTCCCGTGCACTAGAAGGTCATATCGAGGTTATGGCGATGTCGGGAGAATCGATTCCTGTCGCAGCACACTCGGTTGAATTCTCTTTCGATGATGATTCGTCAGAGGAGTTTTGTACCTGGGTGGAAGTCAATCTCCCGTCAAAGGCCGTGGCTTGAGATTTTCGTGATGGCCAAAGCGAGTATCGTTGGCGACGTCATCAACTTTCGCGGACTGGTCTATGGCCCCGTGAATGAGATGGGAGTCGTCGCCTTGTTCTCAAAGCTGAGTGAGGATTTAGGATTCATCATTGAGGAAGTGCGGGCCGACTACCCTGACTGCATTGCAAGACGACAAGTTGACAAAGGTTGGGAACGAGTCGGCATCGAGTTTGAATTTCGGAGTCAGAATTTCGAGCGACATGGACATGATCCGCAAGGTTGCGACCTGATCGTTTGCTGGGAACACAACTGGGGCCGCTGTCCGGTGCCAGTCTTGTCGCTCAAGCAGTACATTGCCGAAGCCCAAGCCACCGTTAAAAGTCCGCTCAACCGTGTACGCATCGCGGAGCCGCACCAGATACGCCGAGTAAAATTAACACCCGGAGCCATCAAGAACGGATACATCAACATCAAGCCACTCGATGACTTTTGGCCTGAAGATTGCCTCGGAGGAAACGCCAAGGTCGCCGAAAAGCATTTAATTATTGAACTCGCCGGAGTTGGACGCATCGCTACCGATATTTCTGGCCACCACAAAACGTTTCGCACTGCACACAGATCACTCAAGGACTTCTACGCAAAACATAAACTGACGTCAGGTAGCGAAGTTGAAATCGTTCGCGTCAGCCATTACGAATACCAACTCCTGCCAGTGAGTTCCGTTCCAACCAAAAAGCCCAAACGCAAGTAACAGCCTGTATTTCATTCCTCCATTTAGCACTTATCACTTCGCATTTAGCACTTCTTTCTCCCCGAGGTTCCCGTGCTCACGCTTCAACCGCTTCGCTGGGGTCAGCCCTACGAGTCCTATGAACTCGATACCGTCAACCACTTCCTGACCGGCGAGCCGATCGCCAAGGTCGGCCAGGCAACCGGCGCCATGCTGGCCCGCGATATGCGATTGGCCAAGCGCGCTCGCCAGGTGCTCCGCGACATTTCGCCCGCCGAGCTGATCCAGAAGATCAAGAACGCGGCCGACCTGTACCTCAACGCCACGTTGCCGATGGGTGACGGCCAGCAAACGCCCGACGACTTTGCGCGCCAGCAAAGCGCTTCGACCGGCTTGCCCGAGCACATGTGCAAGTTCAACATGTCGAAGAACCATTTCGTGCTGCACAACATGGACAAGATGCTCGACGCGCTCACGCGCGGCTTGGATCCGATGGTGCTGGCGCGTGGCTACGGCATGGAAAGCCGCGGCGTGATCGTGAGCTATCAGGCTCAATCCCCCGTGCTGGGCTTGGTGCTGCCGAGCAACTCGCCCGGCGTGCATACGCTCTGGCTCCCCGTGATTCCGATGCAGGTGGGCTTGGTTCTCAAGCCGGGCCCGCAAGAGCCCTGGACTCCGTACCGCATGGCGGCCGCGTTCTTCGAGGCGGGCATTCCGCGCGAGGCCATCTCGATCTACCCAGGCGGCGCTGAAGTCGGCGCGTCGGTGTTGTCGAGCGTCGATCGCGCCATGATCTTCGGCGGCACGGCGACCGTCGAACGCTACAAAGGCAACCCCAAGGTTCAGGCTCACGGCCCAGGCTTCAGCAAGATTCTCATCGGCGACGACTGTGTCGACGATTGGCCCAAGTTCATCGACCTGATCTGCGACAGCATTTACCTCAACAGCGGTCGCGGCTGCATCAACTGCTCGGGCGTGTGGGCTTCGCGCCATACGAAGGAAATCGCCAAGGCGATCGCCGAGCGGATTGGCCCGGCCGAGGCGCTCCCGCCCGAGGATCCCAAGGCGGGCTTGGCCGCCTTCACGATCCCCAACGCCGCAGCCTCGATTTGGAAAATGATCGAGAGCAAGTTCAGCGAGCCGGGTGTATGGCATGCCACGGCCGATTACGGTCCGCGGCTCGTTGAGAAGGGGCGCGCCGCCTACCTGCGCCCGACCATCGTTCATTGCGAGAGCCCCGAGAAGGGAATCGCCAAGGACGAGTACATGTTCCCGTTCGCGACCGTCGTGCAATGCCCGCAAGACAAGATGATCGAGGCCATTGGCCCGACGCTGGTTGGCACGGCCATCACGAAGAACGAGGCCTGGGCTCAAGAGCTGACCGACTGCACGCATATCGACCGCTTGAACATCGGCCCGATCCCGACCATCAAGCTCGACTGGCTGCAACCGCACGAAGGGAACATTGTCGACTTCCTCTTCCGCGCTCGTGCCTACCAGACCACGCCCGATCGCGTGCCCAAGTAAGGGAGGGGAGTAGGCAGTAGACAGAGGGCAGTAGGCAGTTGCCAAGCCGGCGGCTTTGCCGCCGGAGAAAATACAAGAGCGGAGAGTAATTATGGGGGGCAAAAGCTATGTGGATTTGATCGCCTGGCAGAAGGCGATCGAGTTGATCGTTGATGTGTATCGAATTACAGAGAAGTTCCCAGCCGACGAGAAATTTGGGTTAACCTCTCAGTTACGTCGCGCTGCTGTCTCTGTTGCTGCTAACATCGCTGAAGGTCAAGGCCGATTCGGAGAACGTGAGTTTGTGAATTTCCTTTCGATTGCTCATGGATCGTTACGTGAGACGGAGACCCATGTCCACATTGCAGGTCGCCTGGGGTACTTAATTAAAGAAACACAAGATCGCATGCTCAACCAAACCGCCGAAGTCGGTCGCCTGATCAACGGCCTTGCCAACGCCTTGCGTAATTCCTAACTACAACCTGTTTTTCTCCCCACGACTGCCGGCCATCTTCCTCCCCGCTGCCTACTGCCTACTTTTCCTATGCTTCCCTTCGACTTCCAAATGCGAACCCGCGTGGTGTTCGGCCCGAACAAGGTCGACTCGCTCGGCGATTTGGCAGGAGAACTCGGCGCGCGACGCGTGCTCGTCGTGAGCGATCCGGGCATCATTGCCGTGGGACACGCTCAACGGGGCGTCGACGCCCTGCGTCGAGCGGGGATGGAAGTCGCACTGTACGAAGGGGTGCATGAGAACCCGTCAAGCGACGATGTCGAACGGGGCCTCGAGTTTGCCAAGGGTTTTTCGCCCGAGCTGATCGTTGGCCTCGGCGGCGGCAGCAGTATGGACTGCGCCAAGGGGATCAACTTCCTCTACAGCAACGGCGGGCGAATGCAGGACTACTGGGGCGTTGGCAAGGCGCTGAAAGAAATGCTGCCGATGATCGCCGTCCCGACGACGAGCGGCACTGGCAGCGAGGCGCAATCGTTCGCGCTTATCAGCGACGCCAAGACGCATGCCAAGATGGCCTGCGGCGACAAAAAGGCCGCGTGTCGCATCGCGCTCTTGGACCCGACGCTCACGGTGACACAGCCGCCGCGCGTGACGGCTTTAACCGGCATCGACGCCGTGGCGCATGCCATCGAGACCTACGTGACCCGGCCCCGCAATCCGATGTCGCTGCTCTTTAGCCGAGAGGCATGGCGACTGTTGGAGGTGAATTTCGTGCGGGTGCTCGACGACCCGCGGAACCTTGAAGCCCGCGGCGGCATGCAGTTGGGTTCGTGCCTGGCGGGCTTCGCCATCGAGTACTCGATGCTCGGCGCGACGCACGCGCTGGCCAACCCGCTCACGGCTCATTACGGCATCGTGCATGGCCAGGCGATCGCGCTCATGCTGCCACACGTGATCCGCTTCAACGGGCAAGAGTACGGCGCGTGGTACAGCGAACTGCTCGACGCCACCGAGGGGGCCAACGGCGCTCCGCCTGCGTCGGCAGGTCCCGAGGGGCTTGCCGAACTGGTCCGCTCCTTTGCCCAACGGGCCGGACTCGCGACACGCTTGAGCGACGTGGGGGTCGAGCCCAGCAAGTTGCCGCAGCTTGCCGCCGACGCCGCCAAACAGTGGACCGGTACTTTTAATCCGCGATCGATTACAGCAGAAGACTTACTTGTATTGTATGAAGATGCACTGTAGCAATAAGTGGCAAGCGGTTTCCCGAATCACAAATTTACGGGGAGGCAATCATGCTTCAAAACTGGAGCCGTAAAGATGTTTCTTTTTGGCAATCAAACATCTCATGGCTATTGGGCATTTTAGGAGTGTATTGGGGGTATGTTCAATTCTCTACTAACTACAGAAATGAGTTGCCACTGCAATTTGAAGTCAACGGCAAACTGCATGCAATCGATTCTAAAAATGCCATGCTTGAAGTCATCGTAACAATGGAAAACAAAGGGAGAAATACTATTGGCGTAAAGAAGCCAGCTTACGATTGCAATGGTAAAGTCGACATCGAACATACCGGAATTGAGATATATATTCAGGAGTACCCTTCAGAGCAACTTACTAAATCTAAAGCAATTGCCTTCGAGCATTTACTGGCTCGTTCTGATTCCGATGACGACTATCCGCTTGGAATACCGATTATAGACCGTTTTAATATGCTTTCGGGATATGATTCGTTTGATAAGCCGGAAGGGTATTATTCAATTGCACCCGGTGTGAAAGTTCGCGAGTCGGCATTATTTCGAGTTAATCCCAAAAGTGCCCATGCTATTTATGCTCGATTCTATGGTGAGCGTTTTGGCGAGGGCGGTGGGTTTACCACAGCAGATACGACTTATATTTACAGTGGCGACTCGCATCAGCCAAAGGCACCCAAATAATGCGGCGATCTAACTCATGCTGAACAGGACGACGATGCGATCGTTGCCCGTAATTTTAGGCCTGATCGTGTGTAATAATGCGATCTCTGCCGATTGGTCGCTCTTCCGAGGCGATGCTCAATCGACGGGCGTGTCGCGCGACACGCTTCCTGACAAGCCGCAACTGATCTGGAAGAAACGTTTCAAGGACGCGGCATTCGAGGCCACGGCGATCATCGTTGGCGATCGGGTTTACATTGGCGGACTCGATGGCCCCTTTCGGGCACTCAAACTCGCCGACGGCGAAGAGCTTTGGCAAATCACGACGCAGCTCGGCTTCAAAGCACCCGCCGCCGTGCAAGGCGAACGGGTCTATGTCGGCGACACCGACGGCAAGTTCTACGCCCTCAACCAGGCCGACGGCAAAGTCCTCTGGTCGTACATGACCGACGCCGAGATCAATGGCGGCGCCAACTTTTACAAAGACAAGGTGCTCGTCTGCTCGCAGGACGGCAGCCTCTGCTGCTTGGAGATCAACACCGGCAAGCTCGCTTGGAAGTACACGATCGAGAACATGCTGCAATGCTCGCCAACCGTGGTCGACGAGCGGGTCTTTCTTGCCGGCTGCGATGGCAAGTTCCATGTGGTCAACGTCAACACCGGCAAGCTCGTCTCCGAAGTCACCGTCGGCGATCCGACGAACGTGACCCCCGCGGCTCAAGGGGATGTGGTCTATTTCGGCACGCAAGGAGCGTCGGTGCTGGCGGTCGATTGGCGCAAATCGCTCATCTTGTGGACCTACCAGCCGCGGCGCAAGAATCCGTTCCAATCGTCGGCCGCTGTTCAAGGGGACCTCGTCGTGCTGGGGGGACGAGACCGGCAACTGCACGCCTTGGACGCGAAAAGTGGCGAGGTCCGCTGGACTTATGCCACTCAAGCGGCCGTTGATAGCTCTCCCGTCATTGTCGGAACGCGGCTTTTTGTCGGCACCGGCGACGGTCGCGTCTTGGCTTTGCAACTAGCCACGGGAGACCTGGTGTGGGAATATGAAGCAGGCGGAGGCTTTGTCTCCTCGCCGGCCGTGGGCGGTGGTCGGCTGGTGATCGGCAACGACGATGGCGACCTGTTCTGCTTTGGCGCGAAATCGATACCATGACCACCGAAACTGTCAAAACCGAGGTCGGCAGTTACTTCATCAGCAACTACCCTCCCTTTTCCACTTGGTCGAGCGACGCGCTCGCCGATGTCCGCGCCGCGCTCCACTCGCCGCCGCGCGACACGCCGCTCGGGCTCTACCTGCACATCCCGTTCTGTCGCAAGCGGTGCAAGTTCTGTTACTTTCGTGTGTACACCGACAAGAATGCCGGCGATGTCGAACGTTATGTCGCCGCCCTGTCACGCGAGATCGAATTGGTCAGCCGTCTGCCGGTGATGGGGGGCCGACCGTTCCGCTTCGTCTATTTCGGCGGCGGAACCCCCTCGTTCCTCTCGGCCAAGCAGCTCACGTCGCTCGTCGATCGCTTGCGGGCCAACATCAATTGGGATCAGGCCGAAGAGGTCACCTTTGAATGCGAGCCGGGGACGCTCTCGCTGCCGAAGCTCGAAACCCTGCGGCAACTGGGCGTTACGCGGCTCAGCCTGGGGGTCGAAAACTTCAATGACAAGATATTGGAGGAGAACGGCCGCGCGCATCTGTCGAGCGAAATCAACCGTGCTTGGGATTGGATTCGCGCGCTGCAATTCCCCAACGTGAACATCGACCTGATCTCGGGCATGGTCGGCGAGAGTTGGGACACGTGGCGCGAAACGATTCGCCGCACGATCGACTTCGCCCCCGACAGCGTGACGATCTACCAGATGGAACTGCCGTTCAACACGGTCTACTCGAAAGACATTCTCGGCAAAGAGATCGAAACGCCCGTCGCCGATTGGCCGACCAAACGCGCTTGGGTCTCGTATGCCTACGATGAGTTGCTCGCGGCAGGCTATCACGTGTCGAGTGCTTACACACTGGTCCGCGACCCGCGCAAGGTCAACTTCAGCTATCGCGACAATCTCTGGCGCGGCAGCGATCTGCTGGCGACCGGCGTGGCCAGTTTTGGTCATGTGTCGGGCGTGCACTATCAGAATTTGTCCGAGTGGAATCTGTACCTCGAATCGATCGAGCGCGGCGAGTTGCCGCTGCTGCGCGGTCAGAAGCCGACCCCACATCAACTGCTGGTGCGAGAGATGATATTGCAGTTGAAGAAGGGCAAGCTCGATGTCCGTTATTTCCGCAACAAGTTTGGCGTCGACATTACGGCCGAGTGGCATGATGCCTGGCGGCAATTTGCCGACGACGGCTACCTCACGTTCGATGCCGAGCAGGTGACTTTGACCCGCGAGGGACTGTTGCGAGTCGACGGTCTGCTCCCCGCCTTTTTCGAGCCGGAGCACCAAGGGGTGCGCTATACATGAGCGCCCCGCTGGTGTTCATGATGGGAAAGTTCGCCGCCTCGATTCCCGTCGATCGTCGTTACGCCAAGAACCACATGTGGGCCGCGAGCACGGGCGAGGGGGCGTGGCGGTTCGGCTTTAGCGGCTATGCGGTACGACTGTTGCAAGACGTGTATTTTTTGGAGTGGCATGTCGAGCCCGGCGTGACGCTGCGCGAGCGGCAGGCCATCGGCTTCATCGAGAGCAGTAAGGCCGAAAGCGAACTATACGCGCCGCTGGGTGGCACGCTGCGGGCGATCAACGCCGATTTGCTTCGCGACCCTTCGGCGATTAATGTCGATATGTATGGCGCGGGCTGGCTCTTCGAGTTCGAGGCGGACGGTGCCACGCTGCTCGACGCGGAGCAGTACCTTGAGCACCTCGCCGACGCCTGGAAGGTCGCCGAGCGGACGATCAAAGGGCAGGTGAATGAGGAGGGGTGAGTGGTGCGGGGTGGGGGGTGAGTAGGAAGCGTTTCGTTAGCCGCGACGCGTGAGCGGAGCGCGAGAGTTGGCCCAAGGTCAGTTATCGGAGTCAGCATGGCGAGAAAAATTACGGTCGTCGTTTCGCAGGGGCAGAGCAGCAACCCGGCCAAGCGAAAGCTGGAAGAGGACATCATCGGCGCTCTGCTCTTCGAGCGGAACGTCGAGGTGACGGTCATTCCACACCTTTACGACCTCACGCCCGACGGCACCGGCATGCTCTGCCTGCAAGGCATCCAGGGGGACCTCGTGTTGATGTCCTGGCTCTTTGGCCGGGCCGCGCGTTGGGTGCTCGATCGCAACGGCATTCGCGGGCATGAAGGCTCGGTGCTGCTCGACTACCCCGACGACGCCGAACATGATGAGGACGATGACGAGACCGAAGCGGGGCAGGGCGGCGACGCCAAGCCGCGCGTGATCGACTCGCGCGCCGCGCCCAACCGGCGCATTTACTGCCTTGACCTGCGCGTCCGCAACGAGGCGCAGCCGTTCATTGACGAGATCATGCGCATCACGCGCGAGAACTCAACGCAAACCGTCGACTTGCTTGGCTGGATTGGCGGCGCGCCGAAGGCCGAGTCGTTGCAGCGATTCATCGAGCCCACGCGCGATGTCGCGCTCGCGCCGGTCGAATCGCCATTGACCCCGGTCGAGCCCGTGCGGATTACCGAGGCACCGGCGCGACGCTGGTATCCGGTCATTGACTACAGCCGCTGCACCAACTGCATGGAGTGCATCGACTTTTGCCTGTTTGGCGTCTACGGTGTCGACCGTGCCGAGACCATCCTGGTCGAGCAGCCCGACAGTTGCCGCAAGGGGTGTCCGGCCTGTAGCCGGGTGTGTCCCGAGAACGCGATCATCTTCCCGCAGCACAAATCGCCCGACATCGCCGGCAGCCCGAACGCCGAGATTGGCGCGCTCAAGATCGACTTGTCGAAATTGTTTGGTGCTCCCGACGCGCTGCAACAAGCGGTGCTCGAACGCGATGTCGAGTTGGTGGCCGTGGGGCGCGACGCGGTCGGCATGAACGTTGGCATCCCGAAGCGTCAGTCGGACAAGCCGCAGGGAGCCAAGGACGACTTGGATCTGCTGGTCGACGAATTGGACAAGTTGAACTTGTAATCTGCGCACTGCGGTAGCGTATAATTGCGTTCACCGTTCGCGTGGCGAGTCTGTCCCCCTGTGTGACAGCAGCGAGTTTCGGGCACATCCGTCGAACCGAGTGTCGCACTTGTCTGTTTCATCCACCGATCCGCGGTTGATCGAGGCGATGCAGTTGCATCGTCAGCAGCAGTTCGCCGCGGCCGAGCAACTCTATGAGGCAGTGCTGCACGATCAGCCCCGCGATGCCTCGACCTGGCATTACCTGGGGCTGGCCGCCTATCAGCGCGGCGACTACCCGCGGAGCGTCGAGTGTGTGCAAACGGCCTTGCGGATCGAGCCGGGCAATGCCCTGATCTGCAACACCTACGGAGCGGCCTTGCGGGCGAGCGGGCAACGGCATCGTGCGCGGCTCGCCTTGCAACAGGCTGTGTCCATCAACCCGAGTTACGACGAAGGCTGGTGCAACCTGGGGGGCGTCTGCAACGACCTGCTGCTCTTCAGCACGAGCGAACAGGCCTACCGAAGGGCCTTGGAGATCCGGCCGAACTACGCCGCCGCCGCGCTCGGACTGGCCAATGCCTTGATCCGGCAGGGACGGTTCGAGGAAACCGTCCTCTGGCTTCGCCGGGCCATCGAGTTGGACCCCTGTAATCCCGACGCGTGGAACAACTTGGGCAACTCGATGCAGCAACGCCACGAACTGCTCGAAGCGGTGGCCTGTTACGAACGGGCCATTCAGCTCGCGCCGCGGCATTTTCTCGCCTACGAGAATTTGAACGTTGCGCTCTCACACCTGGGGCAAATCGAGCGGGCAATCGACGTGTTACGCGGCGCGCTGCCGTTCGCGCCGCAGCAACAGTTGCCATCGAATCGGCTGCTGCTGTCGCTCAACTATCATCCGCGGCTCGATGCGCGGACGATCTTCGAGGAGCATCGCCAATGGGGCGCGCAGTTCGAGGCCCGGCTGAAACCGTTGCCGACGCTGCGTGTGTCGCGCGATCCGCATCGCGTGCTGCGCATAGGGTATATGTCGGGTGACTTTCGCGAGCATGCGTTGGCACGGTTTGTCGAGCCGTTCTTCAGGCAGCACGATCGCGCGCAGGTCTCGACCATCGGCTACAGCGATGCGCCTTTTCCCGACGCGGTCACCGAGCAGCTTCGGTCTTACGTCGGCGAATGGCGAGCCACCTACGGCTGGGATGACCAGCGATTCGTGCAACAGGTCCGCTCCGACAACATCGATATCCTCGTCGACCTGTCGGGGCACACATCGCTGGCGCGGCTGGTCCCGTTGGCGGCGCGAACCGCTCCGATTCAAGTCACGTACCTGGGATACGCCAATACCACGGGCCTCTCGCGGGTCGATTACTTGCTCAGCGACTCGGTGCTCGACCCGCCGGGGAGTGACGCCCTGTACACGGAACAGCTAGTGCGGCTCGACCCATGCTTTGCCTGTTACGCGCCGCCGAGCAGCGCCCCCACCGTGGCGCCGTCTCCGGTTGCGCGGGGCGAGCCGTTCACGTTCGGCTCGCTACACGGGCTGGCCAAGATGAACGCCGATGTGTTTGACGTTTGGGCAGCGGTCCTGCGACGGGTCAGCGACGCGCGGCTGCTGCTGTTTCGCACGACGTTTCGCGGCCCGGTCATCGATTATGTCACCGAGCAGTTCCGGCAGCGGGGGATCGAACGCCAGCGGTTACTCTTCGATCATGACCTGAGCGAGCGAACGCACCTCGACATCTACGCCCAGGTTGACGTGGCGCTCGACGTGTTCCCCTGGAGCGGGCACACGACGGCGTGCGACGCACTCTGGATGGGAGTGCCCATGCTCACTTGGCGCGGCACGCGACGTTGTGGAAGATTGGTGGCCAGCGCGCTCACGGCCCTCGGACGGAACGAATGGATTGCCGAGACACACGAGCAGTACGTGGAACTTGCGGCCCAGCTTGCCGAGCGGCGCAGTGAACTGCCGGCGCTGCGTGCCACGCTGCGCGACGAGATGGCGCAGAGCGGCTTGTGTGATGCGGTGGGCTTTACGCGCCGCCTCGAGCAGGCCTATCGCGCGATGTGGCTGCGCTGGCTAGAGACTCACCCCGAGTAGAACATGAGCGTGCCCACCGATCCTTATCGCGAGCAGATCGAGTCGGCCATCGCCCTGCATCGGCAGGGGCATTACGCCCAGGCTGAGAGCGCGTATCGCCAGGTGCTCGGTGTCGCGCCGCAACATCCGGCCGCCTGGCATTTGTTGGGATGCGTGGCCCATGAGCAGGGGCGACTCGACGAGGCGATTCAATACATCCATCGGGCCCTGGAGCTGGTGCAGTTTAACGATGCCGTGATGCTCGCCAACGGCGGCGAAGTGCTGCGAAAGCTCCACCGCCTCGAAGAGGCTTGGAACTGGCTGCAACGCGCCGGCGCGCTGCGCCCCGACAGCCCCGAGGTGTATTACAAGGGGGGGCTGGTGCAAAGCGATCTGTGGAACACCGACAACGCCATCGCGCTGTTCCAGCATACGGTTGAACTCAATCCGCGACACCATGACGCCTGGAACAACCTGGGGTGCGAGTACAGCAAGCTGAATCGAGGTCGGGAGGGGGAAGCGTGTTTCGAGCGCGCGTTGGCACTGTCGCCCGACATGCCGTTGGCCCTGAACAATCTAGGCGCGGCGTACGCGCTCGACGAGCGTCCGCTCGAAGCCATCCCGCTCTATCGCCGGTCGCTGGAGTTGAAACCAGATTTTGCCGAGGCACACTCGAATTTGCTCTTCGCACTCAACTACGACGACCGCATGAGCCCCGACGCGTTGTTCATCGAGCACCGTCGCTGGGGCGAGCAGCATGCCCAACACCTACCACCGCCTCCGGCGTGGACACAAAGCCGCCGTGCTGATCGACCGTTGCGGGTCGGTTACCTGTCAGGCGATTGGAAGTCGCATCCGGTCGCGTTCTTCATGCTGAGCGTGTTGCGGAAGCACGACCCGCGTCGATTCGAAATTTACTGCTACGACGACACCGTCACGCACGACGCGCTCAGCGATCATTTGCAACAAACGTCGGCCACCTGGCGAAGGATTCGCAATCTGCCCGATCAGCAGTTGATCGAGCAGGTGCGCGCGGACCAACTCGATATTCTCGTCGAGTTGCACGGACACACGACCCGCAATCGATTGGTGGCGGTCGCGCAGCGCATGGCCCCGGTGCAGGTGACGTATCTGGGATACGTGAACACGACGGGTGTGCCCTCGATCGACTACCGGATCACCGACATGGTGTGCGATCCGCCGGGGGAGCCGGTCCGGCACACCGAGCAACTGGTGCGGCTGCCGACGATCTTTTGCTGCTATTCGCCGGCTGGCGACGCACCGCCGCCGACGCCTCTACCCGCCGAGCAGCGTGGCTATATCGTGTTTGGTTCGTTGCACAATTTGTCGAAGCTCAGTGACTCGACACTCGATCTGTGGGCAAAAGTCTTGCATGCCGTGCCTTCGGCGCATTTAAGAATCGTTCGCAAGACCTGTCGCGGCGAGCGGCGGCAACCGTTCGTCGACTCGTTTGCGCGCCGTGGCATTGATGCCAGTCGGTTAGAGTTTAGCGACACCTGGCCCTCGACCGCGAACCACATGGTTCACTATTTGGATCTTGATATCTCGCTCGATGTGACCCCCTGGAGCGGACACACGACCACCTGCGAGGCGCTGTGGATGGGCGTGCCGATGATCACGCTCTACGGCAATCGTTATGCGGGACGCATGGTGTCGAGCGTGCTCACTCAGGTGGGGCTTGTTGAGTTGATCGCCCAATCGCCGGACGAGTTTGTCGAGATCGCGGCGAGGCTGGCGAACGACTGGCCACGCTTGGCGCAACTGCGACGCGAGCTGCGGGCCCGCATGGGACAATCGCCGCTGTGTGACGCCGGGCGATTCACACGCGAACTCGAAGACGCATACCGCACGATGTGGCAACGATGGTGCGAGCGTTGAAGACCAGCGTCGTGACGCTCCTTCGATTGCCGGTCCATCTCGGACCATTCGTGTTGAGCGCGAAGTGTGTGTTGAGGGCAGGGCGGGATCAGAGGCGAAGTGGTCGTGTGCTGAGTGCCGCTCACCACCGGTCCGAGACGGACCGGCTAGGGTGTGTGTATGTCGACCCAGGCGAATGTCATGCGACAAGGTTAGTAGCGGTCGACCCAGAAGTTGCCATTGTTCGCCACAGGCAGGAGCGGCATCCAGGTGCGGCCGGCGACGGTGCAACTACGGGCTTGACGACCGGGGTACCAGGCGATGCCCAAGCTGAGATTGAAGCCGTCCTGCGCGCTGGCGGTGAAACCGGCATTGGCCGACGGCTTCATGTAGACGCAGTTGCCCATCACGGCGAGGCGATCGTTGATCGGGACATTGATGGCCGACCCGACAATGAACTCGCCGAGCGTACCGTCGCCGTTTCCGCGACGGCGATCGGGCAGGCCGACCCAGGTCCAGAAATCGGCTCCGCGCCAACACGACTTACAGTGCCAGTAGAGGTTGAGCTGACTTACGGGCCGGTAGGTGAGCAG
Source organism: uncultured Planctomycetaceae bacterium (assembly GCA_964652155.1). GTDB lineage: Bacteria > Planctomycetota > Planctomycetia > Pirellulales > PNKZ01 > CAZZBK01. Next base: position 3,891 of record CAZZBK010000094.1, on the reverse strand, counting down.
CGAGTTGGTGACATCATTTTGCTGCGTGTCAAAACGTTCGAGCCAACTTCCCCAGACGCCGATTTCGTGGCGCGGGTTGATCATGTAGCCGACCTGGGCACGCCACTGCGCGAGGAACGGCTCGTCCGACACGCTGCCAAAGTTCTCGTTGGCCATCCAGTCGTGGGCGAATGCGAGACTGATCGGAAGATTGGCGTCGGCGCGGCGAAACAGACCCGCCGTGGCAAACGTCTGCTGCTGGATTCTGTTTTGTTCGGCGAGCGGTCGACCCATGTAGTCATAGGTGCCGTAGCTCCCGCCGAATTGGGCACCCATGCCCAGCGCGCTGAGCAAGGGAATGGGTACACCGGCGTTGAATCCGTAGGACGCGCCGTTGTTGTTTTGATAGATGTCTTCGGAAATACCGCGCCACGAGTCGTAGTTGGTGAACAGTTCGAGCCCCCAGCGCGGGCAGCGGTCGTCGCACATGTTCGGATCGGTGCAGGACTCATTGCCTCCGCAGCATGAGTCGAATGCGGACGCGATGCTGCCGAACGTCGTGGGGTAGCTGGTTGTCGCGGGGGCGTAACTGCCCACGGGGGGCGTCGACAGAGCGGACTGCGGCGGACTAAAGCCCGTCGGAGGCGGCGACCAGCCGGGGGTATTGGGCTGCGCGATGCCGTAGGTCGGGCGTGTCTCGGTCGGCGCGGTGAGCACGGGTCGTGCGCCGGGAGGGACAGCTTCTTGCTCCACCCAATGCGTGGCCAATTGGATCATGGGCTCATCGGCCCAGGAGCGCCCCAGCAGCGTCAGCCACGCGGCCACGGTCAGGGCACCCAACTTCAGATTGCTTCGCATCGCCGCCTCGCTGTCGACCGCGCAATTCGGCATCTTGGGAAAGATGGCCTCGAAACCGTCTGCACGATCGGATGTGGATGAAAAAGCCGCGCAAGTCATCTCTAGTGCAGGGACGCTATGTTCGGCTGTATTGGCAGCATCGTCTGAAGTTGTAAAGCGAATCCAATGCTTAGCGTCGGCACGCTAAGCTGGCTACAACCGACGGCACCGGCAGAACACACAAATCGCGCAGACGCTTTACGTCGAGCAGAGCCCCTACGGTTTAACACCCAGCAGTGCGCAACGATGCCGGTTATAACGGTTGCGAGAGGGCCACGTGAGTTTTTCGGTCGGTTGGAGACCGTTACTGTCGCCGTTTGACCATCGTGATCTGGTTGCCGCGCTCGTTGTGAAACACATCGTCCATGAAGGTCCGGATCAGCAACAGCCCGCGACCGAAGACCCGTTCGAGATTGGCGGGGTCGGTGGGGTCGGGCAGTTTCGAGGGGTCGAAGCCTGGCCCCTCGTCGGTCACCATGCAGCGTGCCTCGTCGCGCGTCACGCGTAATTGAAAATGCACGCGACGATCGCTGTAAGGCTTTTCCGCGCGGCGAGCATTGGCCAGGGCGTGATAGCGACGGTCGTCATCCTCGCGCAGGTCGCTGCTCAGTTCGAGGTTGCCGTGGTCGATGGCGTTGACGAGCGACTCATGCACGGCGATGCCGATCCGTGTCAACTCGGCCTCGTCGCAGATGCGCATCCGGATCAACTCGTCGCGCAGGTGCTCGACCAGCGGAGGCACGAGGTCCGGATCGTTGGCGATCGTGAAATGCGACTCGCTGACTTGCAGCGAGTCGAGCAGTTGTTCGTGCGATCGGTCGGCCCGAGAGGCGGCCAGCACATGCTCGATGGTGTTGTGCAGATCTTGCGCCATGCGCGCCTTGGGGAGGTAGCTGGCTGCGCCGCTACGCAGGGCTTCGATCGCGAATTCCTCGCTCCCTTGCGAGGTGATGATGACGACCGCCGTATGAGGGAACCTCGTGCGGGCTTGCCGCACGAGATCGAGGCCTGTCACCTCGGGCATTTGCAGGTCGGTCACCACAACGTCGATGGGTTGCTCTTCGAGCAGCCGCAACGCCGTAGCGCCCCCGTCGGCCTCGAGTACATCCAACTGGCTGTGTTGACGCAACAGGCTCGCGGCCAAATGCCGGTCGACGGCCGAGTCGTCGACCACGAGCACCACTGTCATCACAAACTCCTCAAGCACGGGCGATGCATCAATTTGGCGAGCTCGACAAGCTCTCCAGGAGCACGTCGAGTTCAATTTCAAACTCGGCCAGGGCCGACTCAACGCCCGTCAAGTTACCATTCTGGGCGAGAGTTTCCAACCGCAGGGCGGCCTCGAAGGCGTTTTTGGCCGCGAAGTTGCTCACGGCCCCCTTAAGCGTGTGGGAAGCCAACCGCAACTGCGGAGCGTCGCGATGCTCGACCGCCTCGCGGATGCGTTCGCGCAGCTTGGGGGCTTCGCCGAGAAAAACCTGGATGAGTTCATCGAGCAACGCTCGGTCGCCACCCAAACGAGCTACTGCCGCGTCCCAGTCGATGGTCGAGGCGGCTTCGACCTCGGGGGTCATTTCATTCGCGGACTCGTTGATCGCCAGACCTTCCAACGCATCGAAGAGATCCTTGGGACGCACGGGCTTCGAGACGTAGTCGTCCATTCCTGACGCCAAGATGTTCTCACGATCCCCTTCCATTGCATGCGCAGTCATGGCGATGATCGGCACATGAGCGCCGCTGACTTGTTCGCGGCGGCGAATTTCAGCCGTTGCGGCCAGACCGTCCATCACGGGCATTTGCACGTCCATGAGCACGGCGTCGAAAGGGCCTCCTGTTTCCAATTGGTCGAGCGCTTCGGCTCCGTTGTTCACCACCTGCACATGATGTCCACGATTCGTGAGCAGCCGCAGCGCTACAATCTGATTCACCTCGCTGTCTTCCACGAGCAATACACGCAGCGAGCGCACGGCGGTTGTGCGCGACTCGACCAGATCGGGCTCGGGGGGCAAGAAGGCGTCGGGGCCAAACTGCTCGGCGAGCATGTTGAGCAGCTCGGAGGGTTTGACCGGCTTGATGAGCGGCGCGGTCACGCCGGCGGCGCGGAGTTGCGCCCCCGTATTGAACGCGCAGCTGGCCGTGAGCATGGGAACAATCGCGGTCACCTGGCCCGATTGGGCGATGGCATGCACCAACTGCCGGTCGGGGTCGTCGAAGAGCAGCACGTCGACGAGCGCGGCGGCGAACGGTTGTCCGCTGGCCTCGGCCTGCGCGAGAGCCTCGCGGGCCGCAGCGGCGGTGGCCACGCTCGTCGGTTGCATCCGCCAACTCTTAATCATCTCGGTGAGCACCGCGCGCTGCGCGTCATTGTCGTCTATCACGAGCACGCGCTGGCCGACGAGTTCCGTGGGAGGTTCGGGCAAACGGCCCCAACCGGCCGAGGGTCGCGAGACCTGCACCGTGAAGTAGAACGTCGTTCCGCGGCCCACTTCGCTCTCGACCCAGATGCGTCCTCCCATCAGTTCGATCAAACGCGCCGAGATGCTCAGCCCCAGTCCGGTGCCGCCGAAACGCCGTGTCGTGGTGACGTCGGCCTGCTCGAAGGCACCGAACACAAGTTGCTGCTTTTCGGCCGGGATGCCAATGCCCGTGTCGGTCACCGAGAACCGCAGCGTGATTGGATCGTGACTCGTGCCGTCACACTCGACGCTCAGGCGCACCTCGCCTTGCGGTGTGAATTTCACCGCGTTGCTGAGCAGATTGGTGATGACCTGACGCAGCCGGACCTCGTCGCCGCAAATGGCGCGGGGGACCTCGGTCGCAATACGGTAGACAATTTCCAGGCCTTGCTTATGGGCCCGCACGGCTTGCGACTTGATGGCGTCGCCGATCAGCTCGTGCAAGTCGAAGTCGGTCAAGTCGAGTTCCAGTCGTCCGGCTTCGATCTTCGAGTAGGCGAGAAGGTCGTTGATGACCGATAGCAGCGCGTAGGCCGACTCGCGCACCATGCACAGGTAG